>PKWK01000154.1 GCA_003133205.1 Granulicella sp. | reverse complement strand
GCGGCGGTGACGGCGTGCGCGGTGCGAAGAGATGAAGCGGGAACGCTGCCCATATATAGCTGCGAGTTTACAGCTTTCGTCCGTGGGAATTTATCGCAAATGCGGGCGAAGTGGATGTATTCTCGGAGGAACAGGCTCTTCGACGCTCCAAACCAAGGCCTTGCCTGCTGTGGCCCGTAGAACCGGGGCGCGGACGCAGGTGTCCAGTGTGCCGAGCCGTTCAGGAGTTCTAATCATGTTCGTTCGTACCACCTTGATGAAAGCTTTGGCACTTGGGCTGATCGGACCCGCCGTCTGCATTGCGGCCCAGGCGCAGACAAGTGCTCCGGCGGAAAACGCAGCGGCAACTGCTCCGGCTGCGCAGAGTCCTGCGGCGCGAGAGACGCCGACACCTGCGAAGCCCGCGACCCCTGCTGCATCGGACAAGGGCAAAAACGCCAAGGCCGCGTACATCGGTCCGAACACGATTGTGGTGCTGCCTGCAACTCCGATGCTGGATGGCGAGGGCAAGCAACGCGTGGATCCCGACGGGAAACCGATGTTCAATCCGGCGGTAAAACAGATCCGCGACAAGAAGGGGCATCCGGTCTTCGATAGCGACGGCAAGCCGGTATTTGCGACGGCGACCAACCTCGGATACGACGAAAAGGGTAAGAAGATTGCGGTGAAGAAGGTGAAGCCACCGAAGATGATGCCGGTGTCGATCAGCGCCGGAACCCTGACCGTGGATGGATGGACCGGCAAGGCGAGATTGAACTACGACATCGCCGATCTGAAGTACCTGTATATCTATGCGCCGGGAATCGGAACCTCGATTGTGTCGCAGAACCCTTTTCCGGGCGCGAAGGAGCAGCCAGGAGCGTTCAACGACAGGACGCTGAGAATTACGGTGGACGGGCATCCGATCGAACTCTCGTCGGAGAAGCGGCTGCTGGGGAAGAAGCCGCAGTCGGCGTGGGCCGCGGTCGATCGCGGCTTCCTGCTGCCGGCGAAGTTTCCGGCGTTTGGATACGGGACCTCGACGAAGGCTCCTTATGCGTGGCCGGGTTCGAAGGAGAGCATCGCGTCGAAAGGGCCGGTGCAGGCGCCGCCGCTGCCTGCCGACGTAAGGCCGACGCCGCTGATGGCGCCGTGTCCCGCAGGGACGATGCGGCCGGCCGGGCCGCCTGTGCTCCCGGGTCAGAAAGCGCTGGAGCAGCCGTGTGTGCCTATCAATGCGTCACCGGGCTCGACGGCCACACCGGCTTCGCCCGCGCCCACTTCCGCACTCGCGAAGTAGCGATTAGGTCACGCAGCAAAGGCCACGATGAGAGCCATCGTGGCCTTTGTGTCTGCCGGCATTGGCCGGAGAAATTGGTTAGGAGGGGCGGGCGACTTCGTGGAGACGGGCAGCCTTGCCACGCAGACCACGCAGGTAGAACAGCTTGGAGCGCCGAACCTCGTAGGAGCGGAGCTTCTCAACCTTGTCGACGACCTTGGAGTTGTAGGGGAAGATGCGCTCGACACCCTGGCCGAAGCTCATCTTGCGGACGGTGAAGGTGCCCTGCGGTCCCTTGCGGGCTGCAATGACCATTCCTTCAAATGCCTGGAGGCGTTCTTTCTCGCCTTCGCGAATCTTGACCTGTACGCGGACGGTGTCGCCGGGAGCAAATGCGGGGTGGTCGGTCCGCTCAAGTTTGGCGGCCAGTTTCTGCATAATCGGATGAATAGACATAGGTACTTTCCTGTTCAGAATTCGAATCTTTAGTTTACACGAAAATACGGGTTGGTCGCGACTTGCGGTTGCGGCGCTCGTGTACATCATTCAAGAGAACGCCATGGCCTGTATTCCCGGCGGATGGTGCATCATGAAGGTCGGAATGGACGGAGCGTGGGTGGGGGCGTTCAAAAAGACGGCTCCAGTCTATAACTCCTACGTTCCGGTGCCGGTAGAACCGGGGAAGCACCATCTTTGCGTGAGCGCTCAGAGCGGGAAAGACGACATGATTGTCTTCGCGCACTTCACCGCGGAGGCGGGGAAGGTTTACTTCCTGGGCATAAAAGGTTTCAATTCGGAATCCTCCAGACTCCTGGATATCGCTCCGATCGACAGCGATGAGGCCAAGTATTTGATCGCTACCTCTCCACTCAGCGTGTCGCAGCCCAGGAAGTAAGGTGGCGCGACGCCTTACTCACCCGCGAGTCGTCGGAGATCGGCGCGATCGAGGTATTGCTGTGGAGTAAGAATTTCGGCGGCTCCAAAACGTTCCAGCGACAACAGGTCTTTGTCGCCAGTGACGATCAAATCAGCATTGCCCACTTCGGCACACTCCAGAATGAAATCGTCCTTCGGGTCGCGGCAGACGCCTGAAATCCTTCCTGTCACCACGATGCGAACACTTTGTTCAAGAAGCTCGCCCAATTGCCGTCGCGTCTTTTCCGGATCGACGCCAAATTTCTTACTCATGATCCGTACAACTTCGTCTTCCAACTCAGTGCATGTGAGAATCGTGTCTTTGTCCAAACCGTCCGTGATCGCCGACAACGGTACACCGCGGCGGCTGATGGCAGATATCCATACGCCTGAGTCGAAGACAACGATCACTATTTTGCAGCCTGCCTGGCGGCCCAGCGTTCAGCACGGTCTTCGTCGACAAATCGCTCGATGTCTTCTTCACTGTAAACTTCGCCTCCACCGGCCTTGGCCTGCGCATGCAATTCGTCGAAGATGGTACGAATGCGTTCTGCGCGGTAGGCGCGGAAAGCCTCGCGGAAGAGTTCGCTAGTGGTGCGGCTCTCCTTCTTCGCCAAACGCTCAACTTGTTCGGCGAGATCGGGAGGAAAGCTGATCGTGAAGGTGCGAGTTGTGCCTGCTCTTGGCATGAAAAAATCCTACACTATGGGACAATGTAAGACAACAGGGTCACTCTTCTTCTTCGTCAGCTATGACTTCAGACCCGCCAGGTACTCGCGGTCTTCGTTGCTGAGCGCGGCGTGCGTGAGCAGATCCGGCCGGTTGCGCCATGTTTTTTCCAGCGCCATCTGGCGGCGCCAGCGGCGGATGGCGGAATGATCTCCTCCTCCCAGCACCTCGGGAATGGCTACGCCACGAAACTCCGCGGGGCGCGTGTAGTGGGGATAATCGAGCAGACCGCCTGCACCGTGAGTTGATCGCGGCACGCCGTCGGCAGTCAACGCATCGGCGGGATCGTCGCCTGCGCCAAAGCTCTCGTAGCGCGACGAGTCGGCGTGGCCGAGCACTCCAGGGAGCAGGCGCACAGTTGCGTCGAGCACCACGGCCGCGGCCAGTTCGCCGCCCGAGAGGACGTAGTCGCCGATGGAGAGTTCCTCGTCCGCGAGCAGATCGCAGACGCGCTCGTCGACGCCCTCGTAGCGGCCGCAGATGAGCACGACGCGCTCCAGCGTAGCGAGACGATGCGCCGTCGCCTGCGTAAAACGCTTTCCCTGCGCAGAGAGCAAAATTACCGACTGGCGTGACAGATCGCGGTCTGCTTTCGTCGCAATGCCGCCGAGCGACTCGACGCATTCGAAGATGGGCTGTGCCTTCAGCACCATTCCCTCGCCGCCGCCGAATGGGCGGTCGTCGACGGTGCGATGGCGGTCATGCGTGAACGCGCGCAGGTCATGCGTCGCCACCTCCACCGCGCCGGTAGCGATGGCGCGGCTCAGGATGCCGTGGTCGAGCGGCCCCGAGAAAAAGTTGGGAAAGATGGTGAGGATGTCAAAGCGCATGTGTGCCGGGCCGGAGAGTCATTCGCAGTGTAGAACGCCAGCTCATTCTTTCGCAGCCGGCCGATTGCCCTGGGCATTGATGTCGGCCAGTCCCTCGGGCAGGGCCATGCGGATGGACTTTGCCGCCAGGTCGAGCTCGAGCAGGAAAGCGTTGGCGAATGGGACAAGAATCTCGTCGCCTTCCGGGGATGTGATGGCGAGCAGCGGAGCGGCTTCTTCCAGCCGGCGCGAGCCATCCGGCGAAGTAGGGAACTCGACGCTGTCGACGACACCCAGCGCGACGCCGCGGTCGTAGACGGTGCAGCCGACGAGGTCGGAGATGTAGGCGGCGCCCGGGTCAAGCGGCAGGCGCTCGGTGAGGGGCACGACGACTTCCTTGCCGGCGAGTTTCTCTGCTTGCTCGATGGTGTCGATGCCCGCGAAGTGGAAGACGATTCGACCCGCGTTCCTGCCGACGGGAAGCCAATGCGCGGCGACCTCAGCCGGTTCGGCTGCTGCGGCTGAATGCGGCTCGGCGGAGTCCTGATCGGCGAAGCCCTGCGGAGCGAGCCACACTTGGCGGTGCTGGTCGAAGCGCTCAGGAAAATCGGTGAACAGGTCGGCGAGAAGTTCACCTCTGCGTCCCTGGGGCCGAAGGATGTGGGCCAGCACGATCCATTGCGAAGTCGCTTCCATGGGACGCATGTTACCTATGCTGGCAGATCTGTGTGCAAGGGAAGACCTTCGCCGTGCGGCCCCTTCGCAGCCGTTGTCGAGCAGCGAGATGCTTCACTTGACCGGCGGCGACCGGTGTAGGGTTAGTCCGCCTGTCGTACGTCGCCGTCCTCCAGAATATCGAGCGCGAAGCGATGGTGTAGCTTCATGCTGGCGGCGCCGAGAATGGTGCGCAGAGAGCGCGCTGTCCGGCCCTGTTTGCCGATGACTTTGCCGATGTCCTGGTGCGCGACCCGCAGTCGTATGACTGTGGAATCGTGGTCGTCAAGCATCTCGACGGAGACATCATCGGGCTGGTCAACCAACGCCTGGACGATCTCCAGGATAAGTTGCTTCATCCGCTCTGTTGGTTCGCTGGCAGTTGGCGTTGCTTCGATCATCACAGACACCTCGTAGGAGTATGCTGCTCCGGGCTCTTTCAGCCGATAGCCTCATTCTGGGGTGAGGTCTTAGGGGACTGAATGACGTTCCGCCGGTGCAGTAGCGTTATACCACCTTGGGGGAGGCGTCAAGGGGAAACGCAGGCCCACCCGGCTTGCAAGCAGGCCTGCGATGAGTCTACGTGAAGAAACAGTAAAGTTTTCGTCTGAAAGACGGCATAATGAGAGATTCTTTGGGTACTAGCGGGCGGTTACCGGTCCAATCCCGGTAACTAGGCCGCGCTGACGGGTTCAGCGGCGGGCTGGGCAAAGAGCTTGCCGACGCGCTCCGACATCCTGGCGCCGTTGCCGACCCAGTAATCGATTCGGTCCCGCTTGAGTTCCAGCGAGGCGGGGGCGGTGCGGGGATTGTACGTACCGACAACCTCGATGGAACGGCCGTTGCGGGCACGGTCCTTTTCAATCACAACGACGCGGTAGTGGGGCTGCTTGCGGGCGCCAACGCGCGCCAAACGAATCATCAACACTTGGAATTCCTCTCAGAGAAAACGGTATGTGGGCGAAGAGATGAACTCGAGCGGTCCACCGGACAAGCAGGCGGAACCACAGCTCACACAACCCAACACCTAAGTATGGCGGAGTTTGTCGGATTTCGCAATGCCGGGGGCGATTGCGCCCGTTCAGGGGGTCGCTTAAAAAGCCATGCCGCCGATATATAGCGGCGGCAGGACAATGGGCAACATAAAACTCTGCATGTCCCAAAGCAATAACAGAATACCCGCAGGGCGGGATGCAGGCTGTGATCTCCATCACACAGGGTTGTTCAGGGTGGACATTACTTCTCCTCGCGCAGCAATGCCGACGCAGCCCACATCACGGGCGCCTGGCCGTGCAGGTTCCCGGTTTCGCGCTTGCGATCGAGGTAGTACTGCATGCTGTCGAACTTGCCTGTGCCGGTGCAGACCTGGGTGACGTCGTGGTTCTGATCGACGTAGCCGACCACGGCAATCCATCCGCGGCGGGCGGCGGGGGCGTAGGTGGCGGCGTCCAGCCAGCCGTGCTTGACGCCGGTGATCAGGGCGAAGCTGAACATGGCGGAACTGGAGCTTTCGGGCCATGCCTCGGGGTGGTCGATCAGCTCGCGCCACATGCCGTCCGCGCCCTGATACTTCAGCAGCGCGGCCATCATCAGCTTGTAGCTGGCCATGATGCGCGGGCGATCGGGGTGGTCGGCGGGCAGGCTGCGCAGCATCTCCGCCATGCCGGCCGCGAACCAGCCGTCGCCCCGCCCCCAGAAGTACTTCACGTCGGGCGCGTGAAAGAAAAGTCCGTTCGGCTGCTGCAACCGGTCCAGATAGGTGACCATCTCGTGCGCGTCGCGGTCGAGGTACTTGCGGTCGCCGGTGGCGCGGTAAGCCTCAAGCTGCAGCATGGTCAGCATGTACATGTCATCGACCCAAAGGCGCGTCTCCGGGGACAGGCCATCCTTCACCAGCGCATTGTGTTCATCCAATGGCAATTCAGCGGGACTGTCGGGCGCAAGCGGCCCCCACTGACGGTCTGCCCACCAGGTGCCGAGCTGGAGGTACTTCGGGTCGTACGCTGGAAGACCCTTCGTCTGGATGGCGATCTGGAGTGGGACGACGCCAAAGATGGAGTCGTCGACGTGGTGACGCTGCGGCATGCGATGGGCCTCTGGACCGCCAGGCATGATCGGTGCAAACCGTGCGATGAGCTTGTCGCGCAGCGCGTCGTCGTGGGTGATCTGGGCGAAGGTGAATGCGCCGTACCAGGAGCAGACCTCGGGATACGCGATGCCCCGGCCCAGCGGCGTTGTCACGAAGTGTTCGGCCAGCGCCTTGCCGACCTCCTGCGGCGAGACGCCGCGGGGCCAGACGGTGAGGTCGCCTGGAGAGGGTGGAATGGTGGCCTTATAGGGTGGCTCCGGAACCCTGCGCGGAGGCTGGGTCGCATCCGGGCTGGCTTGCGCCACTGGCGGCGTTACAGGCTGGGTCGGGGTTTGGGCAAACAGTGTCGCGGCGAGAAGAGAGGACGTACAGAGAATCGTCGATAAGCGGAGGTTCATCGGTTTCACCCTTGAGGATTTGTTGCAACAGTACGGGACGACCCAGTCTACTCGGCAGCTCGCGTAGTTGAATAGACCCCGAACGCGATGGGTACGTCTTATTGCGCCAGAATACTCAACGCGCCAGAATGCTAAACTTTCGCATTCGCAGGGAAGAGGCATTATCAATGCGCCTGAATCGTTGGGCTCTCGTCTTGGTTCTGGCCGTGTCTGCCAGACTCATCGCACAGCAGGTTGCGGCACCCACGGCGCCCGCGGTGGTCGCAGCGCCAGCAGCGACGGGCACCGTGACCGGGCACGTGATCTGCGGCGATAGCCATCTACCGGCGCGAATGGCTTCGGTGGTATTGCAGCCGGTGGTGGACCTTGCTTCCCCGGCCATCGGCCCAGAAACACGGAGCAGCAAGTCCGAGGCCACGACTACGGTGGTCGGCACACTGCTGGACGGGTCGTTTACGATCCCCATCGTGCCGGGCGACTACTACGTAATCGCCGAGAAGCTGGGGTATCTCTCGCCGCTGTCGGAACTGTCGCGCGATGACTTGAACCATCCCGATGCGCAGACAAAAAATCTGATCGCCGAACTGCTGACGACGGTGACGGTTGTAGCCAACCGAACCACGACCACGGAGGTGGTACTGGTGAAGGGCGCAACCATTGCCGGCACGGTCCGGTTCGACGACGGCGCGCCATACGCCGCTACCGAGGTCTCGCTGCTGCGCAAGGACAAGGCCGGGAAATGGGTCAAGTTTCGTACCCACCTGATCGCAGCCATGTCCTTCGTGGATTCCACCGACGACCGGGGCCGCTTCCGTCTGGTGGGCTTGCCCCCGGGCGAATACCTGCTGAAGGCCACGGTCGACATCCACGATACGCAGACCACCTACATCTTTCGCAACAGCGGCTCGTCAGGCCCCAAGGCAGGCTTCACGCTGGATGTCTACTGCGGCGACGTGGTACGCCAGCGCGACGCGAAGACGGTCAAAGTGGGTGACGGGGAGCAGGCCGACGGCAACGACATAGAGATCTCGCTGGCCAAGCTGCATTCCGTATCGGGTACGCTGGTCGATTCTGCTACGGGCCAGACGGTCAACGCCGGCAAGGTGGAACTCCACGATTCGGACGACAACACAATGCTCGCCAGTACTACGGTGAGCGGCGATGATGAGGCATTCCACTTCCTGTATGTGCCGGAGGGCGAGTACACGCTGAGAGTCACCAATCCGCGCGAGGTGACCCGCCAGGAGATGCCGAACTGCCCGAACTCCGCGAACGGTGGATGCGTTCCCGCGACCTACACCAAGGAGACGACGGTGCAGGCCTATGCCAACGCGCAGCAGCCGATGGTGATTCATACCGACATGACTGGCGTCACGGTTCGAGTGACTGCGAAGCCGCCTGCCAAGCAGAGCAATGCCGCTCAATAAGGCCGCCAAGCAGCAGCGGTGTCTGCGGCGTTTACTTGTGCCAGTGCATGGGCCAGTTGAGGTACTTGCTGGCAGCCTCGTAGACCGGCGCGGCGGTGGTGGAGAAGCTGGCGGCGACGTGGTGCTCGAAGCCGTGCTCGCAGATGTAGCGCAGCAGCGACTGCATGTTGGGGATCTCGACCACGCCCGCTCCGCCGAAGGTGTTCAGCGGATCGTTGGTGAACGCACCCTCGCCCACGTAGCCTTTGATTTGGCCGGCGAAGTCGTCGGTGGAGAAGCGCGCGAAGCTCATCGGACCGGCCTTCACCGTGCCGTCGAGCGTGCCGTGCGTGTTCTCCTTGCCCACCGTTCCCGCGATGATGAGTTGGTAGTCCATCTTCACGCCTTCCTTGAAGAAGTGCTTCGGCAGATTCGAGCAGTGGAAGCAGACGGCCTTGTTGGGGTCCTCGCCGTAGTTGTTGTTCCAGTCGAGCAGCGCCGAGGGCGTCTCGCTCGCGAGCGTCAGCGCATACATCGAGAGCGTGCCGAGCACGTCGACCTCGCAGGCGGACGGAATGAGGTTCTCGCTCATCATCGACATCACGGTGCATGGAACGATGCCGAGGAACTCCTCAATCGACGTCCAGCACTGCACGGCGGAGACGGTCAGTTCGCTCGCCTTCATCCAGTGGTCGATGACGGCGCCCAGCTTAGCCATCTTCAGCAGCGCGGCCTCGGGCGTCTGGCCAACGGGAATGTACTTCTTGATTGCGGCGAGTTTCTCCTGCGCGGCGTCGTCGTTATCCGCCATGCGCCCAATGCGGCCCATCACTTCGCTGAGGTCGAGCGTCTCGACGGTGATGCCGGAGCGCTCGAGCAGTTTCTCGGAATAGCGCACGGTGTTGAACGCGGTGGGCCGCGCTCCGATCGCGCCGAAGCGAACGTTCTTCAACCCACGAACCGTTCGGCACACCGCGGCGAACCACGCGAGGTCGGCCTTGAATTCGGTCGAGTCAAGTGCTTCGGTGTGCAGCGTTGTCAGCGAGTAGGGAATGCCGTACTGCTTCAGGTTGTTGCAGATCGACATCTTGCCGCAGAAGCTGTCGCGGCGGAAAGCGATGGTCATCTTGCTGGGCGCGTCGGGCGTGGCCTGGATCAGCACCGGTACGCGCAGGTCGGCGAGGCGGATCGCGTCGGCCAGGCCGCGCTCTTCGCCGAAGTTCGGCAGAGTGATGATGAGGCCGTCGATCTCGGCGGCGTGTTCCTTGAACAGGGCGGCGCATTTCTTCGCGTCCTCGTAAGTCTCCACTGCGCCGTGGGCGGTGACGTCGGGGTGCAGCACGATGGGCTTGATGCCGGCGGCCTCAAGCGCGGCGATGATTTCAAGCCGGCCGCTGGTGGCGAGGTGCGAGGGGAAGAATCCGCGGTTGCCTACGAGTACTCCCATGGTCATTGGTCGGGACATTTCTTGAAACTCCTTGGCCTTTTGCGCGGCCGGTTGGAAAGGGCTTAGCACCGATTTTCACCGATGCAGCCAATTCAAAAAAAAGGTAAATGAAAAACCCGATTGCGCTCACCGTATGTCGGTCCACTGAATCTCTTGAATCGGTTTCCTCGGAGTCGATCGGTGTTAAGGTTCTAGTCCATTTCGGGCCGGAATCGGAAGGTGTAGAAGCCGCCGAACAGCACCATAAGCATTCCCCACCAGAAGGCTGGGTGCAGGTTGGCGAGAACGGTCGTGCCCGGGTGCCAGAACTCGTAGATGCCCTGGCCGAAGATGATCAGTCCGCTGGAGAGCATGAGGACGCCGACGAAGAACCAGATGGACAGCGCCTGCTCAGTGCTGGGATCGACGTGATGGGGATGCGGTGCTTCGGGTTGCGATGTCATTGTCATTTCCTTGCGAGAGCCAGTTGGGTTACCAGAGCCAGAGGTTGAGGATGAACAGGACGGTGGCGATTACAACCGCCCAGAAGATCGGCTTCTCGAAAACGTTCCTTGACCCGTCATGCGGAATCACGGTCGAACCGTAGACCAGGCCGGTGAGTTGCGCTTCGGGCGTCGCCTTCGTCATGTAGCTGACCACGACGGTGACGATCACGCAGATGCACCACGACCACAGCGCGCGGTACAGGTTGGCGGCCATGGCCTGCACGCGAATGATGGTGTCGGCCGACGCATGCGGCTCCAAAATCATGAATCGGATGTTGGTCTTGTCGTGCATCACCGCCAGCCACATGAAGACAGACGACGCGGTGCCGCACAGCAGGCCCCAGAAGCCGCCCGCCTTGCTGGCGCGCTTCCACAGCATGCCTAGAATCACCGTGCCGAACAGTGGCGCGATGAAGAAGCTGAACAGTTCCTGCACGTAATCCATGATGCTGGCCGCGCTCATCACCAGGTAGGCCGTACCGACCGAGACCGCCATGCCGAGGATGGTCGACCAGCGGCCCATCAGAACGTAGTGCGCGTCGGAGGCCTTTTTGTTGAGGTACGCGCCGTAGATATCGTATGTCCAGACGGTAGAGAAGGCGCTGACGTTGCCGGCCATGCCCGACATAAAGCCCGCGATCAGCGCGGTGATGCCAAGGCCCAACAGGCCCGGCCCGAGGTACCGCACCATCATCATCGGAAGCACCTCGTTGAAGCTGTGCGCGCCGTGGTTGATGACCATGTCCGAGTCAGTCGGGTAGAGCTGGATGAGGTGTCCGGCGGAATCCTTCAACAGAACCAGCGCCAGCAGTCCTGGCAGAATGACGAAGAACGGCACGAACATCTTGAACGCCGAACCAATGATCGGAGCCAGCCGAGCAGCGCGAAGATTATTCGCCGAGAGTATGCGCTGCACGACGAGGAAGTCCGTCGTCCAATATCCGAAGGAGATCACGAATCCGAGTCCGAAGACGAGGCCGGTCCACTGGACTCCCATGGGGTTGGAACTGAAGCTGCCCGTGGTCGACCAGATGTGCATGTAGGCCGGGTCGCCCATACGCGCGATGATCAGCGCTTTCAGGTTGGTCCAGCCGCCGGCCTCGATCAGGCCAAGGATCGGGATCAGCGCCGCGCCCGCCCAGATCAGCACAAACTGCAGCACCTCGTTGATGATGGCCGACCGCAGGCCGCCGAGCATGACGTAGATCGCAACGGTAATAGCGCCGACCCACATCGAGAAGTTGATGTTCCAGCCCAGCACCACCTTCATCACCAGCGCCATCGAGTACATGTTGACGCCCGACATCAGCACCGTCATGAACGCGAAGGAGACGCCCGACAGCGCGCGCGCGCCCTCGCCGAAGCGAAGTTGCAGGTAGCCCGGAACGGAGTGCGTCTTCGAGATGTAATAGAAGGGCATCATCACGATGCCGAGGAACAGCATCGCGGGAATCGCGCCGATCCAGTACCAGTGGATCGCGAGGATGCCGTACTGGTAGGCCGCACCCGCCCAGCCCATCAACTCGAGCGATCCGAGGTTGGCCGAGACGAAGCTGAGTCCGGCGATCCACGCCGACATCTCGCGCCCGGCAAGGAAGAACTGTTCGCTGGTGTTGGTTGATCCCTTCACGTAAAAGCCGACGAAGATCACCATCGCGAAGTACAGCAGCAGGATGGCGAAATCGACCGGCGCGAGGTGAGTCAACTGGGTGGCGAAGAAGAAAACGGCAGGGATCGGGGCAAAGTGCATCGGGATCATGCTTCCATTCCGCCGGCGGAACTATGGGTGCTTCGGCCGGTCTGTTCGAGTCGAGAACTAATTTTGCAGACGTAGAGAAATATACGCATTTTGGCGAGCAGTTGCCATTCGACCGTCCAGCGAATCCTCACGTCCCGTACATCTCGCCGCCGGTTTGGCGAATCTACTTGAGTATGGCCTGCCGAGAGCAAGCCGGAGGACGAAGCATGAAGACGATTCGGGTGACAGGATTTTTGCTCGCCGCAGGGCTCGCAGTAGGGCTTGGCTCCGGAGCGGCGTACGCTCAGGATGCGGGCCAGGACATGAAGGACGCCGGGCACGCCACCAAGGATGCCGCGGTCGATACCGGCCACGCGACGAAAGATGCCGCTAAGGACACAGGGCATGCGACCAAGAAGGTCTACCATAAGACGGCTCATGCCACGGCCGTCGCGGCAGATAAGACCGCGGACGGCGCCAAAGTGGTCGGACACGACACCAAGGTCGGAGCCGAGGATGTCGGCCACGGAACCAAAGTCGCGGCCAAGGACACAGCGCATGGCACGACGGTAGCCGCCAAGGACACCGCGCATGGAACCAAGGTCGCAGCCAAGGACACTGCCCACGGCACCAAAGTTGCCGCTAAGAGCACTGCTCACGCGACCGAGAATGCCGGGGACGCAGTCGCAGGCAAGCCGGAAACTCATTAAGGCCTGAGCGGGCGACGGCCAGGCGAATGGCTTAGCCGCAAATGAGATTCATTCAAGGAATGACCCGGGCACAGGACCATCGTGTCCGGGTTTCTTGTGTTCCTTATTAAATGAGAAGCCTACGCGACCGTGGTCGTCACCGGCGAGGGTGTCGGCGTTCCGGACAACGCCAGCGTTCCTGTCGGCCAGATCGTCTCCGCCGCGAGCAGCACCAGCGCAACCCAATAAAGTTCGGCGCCGAGCAGGTGGAGCAGTTGCATCCACGCGGGCGCAAGCAGTAGCACGTCGGCGATGCCAAGCGCGAACTGGAGGCCGAGCAGGCCGAGGACCAGGCCCGCAAGGCGTGCGCGGGTTATCTCTTGTCTGTCTGGCTCACCTGGGGCAGCTTCATGTTGGCCTATCTGGCGCGAGCGGCCAACTAGCCAGATCACAAAGAGAGCGGCAACCAGCGCGCTGATCGGATGGACGAGGCGCAGCCGCAGCAGCCACGGCGAGCTGGCCGCGAAATCCTGTGCGTATGCGGCGCGTAGCGAGACGGCAGGGAAGAGCGTGTCGCCCAGCGCAGCCATCGATCCGCTGACGCCGACGCCAATTGTTGCCGCGAGTCCGGCGCCCCCCCACCCGAATCCTGGCGCGCGGTGCAGTCCAGCCCAGCGCTGGCCAGTCGAGAGAAATCGTGCGGTCAACGTCAGTGCGGCCACCAGCAGCAGCGTGTTGCTGAGATGGATCGAGAGCAACACCATGCGCCCCGAAGACTGGTTGCCGGTCACGTATCCCAGCTTCACCAGCAGCGCACCGAGCAGCGCCTCGTTGAGCAGCAGGAGCATCGACGCAATTGCAAATCCACGTGCTGCGTGGCCCTTCACCGTCGCGCGAAAGGTCCAGACGAGCAATGCGATCACGACCAACGTCGAGCCAACCGTCATCTGCCGGTGCGTGAATTCGATGACGGTATGAAAACCGGGCGACACCGGAATTACCTGGCCGTTGCACAGCGGCCAGTGATTGCCGCAGCCAGCGCCCGAGCCGCTCGCGCGGACCAGCGCCCCCCACAAAATGACGAGCACGTTGTAGAAGACCGCGAACCACGCGATGCGCGGCAGGATGCGGTTGTGCGTGGCCGGGTTTGCGGACGCTGCGAGCATAACTCGATTCTATGCGGTCGCCCGGCTACAGGGTTGGTGGCCGAGCAAAGCGGTCCGCCTCAGACGCCTGGGACGATCAGCAAAGCGGTTGCGCTGCCATTGGCCTGGGCGGCAGTGACTCGCACCTGCTCGCCCTTGCTCAGGTCGAATTTGAAACCTTGAGTCACACCTGTCGCTGTGTCGGCCACCGTTTTGGGGTCAAGATGAAAAGACTCTTCGGCCCCTGAACTGTTCTTGATGGTCAGCAGATGTTCCTTGCGATTTAGCTTGACGACGGTTCCGGACGTCTTTGCCACCGATCCATCTCCGAGATCGCGCAAGGCCACCACGGTTCGCACGTCGCCTTCGCCGAAGAAGTAGACGATCACGTGGGTTCCCTTGGTTGTGAACTTGTCCGCAGTGACTGCGTCGGCACTTACGGTCTTGTCGAACTCAATCGATTCCTCGGACTTCTTCAGCCATCGGAAGTGCGCGGAGGAGCCGTCGTCGGTGTCGATTTCAGTCATCCCTATCTTGGGATTGATCGACGTAACCGTTCCGGATACTGCGTGGACCCTCTGTTGCGCTTGAGCGACCGAGCTAACTAAGGTCAAACATGTTGCAAATAAACAAGCCCTGAACAGAGCCTTCATCATGGGTTATGCTCCCGTTTCCAAATCATCGGGCAGGCCCTAATCAGCCATGCCACGATCCATCAATATACTGCGTCGTCCGCTTCAAAAACAGTGACGGAGGCCACACCTCTGCCCGCGAGCCGGTCGTCAGAAAGGCATTGTTAACCAGCGTATTTACCCGGTAGCTGAATCATCCCGTGGCGAGTTCCTTCGCACGCTGAGTTGCGCGTTTGACGGCTTTGATCAGCGTTACCCGCAGGCCGCCCTCCTCGAGTTCGAGGATGCCGTCGACCGTGCAGCCCGCCGGCGTGGTCACCTGGTCCTTTAGCAATGCCGGGTGGTAGCCGGTCTCCAGCACCATCCGCGCCGAACCGTACGCCGTCTGCGCAGCCAGCAGAGTGGCAACGTCGCGTGGCAGCCCTACGTTGACGCCGGCCTCCGCCAGAGCCTCGATGATGATGTAGAGAAACGCCGGTCCGGAGCCGGAGAGGCCGGTCACTGCGTCCATGTGCTTCTCGTCGACCACCACGGTGCGCCCGACGGTCTCGAAGATGCGCTGCGCAATCGCCATTTGCTTAGGCGCGACGAAGCGCCCTGGGCAAAGCGCAGTGATGGCCGCGGCGAGCATCGCCGGCGTGTTGGGCATCGCGCGGATCACCGCGAGATCGCATCCGGCTGCATCCTCGATCGATCGCGTCGTCACCGAAGCGGCGAAGGAGAGCAGCAGCTTGTCCGGCGTCAGCGCCGGGGTAATTTCGGCGACCACGGCCGGGACCTGCATCGGCTTGACGCCCAGCAGGATGACGTCAGCGAACTTGGCCGCCGCGAGGTTGTTGGTGCCCACCTCGACGCCAAACTGCACGGAAAGTGCCAGGGCGCGGTCCGGATGCTGCACCGTCGCGACGATCTGCTCGGGAAGCAGAAGGTTGTTCTTCAGAAAGGCCTGGAGCAGGATGCCGCCCATCTTGCCCGCGCCGAGGATGGCAACGCGCAGATTGGGCAGGCCACCCGCCTGGACTGGTAGTTCGAACGTGTCAGTGCTCATGCAAACAGGCTACCAGAGTAGGTCTCCCGGTTCGCGATTGAGGGGCGTCTCTGGCCAGCACATTCCAGAAAACGGACCGGTTGACAGGCTCGTATTGCTGGCTTAATGTTTCCTCGCAGTGATCCGACCAATTTGCCGACTGGATGCCTGGGTGGTCACCAATCGCCAGCGCGCAAATCTGTGCGGATCCGTCAGGAGACATTATGAGAGTGTACGAACGGAGATTGGGAATGGTGGTGGCGGTATTGCTGGTCGCCTCGGTAGTTTGGCCGGTCGCCCAGGCGCAGGACAATCTGCGCGATGCGGCGCCATTCAATGGCTATACCGGCGTAAAGTTCGACACCACGAACTATCGGTACGACTACCTAGTCGACAGCAGCCTCTCCCAGGACGACCCGGCCACCAGAAAATTCAAGACGTTGCAGGCAGCCTATGCCGCGGCGGCCGCCGGCACGCCGGATAAGCCGACCGTCATCGGCATCAAGCCGGACGTGTATTTCCTTCACGTTGACGAGTCTGCGCTTTACAGCATATAGGTCACCAAGAACTACATTACGATCCTCGGGCTCACCGACGACCGCCGGAAGGTGGTGCTGGCCGACAATCGGGGCAACAAAGAGGGTGCCACCAACAACGGCTACATTTTCGATATCAACGCCACCGGCTTCACAATGATGAACCTCACCGTCGTGAACTACGCCAACCTCGACTACGAGTATCCCGGCGACCCCTCGAAGAACCTCAAAAAGCGCTCCGACGTGATCACGCAGGCGGTTGCGATCCAGATGACGGGCGACAAGCACGTCTATTCCCACGTCGCCTTCCTCAGCCGGCTGGACACGACGTTCATCCGGACCACGCGGTCGTACTTCACCAACGTATTCATCGAGGGCACCGACGACTTCCTCGGTGGTGGGACGGTCGGCGTCTTCAACGACTCCGAAATTTACTTCCCGACCGGTAACGGCGTCATGTCGGCCTCGGACTCACCTTCATCAACACCGTCTTCAAGGCGTCGCGGGGCCTCGAATTCTACAAGGGATTCGGAAATCCGGACACGCTGATCAACTGTGTGATGCCGGTCAATACGCCGAAGTCTCCGGTGGCGTGGATGGTGTGGAAGGCCGCGGTGCGGCAAAACCTCTACTCGCTTACCTATCACGTGAAAGACGCGAACGGAAAGCCGCTCGCCATCAAGGACAGCCTTCTGGGTCCGCCGACGTACACGCTCTCACGCGAACTGAGCGACGAAGAGGTGAAGGCCTTCAACCCGTGGAACCTGCTGCGCGCCGCTCTTCCCAACGGTCCGGTCGACGACTGGGATCCGGCCAATGCGCGCGCAAAGTATGAGAGCGAAGGCAGCGCCGTCTTCCGTATGACCGTCACCGGTCCTCCGCAACCCGAAGGTATTCCCGGCGGCGGGCCATTCGTCAGCCGCGCCGTGTCGCCCACGGTTCGCACGGGAGCAGCCAGTGCGACCATCACCGCGAACGTATTGCCGGCTCGCGCGAAGGACACGCCGGTCACCTGGTCCGCTGCGTCCGACCTGGTCACCCTCAGCTCGACCACGGGAAACAAGGTTACGATCAGCGGCAACAACAAGACCGGCCGCGCGGAATACGTTGCCGTCAAGGCCAAAGCGGCAAATGGCTTCTACCTCACGGTGCACGTAAACGTGGAACCAACGTTCCTCGATCCACCCAAATTCACCAGCCAGCCAGTGGTTGCAGTTCCGCTCAACGGCAAGGTTGCCGTCCACTACGTGCTCGGCCTCGGCGGCCACGAAGACCAGTCGCTCATCACCTGGTATCAATGTGACGACGCCTCCTGTGCGAACCCGCGCAAGGTCGCCGTCAGCCGCGGCAATATGCCCCTGCGAAGCTATACGCTGACCGCCGGCGACGTCGGCAAATACCTTCGCGTCAGCATTCAACCCAAGCACAACATCAGCGATCCCGGCCCTGAAGTTACTGCAATCGCAAGCAAGCCCATCCCTGCCGCCAGCGTCACCTCGACGACGGTGAATCCCAACTTCCGCAACTTTGTGGAGACGGAGAATCCATCGATTGTGAACGGGATGTGGACGGTGATCGGCACGTGGACCTCGGTAACCGGGGNNCGTGTAAGTGGAGCCGCAGGAGCGCCCGGTGGAGGTTTTGGCACAGGTGCAGGAGCCGGAGCGGGTGCAGCCGCTGGCGCTCGTGCAGGTGGTGCCGGAGCCGGTGGTGCTGCTGCCGGAGGCCCCGGCGCAGCCCTTGGTCGTGCGCCCCTTCCGCATGCGGAACTCCTCTATCAGAACGACGCTCCAGCGGGAGACATGCAGTTCAAGGTTGTGATGTCACCGGAAAAGACCGCCGGGCAGGGATTCGGCATTGCCGGATCTCCCGATGACGGAGCCAGGGTCGAGCGGGCGGACATCTACATCAAGTACGACCCGCGCACCAAGACCGGCTACTCCCTGCGTTTCTGGCGGACGATCCAATCGGCCGAAAAGTGCATGTTCCAGCTCTACAAGATCCAGAATGGAGTTGGCTCTCCCTTGAACGATCAGCAGCAGCTGACCGGAGTCTTCAAGCCGGATACGACCATCACCATGTCGGTAGTTGGGACCAACTTGACCGTCAAAGGCTCCAACACGGTGGACGGCGAGACGCTGTCGCTGAGCGGCACGATTACGCCAAACACCTTTGGAGGAGCGGGGGTGTTCTGGTCTGGATCGACTCCGGTCGGGAACAGCAATGTGTACAGCGAGCTTCAACTTTCCTATCCAGGGAAGGTGAGCCGCTAGTTGCAGCGCATGGAGAAACAGGCGGATATCGGACTCATTTATCGGCACTTCGGTCTATGGGGTGATAGCACTCTTTAGACGTGACCTAGGACACAGCTTGCACGCGATCCCAGGAGCAGACTTTACGTAGGTTCGGGCGATGGCGTTTCTCCGTGTTCGCAGGAGGCGCAGGATTCGCCCGAATGAATGGAGGCACGTAATGCTGAAACTCTTATTCGTCCTTCCCGCCGCGCTGCTCTTTGCGTTTCTGCCCCAGGAGCCGACTGCCGCGCCCGAAAAGGCCGCGCCGGCCGCTGCCGCAACGATGACAAATCCTGTGACACCCACGCCTGAATCCCAGGCTCACGCCAAGATGGTGTATGGGATCGATTGCGCCATGTGCCACGGCCCGAACGGTAACGGAAAAGGCGAACTTGTTGCGGATATGCAATTGAAAATGAAAGATCTTACCGATCCGGCGAGCTTGAAGGACAGGACCGACGGAGAACTCTTTTTGATCATCAAGAACGGCGATGACAAGTTGAAAATGCCCGCAGAAGGACCTCGCGCCAAGGACGACGCTATCTGGAACCTGGTGATCCTGATGCGCTCGTTTGCCAAGAAGTGATGCCGTAAAGCTTCCCTGACTGGGAGTTAACCCATGATCGATATCGATCTCCTCGTGCAAGTCCTCCGCAAGCGCGGTCATACCGTGGAAACCGTCATTTCCGTGCCGGAGAACGCGGGCGACTATGAGCTAAGTGTGGACGGAAACATCATCCCACTGGCAGAGGCCCGGCATTTGCTCGAACAGGACGACACCAAATAGCAAACTGCAGCATTTCTCGCCCCTAGGCGGAGTGCTGAGCGCCGCTCGCTACGGCCTTGGCGGGTCGGGCGGGCCGTCCGCATGAGCGGGCGCCGAGCAGGCTTGCAGGGTCTGCTTGCGCGCCGGTCTCAGCTTCTCCAACTCCTCGGCCTCGAAGATCGCGGCGGTTCCATCTGAGAAACCTGCAAGCACTTCATTTCCATCCAGAAAACTCGTCGTAATGATGTGCAACGGCTTTTGCGCACACATCGCCTTCGCTGCATTTGGTGTCGATGACTGCATTTCGCTCCTCAGCACTTAGAGATTTCGGGCTTGCGGTCGTAGAGCGTTGGATGCAGGCATAACGCGATTAGCAGCCTGCCCGCTGCGTGCATTTTGATCCGTGATTTTGCTGTAGAAAGGTGAAATGCTGGCTGGCGGCTCAGTGTGCTTTCTGCGCTGCGATCCACGCGTCGACCTGCTTTTCCAGCACATCCATCGGCAGCGCTCCGGAGTCGAGCACAACATCGTGGAACGCCTTGAGGTCGAACTTCGGCCCCAGCGCGGTCTTTGCGCGGTCGCGCAGTTCGAGAATCTTCAACTGGCCCATCTTGTAGCCGAGCGCCTGCGCCGGCCACGCAATGTAGCGGTCCACCTCGGACTGCACATTCGTCTCATCCAGCGTGGAGTGCTCGTGGAAGTAGTCCACCATCTGCTGGCGCGTCCAATGCTGGGAGTGGACGCCGGTGTCGATCACCAGGCGAATCGCCCGCCACATGTCGGCCTCCAGGCGTCCGTAGTCCGAATAGGGGTCCTGGTAGAACCCAATTTCCTTGCCCAGGCGCTCCGAGTAAAGCGCCCAGCCTTCGGTGTACGCGGTGTAGTAGCTCTGCTGGCGAAACGCCGGCAGCCCGGTTAGTTCCTGCGTAATCGAGATCTGCAGGTGATGCCCGGGAATCCCTTCGTGGTAGGCCACCGCCTCCACATCGGCCAGCGATCGGTCGGCCCAGCTGTAAGTGTTCACATCAACATTGCCGGGGCGCTTGCCGTCGGGCGTGCCCTGATCGTAAAAGGCCTGGGGCTGATTCGGAGCCATATAGGCCGGCGTCGGCACGACTTCCAGCCTGGCCTTCGGCAGCGTCCCAAACAGCTCGGGCAGCCGCGACTGCATCTGCGCGATGTAGCCCTTGTAGGCGTTGAGCAGTGCGTCGGCGGAGGCAGGATGCTCCTTCGGATTCGCCTTCAGGGCGACCGCGAAGCTCTTCAGGTCGGCAAATCCGAGCTTATGAACAATCGTGAGCATCTCCGCCTCGTCGCGCTTCACCTCGTCCAGGCCGATCAGGTGAATCTCGGCGGCGGTTTTGTCCAGCGTCGTGCTCTGCCGGATGCGGAACGCGTAGTAGGCGTCGCCGTCCGACAGGGCCCAGATGCCCGGATCCTTGCGGCAGTTGGGAATGTAGGCGAAGGTGAGAAACTTCGCAAAGCGCTGGTAGGACGCCAGCACCTTCGTGGTGATCGCGTCCAGCACGGCGTCGGAGATGCGCTTCTGCTCTTCGGCGCTCACGGTCTTGGGGAACTTCTTCAGCGGCAGCGCGAAGGGGCTGTCCGCCGGCTTCTGCCCGGCGATCGCCTGAGTCTGTGCCAGCACCTTTTCCATCAGGTACTGCGGCGGCGTCCGGTGCACGTCGACGCCGGTCTGCATGTTGGTCATGGTCTGCGAGAAGGCCAGCGGTATCTTGCCGAGTCGCGCGATGTAGTTGTCGTAGTCGTCGGCGTTGTCGAAAGAGGTGTGTTCGGCGAGCTGTGGCAGGTCGAGCTGGATGCCGTCATACTGATTGACCGGCATCTGCCACTCCTTGAACGGCGCGCCCTCCTGGTCCTCGATCAGCGACCGCAGCATCAGCTCCGCGGAGAGCTGTTCCTGTTGCGTCAGCCCGGTGGTGTCGATGGCGGAGAGCCGCTCAATAAAGGTGCGGCCTCGCGCGAGCGAGTCGTTGACCGCGCGCGGAGAGTAATCCGAAAGCTCAGCGTCGTAGCGTTTGTCGCCGAGGTAGGTCGCGTACTCCGGCTCGTGCTTCAGCTTGTCCTGCCAGATGTCGTTGAGCAGGCGGGAGAGATCACGCGAGCGCGCGGCGATGTCCTGGCTCAGATTCTGGGCGGGCACCGCGGCCGTGGTAGGAGGCAGCGCCTGGGCCCGCAACTGGGCTTGTGCCGCATGTGCGGGGATGAGGATTACGATAACGGAGAAGACACACAGAATTGAGAAGAGCTTTTTCATTCAACCTCGGCAGGCTATGGGACCCGAGTCTTATCTTATGCGAGGTCATGGGTTTGTGGGCTGCTCGCCTGATTGGCTCATTTTCTTGCACCCGCACAAGAGCGGGGCGCGTGCTAGAAGTTGAAGGCGGGTGGAACCGTGCTAGCAGTTGAAGGCGGGTGGAACTATGACGCGCGCAATTCTTGCCGGAATGATGCTTCTCGCTTCGGTCGCGGTTTCGTCCCAGTCTCAAGCCGCACGCAGCACTACCGGCGGCAACCAGGGTCACGTGTGGACCTTCAGGGCGCGGAAGGTCGAGATGTCCACCCTGGCCTACGAATTAGCGGACAGTCTGGGCGACGTAGTCGTCGACAGGACCGGCCTTCAAGGCGTCTACGACTTCCAACTCCGGTGGGCCAGCGACGACATGAGCACCTCCGGCGGCGCGAACCCCGACCCGGCTCCATCTCTCTTCACCGCTCTCCAGGAGACGCTCGGCCTAAGCCTCCAGCGCCAGAAGGTTCCCGTCGACATCATCGTGGTCGACCACATAGATCGAGCTCCCACCGAAAACTAAAGTTGCCTCGCTGGCGCAGATCCGGCCCCCAGCATGCGGTACAGCGTCGAGCGGCTGATCCCAAGCACATCCGCCGCGCGCACCTTGTTCCCGCTGCATCGGGTGAGGATCTCGAGCACGTGCTGCATCATCACGTCGTGCAGGCGTTCCAGCTTGACCGCTGCGGGCGCGGCCGGGTTGGCAAACGGGTGTTCAACCAGCGCGAGCAGGTGGCGCGGCTCGATGAGGCCTCCCACGGCGAGCGCGGCCGCCTGGGCGATGACGCGTTCGAACTCGCGAAGATTGCTCGGCCACGCGCATTCCTGCAACTGGACCTGCGTCGCGTCGGCGAGCAGTTTGGGACTCTGCCCGCTCCCGTCAGCAAGCCCGCGAAGCAGCCACCCGGCGAGAATCGGAATGTCCTCGATCCGCTCGCGCAGCGGCGGGACGGCTATCTCCACCGCGGAGAGCCGGGCGTAAAGGTCCTGGCGAAACTGTCCGATCGCGGAAAGCGTACGCAGATCGCGATCCGTCGCGGCCAGAATTCGGACGCTGAGGCTCCGCACGTCCGACAGGCCGGTGTCGGACTGGGGAAACCGACTGTGGATCGCCGGGCGCGGCGCGGCGCGGTGTTCCTCGCAGGCACGCAGAAAGCGGAACAGCACCTCCTGCTGCTCAAAGGACAGTTCGCCTACGCCCCCCAAATACAGAGTGCCGCCGCCAGCCGACTCCAGCAGGGAAGCAGCGGATGTGAGGTGTCTCGCTGGGTTGGCGGCCAGCGACTCAACCAGCGCGGACGCAGTGGTGACAATGAACGGGCCGGCGGCGCCCGGCGAGAGCGCGTGAATCGCGCGCGCGACGAGTTGCTTGCCTGAGCCGGTCTCGCCGCGAATAAGAGCGGTGCGGAAGTGCGGTGCGATGCGCTGGATCTGCGAACGCAACCGGCGCACGGCCACACTCTCCCCGAGCAGAATCGAGTCGCCTGGATTGTGCATGGAATCGGACCCATATGCAGCGCCTGCGGAATACCGCCTCTGCGATTCTGCGACCGGCTGTAGGAAACGCTCTTCGGAGGTGAATTGATTGCTCGACATGGCCTGCTGCCTTCATCGGCGCGAAGCCGATTCAGATGAGTGGGCCGTGCCCTAACGGAAAAGCCCCACCTCGCAGCGATGCATCGGCTGCGAAGGCGGGGCTTTCTCAGAATGCTGCAGAATCTACGCGGTGGTGGTTGCGCAGTAGGCGTCGAACGCCCGCGTCAGTTCCTGGGCAATCGCCGGCGCGGTGGATGTCTCAATCGCCGACCGCTGCATCAGGTAGACAAGCTGGCCGTCGCGCAGGATGGCAATCGCGGGTGAGCTGGGCGGATGGCCACCAAAGTAGCTGCGCGCCTTCTCCGTGGCATCGCGGTCCTGCCCGGCGAATACGGTGACCGCATGGCTCGGCGTA
This sequence comes from Granulicella sp., assembly GCA_003133205.1. Next base: position 9,039 of record PKWK01000154.1, on the reverse strand, counting down.
GTGCCGTGCTGCATCGCGAGACGCACCGCCGGACGCATCTTGCCGGCCGCGCATCCGCACACCGAGTTGACCACCAGCATGGTGGTGCCCGGCTCCGCCAGCGCCGCATCCACTTCGGCAGCGGTGCGTGCTTCCTTCAGGCCGGCGCGCGTCAGCTCCTCGCGCATCGGAATAAGCATGATCTCTGGGTACATTAAATCCTCCTCGGGAAAGCCGCCGGTAGTGAAAGCTGCTTCAACCTTGATTGTACGGGTCCAGGAGACGCCGTGCCACTCGCACATCCCGCAGGTCCAGTGGTCACAACGATGGTTCAGGTCCGCGACCGCACCCCGCAATCGTCATGTTGCAATAGTCTAGAGGGCGTGACGATTCTCGAAAACATTCCGCTGGCCCAATACACCACGCTCGGTGTGGGTGGCCCGGCCCGCTGGTTTATCCGTGTTACCAGCCAGCATCAACTTCTTGAAGCCGTATCTTTTGCTCGCGCACGAAACCTTCCAATCTTCATCTTGGGCGGCGGCAGCAATCTGCTCATTTCGGACGACGGCTTTGATGGCCTGGTCATTTACGCAGTCTTCGGCGACTACTCCCTGGTTGACCCCGCTCCACAATTCTTCAATCCCCCTCAGAACCCGACCACAATGAGCGTCTCGGTTGATGCCGGCATAATCTGGGATGATTTCGTTCTCTCCGTCTGCGAGCAGGGAATCAGCGGGATAGAGTGTCTCGCCGGCATCCCCGGTCTAGTCGGCGGTAGTCCGATTCAGAACATTGGGGCCTACGGGCAGGAGGTCGCGAGCAGCATTCACGGCGTCACCGCGCTCGACCTCGATACGCTCGCCTACGTAGTGCTCGATCGAGATGCCTGCCGCTTCGCATACCGCAGCAGCATCTTCAACACAACGCATCGCAATCGCTATGTCGTTACCGCCGTCGAATTCCAGTTCGATCTCGCAGCTACGCCGAATCTCTCGTATGCGGATTTGGCCCGCCACTTCTCCAGCGCCACCGTCCCACCCCCACCGCTCGAGATTTACCACGCCGTGCGTGCTATCCGTGCCCGCAAAGGAATGCTGCTGGTCGAAGGCGATTCGGACTCTAACAGCGCAGGCTCGTTCTTTAAGAATCCAATTGTGGAGCAGACGGCAGTCGCGCGGATCGCCGCCGCGCTGCACATCGCATCCGCCGAGATACCGCACTGGCCCGCAGGTGAGGGTAGGGTAAAACTGCCCGCCGCATGGCTGGTCGAGCGTGCTGGCTTTCACAAGGGGTTTCGCATGGGTCAGGCTGGCATTTCAACGAAGCACACGCTGGCGCTGGTGAATCTAGGCGGTGCATCAGCATCAGAGATTGTCGGATTGCGTGATGCGGTGATGCACAGGGTCGAAGAACTCTTCGCGATCCGCCTCGAACAAGAGCCAGTCATGCTTGGCTTCCCGCAACCCCGTTGAGCTGTTGCAGCAGCCACGCCCGCTCCTCCGCCAGCACCACCTCCACCGGCCCCTGCTCCACCACGCGCCCCTCCGCCAGCTTGATCACCTCCGCGCCCAACTGAAACGCCTCTGCCACATCATGCGTGACGGACAGGACGCAGAGGTTGCGCTTTGCGGCCCATGGTTGAAGGTCCTGCATGATCTCGGATGCTAAAGCCATGTCGAGCCCCGAAAACGGTTCGTCGAGCAGTAGCAGACGGGAAGCGGAAGCGGCAGCTCGCGCCATGCTAACGCACTGGGCCTCCCCGCCAGAGAGCGCGCGGGGAAGTTTGTCCGCTAAGTGGACGATGCGAAAGAGGCTGAATATCTCCTGAGTCTTCTCATCGCAACTTTCCAGTTCAGAATCCTCGTCATCCGGATTCTTCGCCATCAAGCGCATGCCGTATCCAATCTGCTGACGCACGGTCATATGAGGAAACAGGCTCGCCCTTTGAGCGGCGAGCGGTATATGCCGCTTATGACATTCGACGAAATGCCACTCCTGCGTGTCGATGAGCCACCTGTTTTGCTCCTGACCCTGAAAGTCGACGACGGTGGTGACGATCTTCGCTGAAGTAGGGTGCACGAGTCCTGCGATCGCACGAAGGATAGTCGTCTTGCCTGAGCCGGATGGACCAAAGAGAATGGTCCACGGCTGAGTCAGTGAGAACCTAACATCGACGTTGAGAGTTCCGATTCGGTGGCGCAGATCGACATCAACCTGGGGAGGCGCCTTGATGGGCAAAATAGCTCTAGCCGACAAGGAGCGACCTCCTCTCCGCACCGCGCCAGTACACGACGATCAGCGTCACCAGGCTGAAAGCGAGCAACACCTCAGCCGTCCGATTCGCCGCCGCATAATTGAAGTCCTGCACTTGGTCATACAGCGCAATCGACAGCGTCCGCGTCGCGCCCGGAATGTTTCCGCCCAGCATCAGCACCACGCCGAACTCGCCCACCGTATGCGTAAACGTCAGCACCGCCGCGGCAACCAGCGACGGCCTCGCCAGCGGCAGAGTAATCGTCCGGAACGCGCGCCACGGCGAAGCTCCCAGCGTTGCCGCAACCTCCAGCAGCGCGACATCGATCGCGCGAAACCCAGCCACCAGCGGCTGCACCGCAAACGGCAGGCTGTACAGCACCGACCCCACCACCAGTCCCCCAAACGAAAACGCCAGCGGATGTCCCAGCAGCCGGATGATCAGCCGTCCTGGCGCGGTCAGCGGCCCCAGCGCCACCAGCAGGTAGAACCCCAGCACGGTCGGCGGCAGCACCAGTGGCAGCGCCACCACCGCCTGCACCAGCGCGCGCGCCGCGCCTGTGCCCGCCGCGATCCACCACGCAAGCGGCAGTGCGATCAGCAGCAGCAACGCGGTCGTGCTCAGCGCCAGGCGCAGCGTCAGCCAGAGTGCTTGCGTATCCATGTCGGTTCAAGTGTATCGGGAGTTTCGCCGGAGCGGTCGCTACTGCACGGCATCGAGTCCGTATTTGGGCAGGTTCTGCTGCACGGCCGGCGAACGCAGCCAGTCAAGAAACGCGTGTGCGTCGCTCCTGTGCTCCGACTTCTTCATCACCACCGCACACTGGCGAATCTTGGGGTACGCAATCGGCGGCATCCGGATGAACGAGCCCACCTCCTTGAAGTGTTCCGTCGAAGCGGTTGTCAGCGAAATGAGCCCAAGCTGCGCATTGCCCGACTCGACGAACTGCGCCGTCTGCGCAACATTCTCCGCGATCCTGATCTGCGGCTTCAGCGTCTCGTACAGCTTCATCCACGTCAGCGCGGCGACTGCGGCGCGGCCATACGGAGCGTGGTCCGGATTGGCAATGGCCAGCGAGGTGAAGTGGCCTTCGCGCAAAGTGTTCTGCGACAGCGGCTGCACCGGAGAATCCTTGCGCGCCCACAACACCAGCGTGCCGCGTGCATACGGGATCGGCGCGGTCGTGTCGGCCAGATTCGCGGAGACGATGTTTTCCGGGAAGCTGTAGTCGGCGGAGAGGAAGAGATCGGCGGGATCGCCGTTCAGGATCTGTGTCGCCAGCGTCGAGGACGACCCATAGCTGACGATCAATTTGATCCCGCTCGCGTGCTCAAAGGTGTCGGCCAGCGTCGGCAGCACCGATTGCAGATCCGCAGCGGCGAGCACGTGGATCTGGCGATCGGAGGTCTGCGCACGGCAGCAGGGAAGCACGCCCAAAAGGCACACGAGCAGTGCCAGAACGATGCCTGATTTGCGTGACTTCGTCGTCTTCATATTCCACCGCTTACAATAGCCTAAAGGTAAGTCAGATGAGTGCCACACACCAACTTCGATGCACAAACTGCGGTGCGAGGATCGCCGCGGACGCCGCCAGTAGCGATTTCCGCTGCCCCGACTGCAATGGCCTCTATGAGGTGATCTATCCCTGGAGTCCCGGCGCCGGTACCTCCGGCCCTCCTGCGGACATTCGCCTGCCCAATCCCAACGCGCTCCGCTACCGCTGGCAGGAACTCCGCACCTCCACCATGGCCATCGATCAGAGCGGCGTCTGGCGCTTCCGCGATCTGCTGCCGATCCTCAACAACCTGGACAACGTCGTCACCCTGCGCGAGGGCAACACGCCACTCTACGAGATGCCTCGCTGCGCGGAGATCGCCGGCGTCGACTGGCTCTTCAGCAAGCACCAGGGCATGAATCCAACCGGCTCATTCAAGGACACCGGCATGACCGCGGCCATGTCCGTTGCAGTCGAGCGCGGCTTCAAGTGGGTCGCCTGCGCGTCCACCGGCAACACCTCCGCTGCGATGGCTGCCTATGCCACGCGCGCCGGACTGCGCTCCATCGTCTTCATCCCCGAGGGCAAAATCGCCTGGGGCAAGCTCTCGCAGTCGATGGACTACGGCGCCATGACCGTCCAGTTGAAGACCGACTTCGATGGCTGTGTGCGTCTCATGCTCTCGCTCGTTCGCCGCTTCCCGATCTACCTGCTCAACTCCGTCAACCCCTACCGCCTCGAAGGCCAGAAGACGCCCGCCATGGAGATCGTCGAGCAGATGGAGTGGCAGGTGCCCGAACACATCGTCGTTCCCGGCGGCAATCTCGCCAACTCCTCCGCGCTCGGCAAAGGCTTCCAGGAGATGAAGCATATCGGCCTCATCTCGCGTGTCCCCAAGATCAGCGTCATCCAGGCCGAAGGTGCGAACCCGCTCTATCGCTGGTTTAACGACTCCAACCGCGAGATGAAGCCGGTAAAGGCGGAAACCCGCGCCACCGCAATCCGCATCGGCAACCCCGCAAGCTGGCGGAAGGCCGCCCGCGTCATCGAAGAGATGGGCGGCTGGTGCGAACAGGCCAGCGAGCAGGAGATCGCCCTCGCCAAAGCCGAAATTGGCGCCGAGGGCGTGGGCTGCGAACCCGCTTCCGCCGTGACGCTCGCCGGCCTCAAGAAGCTCGTCGCGCAGGGCCGCGTCACCTCGGGGGAGCGCGTCGTCCTCATCCTCACCGGTCACACCCTGAAAGATTCGCAGTACACCATCGACTACCACCGCGGCGAGCTGCTCACGCCAACCGAAATGGCGACCGCGACCGCATCCGAACGCTCCCAGCACAATCTGCTGCGCAAGCCGCCCATCGTGCTCGAAGCCGATGAGTCGGTGGTCCTGCGAGCGCTCGAAGAGCGTATGGCGATGTCCGACGCGTCCCACATGCCAGTGGCGTCCGGAATCCCCGTATGAGCGAGAATGCGGGCCAGCAAGCGGGCCAGAACTTCAATCAGATTCCGCACACACCTGCCGGCGGCGTCCGGCTGATCCTGCCTGCCACCTCCGCGAACCTCGGCCCCGGCTTTGACTCCGTCGGCCTGGCGATGGGCCTCACGCTCACCATCGACGCCGAAGTGTCGCACGCGCCGGGCGACCCTCCCCTGACCGTCGAGGCAACCGGCCGCAACGCCGACCGCTGCGCGCGCACCGGCAACAACATGATCTTCGAGACCTACCGCGATGTGCTGCATCGCGCCGGCCAAACCGCCGCGCCGCTGCACCTGCGCGTTCACAACGAAATTCCGCTGGGCATGGGCTGCGGTTCGAGCGCGGCCGCGCTGCTCGGCGGAGTCATGGTCGCAAACCACTTCGGCAGCCTCGGCTGGGATCGCCAGGCCTGCATAGACGAGGCGAGCCGCCGCGAGGGTCATCCCGACAACGTTGCTGCCTGCGCCTTGGGCTACATGACCGTCTCCGCCGTCTCCGAAGGCGTCGTCACCGCGGCCACCTGCGGCGAAAATCTCCCGTGGAAGCTACTCCTGGCGCTTCCCTCGGCCAGCCTCCCCACCGAAAAAGCCCGCGCGCTTTTACCCGCCGAATACGGCCGCGCGGATGTCGTAGCGAACGTCCAGCGCACCGCCCTCCTGGTCGCTGCCTTCGCACTCGGCCGTGGCGACCTGCTCCGTATAGCCATGCAGGACCGCCTGCACCAGCCCTACCGCATGGAGGCCTGCCCCCTGCTGCCTCTTCTGCTGCCGCTGGCCGGTGAACTGGGCATACTGGGCGTATCCCTGAGCGGTGCCGGCCCCGCCATGCTCCTGATAGTCGAGGCGGACGCTGTCACCGCCGACATAGCCGCCCGCATTCGCCAGGCGGCCAGCGACCCTGGCCTCGAAATCATCGAGACCACCATCGCTTCTGGCGCGCGACAGGCCGTAGCCACACCGGCCTGACTCCGCTCCCATCTCTCCCACTAAAGCAGTCAGGGTGAACACGATGCGACCCACTGCAGGTTACTTTAGTCACCCTTAAATTCCCTTTACATTGCGCAATCGCACCCATAACATTGCCGCGTGTGCAGTTCTGGGGAGGGCTGCTACGCCGCCCGCTGTCCCGTCTAAACCCCGGGCAGCGGGCGTTAATAATTCTGGCCCCCAGCGTCGATCCCGCCGATCTTGAAACTCCCACACCCCTCGCGCATCTATTATGGAGATAGAAACGTACGCCTACTTGCCTCCTGGCAGAGTAGCGGGAGGAGTAAGACATGGCAGGACAGTTTGTAACGGCCGTCAGCGACGCAGATTTTGAAAAAGAAGTGCTGCAATCGGAGACGCCTGTACTGGTCGATTTCTGGGCCGCGTGGTGTGGCCCGTGCCGCGCGCTCGCGCCGGTGGTGGACGAAGTCGCATCGCACTATAACGGCAAGTTGAAGGTCATGAAGATGGACGTGGACGCAAACACCGCCACGCCCATGCGCTACGGCATTCGCGGCATCCCTGCGCTCCTGCTCTTCAAGGGGGGCAAGGTCGCCGAGCAGATCGTCGGCTACGTCCCCAAGGACACCATCGACAAGTCCGTCGCCAAGCTGCTCGCATAATTCCTAAGTATTCAAAAGTGACGCCCGGCATAGAGACGCTCGCCGGGCGTCCTTTTGCGTGCCCAGGTGCTAGACTCAGCACGGAATGCTGGAATGGATGCTCTTCCGCGCGATCATGGTGGCCTTCTTCATCCTGGCCAACAGCTTCTTCGTCGCTGCCGAATTCGCGCTCATCAGCGTGCGCGAGACGCGTATGCAGCAGTTGCTCGCGCTTGGCCGCCCAGGCGCGCGCACCGTGCTGCAACTCAAGCACAACATCGACGACTTCTTACCCGCGGTCCAGTTCGGCGTCACCCTTGCCTCACTAGCCCTGGGCTGGCTTGGCGAACCCGCCGTCGCGCAGATGCTGCTCGACGCCGCCAGCCGCTGGCTCACTGTCCTCCCACCCCACGCCGTCCTCTACGCGCACACCATCGCCATCGTCATCGCGTTCGCAGCGATCACGTACTTTGAAGTCCTGCTCGGAGAACTCGTCCCCAAATCCCTCGCCCTCCAGCGCACCGAGCGCATCGCCCTCGCCGTCGCCGGCCCCATGGACGTCTTCATCCGCATGACCCGCCCCGCCGTCCGCATGATGAACCGCTCGGCGTCGGTGGTGTTACGCCTCTTCCGCGCGCCGCTGCACGGCGAAGGCTCCGTGCACTCGCCCGAGGAACTCAAGCTCATCGCCACCGCCACCCGCCGCATGGGCCTGCTTCCCGCGTTCCAGGAAGAGATCATCCACCGCGCCATCGAACTCAACCACGTCACCGTGCGCGAGATTATGACCCCCCGCGGCAAGATCTTCTCCCTGCCCGCGGATATGCCCATCGAACGCGCCAGCGCCCGCATCGTCGAAGAGCAGCACTCGCGCGTCCCGGTCTACGAGGACAGGACGCTTGCAGGGGGCGACGCGCCCGTCGGCAGCATCGCCGATCCCGACCGCATCATCGGCGTCGTCTACTCCAAGGATGTCTCCCGCCTCATGCACTTCCGCGCGGTCGCCCTCGGCCTGGGCGGCGCCGTCAACTCCGGGCAGACGCTCCGCCAGGTCATGCGCGACGTCTTCGTCGTGCCCGAAACCAAACTCGCCGTCGAACTCCTCCAGGAATTCCAGGATCGCCGTCGTCAGATCGCCGTCGTCGTCGACGAATTCGGCTCCACCGTCGGCATCGTCACTGCCGAAGACGTCCTCGAGCAAGTCGTCGGCGAACTGGAAGACGAGTTCGACGTCGCCGCGCGCACCGCCGGCTTCAACGCCGAGGGAGTCATGGCCCTCGACGGCAGCACCACTCTGCGCGACCTCGGCACCCAACTCGGCTGGACCTTCCCCCGCGAGGCCGGCGTCGAAACCCTGGCCGGCTTCATGCTCACCCAACTCGGCCATCTGCCCATCGCGGGCGAGAGCGTAACCCACGCCGGCCGCCGCTATGTCGTCGAACAGATGATCGGCCGCCGCATCGCCCGAGCCCGCGTCGAAACCATCAACGCCACTTCTGAAGCCGACGATCCCCAACTCAAACTCAACATCTGACCCACTGAGCACTTACACTGACCACTTACCACTGAGCACTGACCACTGTCCTCCATCCCCAAACCCGTCCGCCGCATCCTCATCACGCTGCCCGTCCTCTGGGTGGTGGTCTCGGTCGTCTTTCTGCTGATCCACCTCGTCCCCGGCGACCCCATCGTCCAGATGCTCGGCGAGGGCGCGACCGCCTCCGACGTCTCCTCCCTGCGCCACGCCTATGGCTTCGACGCCCCGCTCCACACGCAGTACCTCCGCTATTGGAGCGGCGTCCTCCACGCCAACCTCGGCCAATCCCTCCGCCTGCACGACTCCGTAACGCATCTAGTAGCCCAGCGCTACCCGTACACGCTCGCGCTCACTCTCGCAGCGCTGCTGATCGGTATCGCCGTCTCCGTCCCCGCGGGCATCTACTCCGCGCTCCATCGTGGACGCTGGCCCGACCGTGTCCTCGGCGTCGCGTCGCTCGGCGGCCTCTCGTTCCCCAACTTCGCCCTCGGTCCCATCCTCATCCTGATATTCTCCATCAAGCTAGGCTGGCTCCCCGTCTCCGGAGCAGGCACCGGCCCCATCTTCGGCTGGCAGTTCCTGCTCTATCTCGTCCTCCCCGCCATCACCCTCGGCAGCGGCCTCGCCGGAGTCCTCACCCGCATGGTCCGCACTGCCATGCTCGAAGAACTCAACCAGGACTACATCCGCACCGCCCGCGCCAAGGGCCTCA
>PKWK01000038.1 GCA_003133205.1 Granulicella sp. | reverse complement strand
TCAAGGACTATCTCCGCACAGTTGATTTCGAAAGCACCGAGATAAAGGTTCACTGGACCGACGAGCATGGCGAATGGGTACGCCGAACCTTTGCCTCCCGGCCCGACAACGTCGTGGTGCAATGGTTGACCGCTCCCAAAAGGCAGTCGGTGAACGTCCGGATCGCGCTGCAAAGGGCCGCGCCACCGATACGCGGCGGCGGACTGGGAGCCCCGCCAGCCGCAGGGGTGGGCGTGCCGGCAGCAGCACCGGCAGGCGGCGTAGTCCGTCGGCCAGCAGCAAGCAGCCCGCAGGGCGAATTTCATCAGGACTTCAGCGAGCAGAGGCTGATATTCAAGGGCATTTTGGATCCCTCGGTGGGCAACAAAGGCTACGCGGGCGTGACTCGCGTGGTCCGCGAGGGCGGATCGGCCCACATGGATGGCGACACGCTGGTGGTCGAGAACGCGTCGTCTGTGATGCTGTTGACGCGTATTGAGTCTTTCTCCGACTACAGCGAGCAGCAGGTGGACGCGCTGCGGCAGGCGGTGGAGGGACTCACGCCGGATTATCCGACGCTGCTGGAGCGTGCACGAAAAATTCAGTCGGAGATGCTGAACCGGGTCACAATGGACTTCGGCGGCGCTTCGCAATATGCCATGTCTTCCGAGGAGTTGCTGTCGGATCAGCGGTCGAGCCCTGGTTATTCGCCCGGGTTTCTCGAGAAGCTATTCGAGATGTGCCGCTACTGGTTCATCCTGACCAGCGGCAAGTACTGCAGCATGCAGGCCGAGACCAATGCCAATATCAACCTGCAGATCGCTCCGGGGGTGCAAGGCGATCACCGCGAAGGCATGGAGGCCTACTTCAACTGGATGGAGAGCCTGGCCCCGGACTTCCGCACCAACGCCAAAAACATCTTCGGGATGCGCGGCACGCATTATGCCCTTACCCCGACCAAAGAATCCGGCGTCGATACACTGTTCGACTACGCTGGGTCGACCGGGGAGATATGGCCGCATGCGTATTGGCTTTCCGCCGGTGGCTGGTGCGTGCGTCCTTTCTGGGACCACTATCTTGTGACTGACGATATGAAGTTCCTGCGCAATCGCGTGGTGCCGGCCTATAAGGACCTTGCGCTGTTTTACGAAGACTTCCTAACGGTCACCGACAAGAATGGGAATTACATCTTCGTCCCATCCTTCTCGCCGGAGAACAACCCCGGCAACCTGAACCCTGGATGCATGGCGGTGATCAACACGAGCATGGACATCTCGGTTTGCCGCGAGGTGTTGGGCAATCTGATCGAGGCCTGCGAACTGCTGGGCGTCGAGGCCGACAGCATACCGAAATGGCAGGCAATGCTGGCGAAGTTACCACCCCACCTGCTGGAGCCGGACGGTACGATGAAGGAATGGTCCTGGCCAACGCTGGGGGAGCGTTACGATCATCGCCACATCTCTCATCTCTACGGCGCCTGGCCGGGCGATGAGATCGATCCGGACCGCATGCCGCAACTGGCGAAAGCGGCGCTGATCGCCGACCGGCACCGTGTGCCGGAGCGGTTGGCTGCCCATGGCCGCTGCCATCGCGCTCTGGTCGGGGCGCGGCTCAAGGACAGCTACCTGGTGGATACCGAACTGAGGCAGCTCATCGAAGAGGGCAACGTTGGATCAACGCTTCGCTGTTCTCATGATCCCTACGCGGCGCCCATGCCGGACGCGCAAGGCGGCATTCCACTCATCATGATGGAAATGCTGGCCTACTCGCGCCCTGGCGTCATCGAGGTGCTTCCTGCCCTTCCTGCGTCGCTGGGGAAGGGCTCGATGAACGGGATGCTGCTCCGTACCTTTGCGAGGCTCGACAAGCTGTCCTGGAACATGAGCACGCGGACCGTGGACCTGACGATTACCTCGGTCAGGAAGCAGGACGTCACCTTGATTGCGCGGCAAGGGATCGAAGCCGTTTCCGCCTCTCCCGGGGCTTTGGCGGCGAGGCCTCGGTCAGACCAGTCCGTCTGCGAGTTGCACTTGCCGGACGGAAAACCAGTCGAGGTTCATTTGAAACTCGGACAACGCAACCCGCTGGATTGGGTCAACTGGATCGCTTGATCAACTGGGTTTTCTGATACGGCAGAACAACAGACCACGGGAGGAAATTATGAAGCGCAGAGATTTTCTGAGAACAAGCGCCGCTGCTGCCAGCATGGTTGGGTCTCTCACGATTGCGCCGGAGCTTGCCGGGGCCGAAAGTGATTCCCAAACCACAGCGGCGAAGACAGCCGCTTCGAGGGGAGACAATCGTCCGGCTGAATATCTCCGCCGCGTGCAAGGGGACCGTTTCCTGCCCAAGCCGCCCGCGCCCGCGCGATCCTATCCCATCTCCCCCATGCCACTGGCGGAACGCGTCCGGCGCGGCATCGTGCCGCAGCGGGGTTTTTGCAGTATCGCCCCTGGCGAGTGGGTCAGCGAGAGCCTCACTTCCGGCAATGGAGCGATGACCATCGAGCTTATGGGCGATCCCCACGCGGAACAAATCCTCTTCCGTCATGAAAGCCTTCTGATGCCATGGAAGCGGCCCATCGAGGCGCCCCAGGTCGCGGAGATCTTTCCGCAGGTGCGGCAGATGGTGCTGGCCGGCAGGGATCGCGAAGCCATGGCCCTCGCTCTTGAGCGCATGAATGGCGGTCCGATCAAGCAAGACACCCAGCCGCACCTTACCGTTCCCGCGTTCCTCATGCGTCTCGATCTTCCCGTGACAGAGTCTGTCAGGGATTATCTCCGCACCGTCGACTTCGAGACGGGCGAGG
>PKWK01000306.1 GCA_003133205.1 Granulicella sp. | reverse complement strand
GTGAAGGGAACGCTTGAGGGAAGCGTCTGGTTGTACATCCAGGGCAATGGCAATATGTCGAAGACCCCAAAGCCTGCGTGAATCGAGGTCTTCTGGGTTCCAAATGGGTCCCAGGATAAACCCACCCGTGGCTCAAAGTTCTTGAGCGAAGGGTTCTTCGCCCAAAGGGTAGGAACTCTAGTTACCGTCGGATCGGTGAGATTCACCAGCGAGCCATACAGTCCGTGGGCCTCGGTGGGGAGCGTCACCGGTTCATAGCGAAGACCTATGTTTATGTTCAGGCTAGGTAGTGCTTGCCAGCTGTCATGCACGTAAAATCCGAGCGAAGTCTGCCGCGAGCCTTCTTCGAAACCGGTGCCGGGCGAGAGCTCGGTGACGCTAGCGGGCGTGTCCTGAAGAAATGCCTGTAGGGCAGTGATGCCGGCCACGCCCGTCGTCCCGCTGAAGGTGTAGACCCCGTTCTGGCGCTGGTGGGTAAGATTATTGAACTGGATCGGCTCAAGGGCAAAGCCAAATTTCAGAGAATGCTTGCCCTTGGTCAGAAAGAGGTCATCGTAGAACTGGAAGGAATTCGAGACGAGGAAGTTCTGCGTGGCGCTGCCGACCGAAGCAGTCGCGGTTAGGCCTGTTCCTTGGATGATTGGCGCAGCGATGCCGGGTCGTATGCCAAGAGTGGTGTCTCCCGCGACAGGAGTAATAGCACCCACGACTCCGCCGCTGTAACCTTTCGATCTGTTGAAGCCAAAACGCGCTGTGTTTACCAGTGCTGCGCTGAATAGATGGCTTTCCTCCAGGCCATAAAGCTGGCGCTCGCTGAGGAGGCTACTGAGCACATTCAAGAGAGGATCGGGTTCGGTATACGGTCCACGGTCGTACATCCAGGTTGCCGACAGAGTGTCGCTCTCTGAGAAGTGATGGTCGAGTCTTACGGTGGCATAGTTCTCTTTTAGATTGACGACTCCGTTTGTAGAAAAGGACTGTGTGTCTCCATTCGTGGAGAATGGGGATCCTGCGGGTGCCAATGGCCAGAACCCCAGATACGGCACGACGGTGAGCGATACGCCATTTGAATTTGTGGAACCAGCAACGAAGGGAAGCTGATTTGGGGTGGCACATAACGAGCAAAGAAGTCCGTTGCGTGCAGCCGGCGAGGGCACGACGACTGCACTCGTAGAACTCTGAGCCTGGCGAACTCCTTCGTATGCGCCAAAGATGAAGGTCTTATCTCGTACGATCGGGCCTCCACCGGCTCCACCAAACTGATAGCGGTGAAACGGGGCGATGGGTTTAGTCTTGCTGTCGAAGTAGTTTTTGGAGTCCAGATGAGAGTCGCGTAAAAACCCAAACGCCGTTCCGTAGAACTTATTGGTCCCCGACCGTGTTACTGCGTTGATAACGGCTCCAGACGTTCGACCGTATTCGGCGGTGTAGTTCGTGGTAACGATCGAGAATTCCTGAATGGCGTCCACGCCAAGGTTTGCTCCAATTGCGCTACCGGGAGCGCCGTTACTGTAGTCGTTGATGTTAATGCCATTCATGCGATAGCTATTCTCATAAGGACTGTGCCCTGAGTCGGTCAGCTGGTTGCCAAAACCGCGGTTGGTGCGATTCGCAGTCGCTGAGCTCGTGCTCGCCTGAGTGCGCACCGTATTGACTCCGGGTTCGAGAGTTGCCAACTGCGTCCAATCGCGACCATTCAAGGGAAGCTCACGCACGGTTGTGGAGCCGACCGTAGAGCTAATCATCGCCGACGCCAGATCGATAGTCGGGGGACGTTGGCTAACGGTGACTGTCTGGGAGATTTCGCCAATCTTCATGGTTAGTCGCAACTCTTGTTGAGCGCCGACTGTCAATGTGAGGTTCGACTGGACCAACGTCTCGAACCCCGACGATTTGACCGTAACCTGATACGCTCCCGGAGGTAGGTTGGGCGCTGAAAAAATACCGTCGGAGTTTGTGGTTACGGTTCTCACGACATCAGTCCCCAGGTTTTTGATTGAGACTCGGCTGCCCGAAATCACTGCGCCCGAAATATCACGGATGGTGCCTGAAAGGCCGGCACCGGCTACTTGTGAGCGGGCCGAGGGACAAGACATTACACAAGATATGAGCCCCAGGAAAGCGGTTGCCACTTTAACCATTTTTCTTGCAGAAGCATTCTCGTGAGCCATCTTTCAGTCTCCTTAGCATTACCGGAAAATCTGCACTGCGATCGGTCTTGAATCCTGCAACCTGTTATTCGTCCCAGACCACTCTCGAGCGCGTTGAACGCAACCACAGCAGTTCATGAGGAGCGACTTCTCAGTAGCTTTCGCTTTATGAGCATTTGGCAGACGTCTTCGAGACAACGCGAAAGATACTACGTGGAAACAACCGCATACATGAATCAATAATTAAAACTCCTTTAGGCTGATGAGCTGAGAGAGATGGGCGGCTCGATAACGGGCAGCGCCGCAGTTCGAGCCTTCATGCGGCAGCCTCCCGTCTCGAGTTCCCGTCGGTCGTATGATCACGCCATTCGTGACTTCATCGACTGGTATTGTTCTGAGCCGCGTTTGGCGTTCAACCGGACTGTCGTGACGCGCTACCGCCTAGCGTTGGAGCAGAGGCAGTGTGTCCCTTCGACAATTAACCTGCGGCTCGCAGCCGTCCAGTGACTAGCCCTTCTGACGTATCGGCCGAGCGGAAGGAGTTGAGCTGATTGCAGCGATTGTTGCGCCTTCCTCCCTTCCTGTGTGCGTAACGCGCGGCGGTCACATAGGCCGTTGTGCAGGGGTGGGTATCGCGCACCGAATGCGTGGGGCTGCGCTCATTTTGCCCGCTCCTTGGTCCCAAAGAACAAAGGCCCGGACCACCGCGTCCCAGTAATCTCACGGGCGATCTGGGACAGATTGCTGAATTGTTTGCCGCGGTACGTAAAGGAGCCGTTCGAGACAGATACCTCGTGGACCTCTCCTTTCCAGCTACGAACTAGACGCGTGCCCTCACCCGGGCTCGACGATCCCATTTCCTGCCCGAGTTTGCCCGGCGGGAGGGACTTTGCGATCTCTCTGAGCCTTCTCCTTGTTGTGTTGGCTAGGCCGCCGTACTCCCGTTCCTGGATCCGATAGGCAAGAATAGGGACCATCAGGTCCTTGCGCAGGGTAGGCGGCGGGGCATGGTTATAGTTTTTGGCCCAAATTGCGAGCAATTCGGCCTTACTCATGGCCGGAAGCGCGGCAATCTGGTCGGTGATTGAAGTATTCATGAGTTCCTCTGGGGGCCGGCTTTCTCCGGCGCACACACAGTGACGCTCTGCTTGGGCGGACAGTCAAGTCGTTTCTGATGGAGAAACGGCGCGATTTATCGACACCTTCGGCCTAAAGAGAGCGAAGCTGGACATACATGAAAGGCACCAAACAATCACCCGGCAAGCCCTCGCAACCCGGTCCAATGGGAAACTACGAGGAGCTCATGGAATTCAATCAGCACTGTCGCGGCGCTCTGGATCACATCGAAGGATTCGGACAACGGCAGATGATACCGCGCGCTGAGTACCGGTATTACCGGGCTCTGCTCAGAGAACTCCGGGCATCCGTCAGTCAAAGCGTGATGGAAGTTCTGGACCAGCAGGAGATCTCCGCGGCTGCACGCGCGTCGCGAGAACGTCTCCACTTAGAAAAGCGAATGCTGCGGTAGTCAAAGTCTGCGAGTGGGGTGACGGCGTACCTTACTATTTCGCGACCTTAACTCCAGCCATTGTTTCTTGGATTGCGGCATTTAGCGCGTGATCCTGGGTAGAATCTTTGAAGGTTGCATTTAGATCGTAGTCGCAGCTTTTGTTGTCCTTACCTTCGAGGCATGAAGACCCCGGTGGCAGGCGAGTGCCTCCGACGTAGAGCACGACCACAGCTCGGGCGGCCTGGGTATGGAGCGTGGTCTTGCCTGATAGGAAATCCTCGATTCTGGATTCGATCGAGGGATCGAGATTACGCAGGTAATCGCTGTATGGCTGGCAGTCGTCAAGATTCGCAATCCCAGCAACTCGGCCACCTCCGGTACAGACGAGATCGATTTTCTGCCCCCGGGCAAAGGATGCAGCCTCCACCATGGCCTCTGACTTTAGCTCAGCGCGCACTCCGACCGGATTTCCAGCACGAAGCATTAGAAACCCGGCATCCATCACGTCTTTTTCGATACTGTCGATGGTTCCGGACACTAGTAGCTTCTTGCCTTTATATTGGTTGTCGGCTGCTATCTCGTTCGAGTCATAGGCGATGTCGTATTGACGGGCCGTGGTCTTGGCGTCGATCTTGGTCCAGGCCATCAGATCGGGGTATGGCATTGTTCCGAACATACTATTCCCACCGTCCTGGCCTACCTCCAGGTCGTCGATCAGCGCCAGAGCGGCAAACTTCACTGCGGCCTTATTCAGTGCTGGCGCCGGCGTAGGGTCCGGACTGCCTGTCCGGACGATGAACATCACCAGCCCGAGACATGCCGCTACCGTGCAGAAACTAACCACTGCAAATATCTTGAACTTTTTACTTGCCATACGAGCTATCCCCTTACTTTCCAAAATGCCTCCCGCATGTGCATTGAACCATACATCGCCTACGACAGAGCGTCCTATTTCTGAGCGTAGACCGAGAGAGGGTGCCGGGAAGATGGTTGGGGGATGCTGGATGCCGAAGTTGCGAAGAAGGAATTGGGGTCCCGTGTCCGCGCCCTACGCCAGAAGAAGGGGTGGTCGCAGGAGGGCCTGGCGCATGAGAGCGGCCTGGCTCGCTCCTTTACCGGCGCCATTGAGCGAGGTGAAAAGGATGTGCGGCTGTCGACCCTGGTGAAGCTGGCCAATACCCTTAAACTTCCGGTGAGCCAGCTGTTCAAGTAGAACGCCGGCCCACCGGGTCTCAAAGACTACTCTTCGTCCTTCTTAGATTGCGCCCCGTGGCCATACTCCGGTGATCTCTTCTCTTTGGGCGGCGCCAATCCTGTTCCCACCGCACCGGCTCCAGATGCACGATACGGCCATGCGCACCACGCAATTGGAAGTGAAGGAACCATCCTCGCCCATCCTCCGTCTCCACGTAGGCACCCTGGTTTCTCCGACACGCGTTCGGATCCCTGACATACTCTTGACTATCCTCAAACCCCAACCCGACGTCCTGATCGAGCGCCCGGTGCTGGTAGTCGAGGTACTGTCTCCCAAAGACGACCACATGGAGACGCGCCGGCGCGCCACTGACTACTTCCAGATGGGAGTGCCTGCGGTCTGGATTGTCGGCCCCATCGCGCGCGCCGGCCACTGGAGTACCGGAGACGTCTGGATACAGGCCGATCGCCTGGAGGTCCCAGGCACTCTTATCTACGCCGACCTGCCGCCAATGTTCGCGCGGCTCGACCTGACCCGGAAGATCTGACTTGGAACCGTGCCACGATCAAGACGACGTAGCTCAACGGCATTCACTCAATCG
The DNA here is from genome assembly GCA_003133205.1 of Granulicella sp. The sequence continues at coordinate 28,687 of PKWK01000306.1, read as the reverse complement.
CGAACCTTGTTCCGACTGCCCGCACGATACCTTCCGCGCGACCGACATAACGGCTTACTTCAAGATACTCAGAGCTAATGTTCTTACTGCGCAAACATCCGCGTAAGGGGAAAGATTCGCATACGTTCCGTTACTCGTTCTTTCGCATCAGGATCCATCACCAGTCTCCCTTTGATCTCCGGCCAGACCTGCATGATTCGTTCGGCAGTTTCCAGAGCCACGTCGGAGATGACCCGATGAGGGACCAGAATCTTCTCCGCAAACCGGCGTAGAAGCTGTTCATCGAAGTTCCGCACGTCTTTCTCTTTTGCGACCAAAGACAGCGCTGTGGTGAAGTCGTCGATATACGCGATGGTAGACACGAGATCATAAGCTGGGGACAACTTCGGAGTCCGACCATCTGGATACAAGAGTGTCCAGTTTTTCAGATGCATATCCGCATTGCCGATCGCGGCGCTAAAGATGATCCGGCGAACGAATTCCTGGACCGCTTCTAAGCCAACAATCCGCGCCAAGTCTCCAGCCATGTTGGCGTAGCTGAAATTCCTATACTTATCGTCTGGGAACTGCCCATAGAGCTGATTGAAGTCCTCCATGTGAACTCGCGTGTTCTCGGTGCGATCAAACCGCTTTACCCAAAGCGCATTAGACTTGCCCCTCTGAAAGACCTGCGGCAACCTTTCAATTTCTCTAACTGGGACGAGGCCAGTCTCTGCCGTCTCGATACCGACAGCCCGGGCGAACTGCATCATCGAGTGCTCGTTTTCTGGCGCAAGCGGAAACTGCTCAGAGGGCAACTTCAGAATCCAGTGACCGCCTCTGCCCTCCGCCGGAATAGTCAGCCCGCGTTCGGGTGAACCCCCGGCAGAAAACTTCATCTGTACGCCGGCAAGCGAAAACCGCAGCGGTTGGCTCTCATCCGCGAGCCTTGCTGGTGTCTCGTTCTCTTCATATGCTTCCGGAGGTGGCCCGTCGCTGTCGGCCCGCACGACGACCGCTCCTGGCAGATCTTCGCCGAGGAGTTGCAACAATGGAAGATCTCGAACGCTCTTTACCCCGGCACGCTGAGTCACGTACTGCCGCAGCTCCGCCTCAGGAAGAAGATTTGAAAAGAATGGCGCCACCTTCATCTGCATCGGAAGAGGGTTGGTGTCCAGACGTCCCTCTGCGTCATAGAAGGAAAGGCTCAGCACCGGTCGATCAGGATTCTCGGAATAGGTCTCATCGAAGACGAACAGGTTACGGTCGTTTGGCAGTTCCGTGACGCTGCCGACGAGAGTCTGCCCCAGCCAGGCAGAAAGTCGGGCCAGTGAGCGCTTGTTACTCATCGCCGTCCTCTTCCACGTCTTCGGGGTCATTCCCAACGAGCCTTGCAGCGCGAGGTCGGAGAGGTCCTTGTTCATGCTCCGCGAGCAAATGCCTTACCGCTGGAAGCAACCGAATGGGAATTGCAACGAGTTCGGTACCCAAGCTTCGCGATACCTGCACTAGACTGGAAATGCGTGGATCCCCGAGCCCGCGTTCCAAGCGTGCGATTTGAGATTGAGTCTTGCCCGTGAGTTCGGCAACTTTGGCTTGAGACAGGCGAAGTTTCATACGACGATCTCGTATGGTCCAGCCTAGCGATTGAATCCATGTCGTATTCGGTATAAACATTCTTAAATTATACTATATAAAATATACGCGCCCTGCATCGCGCCTTGTCTATAAGGCGGCCCTTCTGTGCGCCAGCATCAGGCTCTGTCCTGCGACTATTGCCAGTGGCACGTAACGAGTCGGCATAGCACCTTCGGCCGCGGTCAGAACCATTTGACGGCATTGACTCTCAACCGTGCCCGCGGGACGGAGATAACGCATGACACTCTCCAAGTCCGCATGTCCGGATAGCCGCATAGTGGTTCGCAGATCCATTCCAGACCTTAAAAGCGTCGTAATGTAAGTCGCACGGAACTTGTGAAGCCACCAATTCTCACATCCGGTCTTGGCCAGACACGTCGCGCAAGTTCCGCATCCGAGACCAGCCTTCTTCACAAGTATCTTGAGACGACGGAGAAGATGTCCATCCGGGGCATCTTCCCGTCCACCGAGCTTACCGAATACGAGCTTGCGCCCTGCTGGGAGTTGCTGGCGGTACGCCTGTAGCTGCGATGAGAACGCTGAAAGTCCCTCTCTACACTCGAGTCCGTCTGCGTGATGGACACAACGCCTTCCTGGATTCACATTTTCGGCCAGCGACCACATTGATGCTCACACATTCGCCTGTCGGTAGATTTCCAACGCATCAGTGGCGGTAACTTCGCGAGGGTTGTTCTTCAGCAGCCGCGTCACTGTCATAGCACTTTCCACCAGCACAGGAATTGAAGACTCCTCGACGCCGTAATCTCTCAGGCGGGGAGGCAGGCCGCAGGCGGCAATCAGTTCTTCCAGTTTCGCGGCGCCGGCCAGTGCAGTTGCAAGATCGTCGCTCTGCGGAGCCACACCCAGCGCCACCGCGATTTGAGCATGGCGGGCTGGAGTGGCCACAACATTGAAGCGAAAAACGTGGGGCAACATCAGGGCAATCGACTGTCCGTGCGGAATATGAAATTCTCCGCCTAACGGATAGGCCAGCGCATGCACGGCTGCAGTATTCACCGGGCCGAGGCAAATGCCCCCGTAGAGCGATGCCAGCGCCATGTGTTCGCGCGCTTCGATGTCCTGCCCATTGGCGACCGCGCGCGTGACGTATGCTGCCGCGAGCCGTACGCCTTCCAGCGCATACAGGTCAATCATGGGATGCGCGAAGCGATTCGTGAAAGCCTCCAGGCAATGTGTCATCGCGTCGATACCGGTAGCCGCCGTCACCTTGGGAGGCACGCCCAACATCAGCTTGGGATCGACGTAGGTGGCATTCGGAAGAAGATGCGGACTGATAACTGCCTTCTTCAACGCGGTCTTTTCATCAAGCAGAATCGCATTCGGCGAGGCCTCACTGCCCGTTCCAGCGGTTGTTGGTATGCAGACGATCCGGGTCGAATGACTGGCAAGCAGGTTGATACCGAAGGTTTCTTCCAATGTCTGCGATGAAGTGTTAAATGCGGCAAGCAGCTTGGCCAGGTCAAGCACTGATCCACCGCCGATGCCAACAACCGTGTCCGCATTGAAGCGGCGTACATGCGTCACGGTCTCGTGAAACATATCGACCGTGGGTTCGCGCTCCACTCCGCTAAGGATTTCTGTGGCGATGCCAAGAGCCTGTAACTGACGCACAAACTCCTGCGCGAATGGCTCGGTAACACGTGCGGTCAAGAAGAAGACGCGCTTGCTGCCATCGTGCGCGAGATCTGCAGCCAGGGTTGCGGTGCAATCGCAGCCAAAGGCCAGCCGCCTTGGAAGATGCAGGCGCAGAGGGGCAATCATCAGGACGCCACTTGAAAATAGACAGCGAATCGCTGCCAACTTTCGTTGAGCGGTTTGAGCATCACCTGTTCTCCACCAGTTCCTACCGTTCGAAACGTCATTTCCTGTCCCTCAACGGGCACAATCCATCGCTCAAGCTCGTCGCCCTTCGCGGCCAGCACTGGGACTGCCAGTGGCGCATCTTTCACCTTCGGCTCCTCATTCTTATGCAATAGATCGAAGCTCAACTGACCCAGTGGGAATTGACCCGCGAGTACCACCGGGCCGTACAGGAAGGCCTGCATCGACGGATCATCGCCCAGCACCTCACGTGTCAATCGCATCGGCATCTCCAACTCTACATGGTCGCCCTCCTTCCAGACCCGCGTCAGATTCAGGTACGTTCCCGGCTGCGGCGCGATATCGAGGGGGCGGCCATTCACAGTCACACGCGCCTCCTCGGTCGTCCATGCAGGCACGCGAAGATGGATGGTCCACTTCTCGCCGGCAGCGGTCCGAGGAGCGGTCAGAATTATTAGACGGGTCCTCGGCTCCTTTGGAAACAGCGTCTCCTGTTTTAGCCGTACGCCGCGTTCCTTCCAGTTCAGTTCTGACGCAACGAATAGGTTTACGTAGAGAGAATCGTCATCATGGAAGTAGACACTGTTCTGCAGCTTCGCGAACTCCTCCAATGCCGTTCCGTTGCAGCACCAGAACGTCTGATCCTCTGTGCCGATGGTCTTCCACGCAGCGGGCGCCATCGAGAGGAAGTACGTCGTATGTCCCGTCTCTGGCTCGATTGTTCCGAGCCGGTGATTGAGCAGATTGCGCTCGTAGTATTCCACGTATCGCATCTGCGGCTCCCATCCGTACATCTGCCGGGTTAGTTTCATCATGTTGTATGCGCAGCAGCACTCCTGGTTCTCAGAACTGGACTTCATCTCCCACGCCAGATGGTTCGCGTGCGTGACCCAGCGTTCCATGGTGCCTGAACCGCCCGGCGCGAAGGTTCGCGATTCAACCACCGTCTCCCAGAAGAACTCCGGAATGACCCGGAACCGGGAATCCCCGGTCAACTCATATCTGCGCGCCGCGGCAATCACCTGCGGAATATGCGTGTTGGCATGGAGTTGGCGGAGTTCGTCACGCCGCTCCAGCAAGGGACGCAGAAATATCTTCTTCTGGAAGCGGTCTCCGACGCGAGCCCAGCGATTGTCGTTGGTCACCGCTGCGAGGTTGTACATCGATTCGCCGATGCCACCGAACTCCTCATTCAGGATGTCCTGCATCCGATCTTCGCTGCGGGCTGCAGTCCAACCATCCACCCAACCGGCCATCTTTACGGCAACGTCGAGCGCCTGTGCGTTGCCGGCGTGCTCATGCATGTCCAGCAGACCCGCCATCAGTTTGTGCAGCGTATAGAACGGAGCCCAAACCTTCTGGCCCATTTCCAGCCGGCCAAACTCCGTCTCCGGAAAGGCGCTCACGAACCCTCCGGCTGCCAACTTGTTTTGACACTCGGCAATGCCCGCCACGATCGCATCGCCGCGAGCCTTCACCTCCGTGTCGCCGGTCGAGCCGTACAGCAGGGCGCAACCTGAGAGATAGTGCCCGACCCAATGTCCTCGAAGCAGCGAGTCCGGCTTTTCAAGTCCGCCAAGCGGAACCGCTGTTGAAGGCAAGCCGGCGGTCTGACGAAAGTTATGGAGGAGGCGATCCGGCGTGATTCGCAACATGAACGCTCTACTCCAGGCACGAGACTGCGCGTAGGGTCCGTCTTCTGCCAGCGTGACATCGCGTAGAGCGAATGGCTGAACCTGAGGCTTCACCCCCCGACGCTCAAAGACCAGCGGATGGGCGAAGTGCTCCTCTTCATAGATCTGCCAGCGCTTCTTCGGTTCAGGTTGCGGTGTTGCCGACTTGTCTACGGCAACTGCGCCCGGCTTATTCGAGACTTCCTGCGCCTCAAGTAATTGCGGGCTGGCCAAGGCCAGCGGCGCCATTGCCAAACCCAACGAGAAGCGCCGCCGGTCGATTCTTCTTTTGTCGCCTGCCATCGCACAACCCTCGATTTAAGTGGGCTTTCGACGCAACCTAAGTCATGCCATCTATGATTGTCAACGGCGTTGCGATGACCATGCTGCGCTGCCGTCGACGATGCATATATGTGGGGCGAGAGTCTTCTCGTCGCACCAGTGACCGCAGCGTCAGCGAAGGAGCGGACTGTCTATCTTCCCCAGGGCCTATGGTTCGACTACTGGATGGGGGAACGATTCGCCGGAGGTCTCGACCACGTTCGGCCTGTCGACCTGGCAACGATGCCACTTTATGTGAAGGCCGGCACGATCCTGCCGCTTGGCCCGATCAAGCAGTCCACCCTCGAGCGCTCCTCAACTCCGATCGAGTTGCGCATCTATCCTGGGAGTGACGGTCGCTTCGCCCTCTACGAAGACGACGGCGTTTCCATGGATCACACTCGGGGCATCTCTTCCACCATCGACATCCGCTGGAATGACCGGCTGAAGCGCCTCTCCCTTGCGTTTGCACCTGGTTCCGTCATGCGCAACTTCACTTCACGTACGTTCCGCGTGCGGCTCGCAGGCAGTTCAGAACTCAAGACGCTGGACTTCCGAGACTCCCTCGTCACCGTTGATTTATGAGCCTGTCGGCGTTCGCAGCATGGTCGGCGAAGATCTATTCCGCGTCGTCTCTTACCGCCGCAAACTGGTCGAGCACTCGCTCCTCTTCCACCCGCTCCATCGCTTCAGTCACTGACTTCAACGCCGAGTGCGCCCCCATCTTCAGGCATACGATGTCGTTGGTGCAAAACAGCAGATCCACTCCCATTCGGATCCAGTGGGCGTAATCTGCCGCGCCGCACGCCGTCGCAATCTTCTTGCCGTTGCGCCGAGCGGTCTCGATGATTTTCTTTCCCGCCGTAAGTACCTCGGGATGGCCAGTCTGCCCGGCAAGGCCAAGGCTGGCTGCCAGATCGGAAGGCCCGATAAAAATATCCACGCCGGGTACAGCCGCCAACTCTTCGATCCGAGCCAGCGCCGCCGTCGTCTCCACCTGGGCCAGCAGGCTCAAATCACGGTTCAGCCGTTGCTGCTCCGCTGGCACGTCATCTACGAGCCCATACTTCAGTGCACGCGATACGGTGAAATGACCTCGACTACCCCCTGGAGCGAACCGCGAATACTTGACTAGCTCCTCCAGGTGCTCGGGGGTATCAGCCATCGGCACATCGATGATATCCGGACCGCATTCCGCCGCCTTCAACACACTCTCCCGCCGTGTGTCCGGGATTCGGATCATGGTCAGCATTCCTGTCCCGGTCGCCATACGGCAAAGGTCGGCCGCCTCCGCAAAGGTAATGGGCGCGTGTTCCATTTCGATCCAGATGACCTTGAAGCCCATATAAGCCGCAATCTCCAGAAAGATGGGATCGTAAAAATACAATGCGGCGCCCAGGAGCGGTCGCGCGCCGGCATCGTGGATAGCTTGATGCAAACGGTTCATGGGAGTACCTCTACCCTTTCATTCTCGTGGTGTGCCGAGATTCTCAAATGAATCTCCCAATAGCTTGCGGCCCCACAGTGACTCAGATTCAACAGCATCATGGCGCAGCATCGCACACGTCTTCGATGACGGAGAGTCGATAAACCGTGAGCCCCTTTAGGCACGTACAAACCGGCATGAAGAAACCTTCAAAACTCGAGCCGTGCTCCTAACTGCAGGAAGCGAGCGTTGTACTGGCTCGTTGACTTGCCAAACGACGAGCTGGTAGTGCTTCCGTTGGCGGATCCAAGGCTCGGGCGGTTGAACAGGTTGAATATCTCCAGGCGCAATTGCAGATTCGCAATCTCACGTATCCGGTTGTTCTTCAACAGCGCGAAGTCAGTGTTCGCATACCCCGGATTGCGATACCCGTTGATGACCTCGTTTCCTTCACCCGGCAGTGTCGAAGGATTCGTGAAGTCTGCGAGGTAATTGAATATGCCCGTCACGCCTTTCACGGGAGGCTGGCCCTTGGGCGTGACAATTGGCGTCAGGTCCGGATTACGCGCCAACTGGTGATTGCGATCCGTTGGAATGTTGTAGCCGTATGTCGGAATGTTCGGCAGGTCGCTGTTGACGCCATCTGCGTTATAGTCGCCGGCACTGGTCGTCAATGCCGCGCCAGCGGTAGTCGAGGCCGAGTACGCCGCGGTATTCAGCACCGTGAAAGGTGTGCCGCTCTGCAGAATTACGATTGCGCTCGGCTTCCACCCGTTGGTGACGTACTGCAGGAAGCCTGGGCCGCGGTCGAAGTGCGGCAACTCATATGACGCCTGCAGCGAAAGCCGGTTCGGCGTGTCCCAGTTCGAAGGCGCCCAGTACTGGCTGTAGTTGCCCGCGTTCGACTGCACCGTCGGATAGGTCCCCGCGTCATCGTGCGAGCTCGACCGCGTATACGACGCGTCGATAAACCCGTGCCTCAGGAACCGTCCTTTGAACTCCGCAATGAAGGCGTTGTATGTCGAAGTAGGTCCATTGACCGTGTAGCGGATGGTGCCAAAGCTTGTGTTAAGACGCACCAGTTTTCCGTTGTTCTGGATCAGGCTGCCGGGAAAGTTGTTGATGTCCACGCCATAATAGGCGTTGGTGGTGTGACCCGCGAAGTCTGTGAACAGGTTGTTGGAGTGCGCCCCTGTGTACCCGGCCGCCACGGAGTAGTTCCGGCCGAGCCCACGCTCCAGAGTCACGGTATAGTTCATCGTGTTCGACGCCTTCAGATTCGGATCGTTGCCCGCAACGTTGACCTGCTGCCCCGTGATGCCGCCCTGACTGTTCAACGAGCCTGCGGGAAGGGTGGGATACGTGAACCCGAAAGGCCACGTGTCGCTCGTCCCCACGCTGTAGATCGGCGGCGTGCCAGATGTATTCGACTGGAAGGTGACACCTGCCGGAGCCGGAGGATTGGCGAACTCGTTCTGCACGTTCCCCAGCGTCACCCAGTCGTGGTAAAGGCCGAACCCGCCATGGATGACCCACTTGCCCGAACCGGTTACGTCATAAGCAACGCCCGCACGCGGACTCCACGCCTTCAAGGAGTTGTTGAAGGCCTGGTTGACCTGCTTCACGTATCCGCTGGCGACCTGCTGCTGGATGGTCGATCCCTGCCCGTAGAAGAAGTTCGCCTCAATCGTGCCATTCTCCGGACTCGGATTGCCAGAATTGTCCCATCGCACACCGTAGGTCAGGGTCAGTTTCCGGTTCACCTTCCAGTTATCCTGCGCGAAGATGCCGGTCGTGTTACCCGTGAACTGGAAGCTGCCGCTCGCAAGGCCCGCCGGCTGCCCGGTGAGCAGGTTATACGACACGCCGGTCTCGGTGTAGACCTGGTCCTGCAGGAAGGCCGGGACGGTTAGGAAGGAGAAGATCGGCTGGGAATCCCACTGGCCAAAGTAGGTGAGGTTGTCTCCGTGGAAGCCCTCATAGCCCACCTTGATGTCGTGAGGCCCGTGCATGTAACTCACGTCGTCCTTCCACCCGAAGTGGTGCTGGATGTAGTTCTCATGCGCCTTGCTGACGCCAAGCTGCGTGCTCCACGCTGAGGAGACCGTGACGATTGGGATATGGAACGGCCCGTACGGCGAGATCAGCCCCTCCATTCGCAGGAAACCAAACGCAGCCTCGTTCAGCAGGTGATCGTTGAAGGTATGGGTTTCGTTGGCCTGAATGGACCGGACAAGGTACTGCTGCGGCGAGCCGTGGCCTACGCGCACGCTGGGGCCACCCGTTTGCAGACTGGTCCTGTAGTAGTTCGCATACATGCGGTCCTTCTTGAAGTACTTGTCCAGACGCACATTGTACTGCAACGCGTTGCGGTAGTTCGTGGCGTTGAAAACGCCGTTGTCGACAACGGACAGCGAGCAGGGGATGTTCGCGCCTGCGGCAGTTCCGCAAGCCGAGCCCGCGATGGAGGAGGAACTTCCGGTCGCCTGCACGCCGGTCCGCGAGACGTTCACGGACGGATACTGCGCCAGCAACTTCACGCCGACCGAGTTCGGCCAGTTCTGCTGCGCCCACGTGGTGAACGCCGGATCTTCCACCGTGATCTGCGAGTTGGACTGCGTCAAAGACAACAGCGGCTCCCAGCCGGTAAAGAAGTATGTCTCCTTCAGCAGAGGTATCGGTCCGCCCACAGAGGCCGAGATGTTGTCGGAGTGGAACGGCAACATCGTGAACGTCTCCCGTGGCTGAAACTCCGTGCGTGCGCTCAGCCAGTTCGCCGAATAGTAGTCGCTCGCCAGAAAGTGATACTTGTTGGTACCCGCTCGCGAAGTCATTACCTCAACAATGGAACTGCTGCGCCCATACTCCACATTAAAGGTATTCACCTGCACCGTCGCTTCCTGAATGGTGTCAGGGTTCGGCACCAGGTTCAGCACGCCCGGCGTAATGTTGCTGGTGATGTCCAGTCCGTCCAGCACAAACATGTTGCCAGTGCTGCTACGGCCGTTCGCGCTCGCCGTCACCTGCGTCTCCGCCGCATAATTGTCGTTCGACTGTCCGTTGCCGCCCGGCCCGATCACGCCCAGGCCCGTCACCCCCGGCGCCAGCGTCATCAGGCCAAGCTGGTCCCGCCCCGGCAGCGGCAGCGAATCGAGTTCTTCGGTACTGATCGTCAGTTGATTGCGCGTCTCCACTGTATCCAGCACAGGTGCACGATCTGTGACCTCGACCGTCTGCGACTGGCCGGAGAGGCTCAGGGTGAACGGCAGGTTCAGCGTCTGTTCGGTCTGCAACCGGATCGACACCTTATGCGACGCGAATCCTTTCGCCGATGTCGTGACCTCATAAGGGCCTGGAGCCACGCTCACAAAGCGGAAATCGCCCTGCGGTCCGGTGGTTGCAATCTGCGAAACTCCCGTGTCGGTATTGGTGAGGGTCACCGAAGCACCAGGGATGACGGCGTTCGTGGGATCCATCACTACGCCTTGCAGGTTACTGGAGAATTGGGCGTATGCCCCAGTTGAGAATCCCCCTGTTAGAACGATCAGAAGTATTGCCAACCCGCTCATAATCCACGCTTTGCGCATCGCAATTTCCTCTCCGAAAAATGAACTTATACTTGGCCGGATTCCTAACGCGGTGAACATTAAGATTGTGATTTGACTGTTGTCAAGTACTAATTGCTGTTTTTAGCAAATAATTTTCAGGCGGCAAGTTAACTTTCATTTTCTGCACGGTTGTCAGGACTAGTGATCGCTTACCGCTGAAGCGGCGGCTATTGAACCCATCTCAACTACGCCGTTTGAGTTAATCGATAGGATTTTCAGACATATACGGCCATCCAAGAGCTTGCCGCCATCCCTGTTGCTTATGCTCAGCCTCACGGCCGCCCTGGGACTTCGACACTGCGCAATCGCCCAGCCCCTTGCAACACCCGCTACCAAACCCCTCATCGACCACAGATACTTGCCCGTGCCGGCGGCAAGGAGCGTAGAAATCCAGTATCCGGAATAACTGAGAGCAATGGCTGAGATGATAGAAGCCGATTCTCCTTATGTCTGAGGCCCTCGATGCGCGCATGTACCTGTTCCCACAGATCGACCCAGGGTTGCCTTCGTATAGGCGCCGCTCTTAGTAGTCCGAATCCGCGCGTACAGCATCCTGATCAATTTGATGGAGTAGAGGAGGCACGGCGACTGCGTCTTATATGTTCCTAAAAGAATTCTCGGGGCCTGACATAATGGAAGGCAGCGAGGAGCGGTACATGCACGCAGTCGCGGAGTCGGGAGCGCCTCGGCCGAATTCGCCGCGGCCAATTGTGGTTCTGGGCACGGGGGGCATTGCGCGGACAGCGCACCTGCCGGCGTATGCCAAGGCGGAGTTTCCGGTGATTGCGGTCGCCGACAGCTATCCCGGAAGGGCTTCGGAACTGGCTGCAGAGCGGCAGATCGCGCGCAGCTTCGAGTCGGTTGCAGAGGCGGTTCGGTTCGCGCCGGTGGATGCGGTATTCGATGTGGCCGTGCCGGCATCGCAGATCCTTGCGGTTCTGCCGCAGTTGCCGAAGGGCGCGGCTGTGCTGATCCAGAAGCCGATGGGCGAGACGCTGGAGGAAGCTCGAAGCATTCGCGAATTGTGCCGGCAGCGAGGGCTGACGGCTGCGGTGAACTTTCAGCTGAGATACGCACCGAACAATCTTGCAGCAGTTGCGCTGGCGAAGGCCGGCCTGCTGGGAGAGTTGCACGACATGGAGGTGCAGGTGCGGACGTATATGCCATGGCACCTTTGGACATTTCTGGCGACGGCTCCGCGGCTGGAGATTCTGTACCACAGCATCCACTACCTCGACCTGGTGCGGTCGTGGCTTGGGAATCCGCTCGGGGTGTATGCAAAGACCGTGCGCAGCCCGCAATGCGCTGGGTTGGCGGCGACGAAGACCTCGATGATCCTGGACTACGGGGAATGGAAGCGGGTCTTCATCGTGACCAACCATGGGTATGATTTTGGGGCCGAGACACAGTGCAGCTTTGTCCAGTGGGAGGGGACAGGCGGGGCGATCCGGATGGAGATGGGCGTGATTCTTGACTATCCGAAGGGCAAGCCGGACACGCTTGCGTATGCGGAGCGGGGCTCGGATGAGGGTTGGAAGAGCGTGCCGCTGAGTGGCAACTGGTTTCCCGATGCGTTTGCAGGGAGCATGGGGGCGCTACAGGCGTATGTCGAGGGTTCGGTGAGTGAGTTGCCGATTGGGTTTGAGTCGGCCTACGAGACGATGGCGCTGGTGGAGGCCGCGTATCGCTCCAGCGCGCGCCAGGCGGAGCCTCTGGATTTGTGAAGAGCGGCGTTCCGGCAACCCCACAAGAATCTATGCATAGAAAAGAACAAGGGCCACCGGAGTTTGTTGGCGGCCCTGAATTCTGTGAACGGCGGCTTAGAAGGTGACGCGAGCTGAGAATTCCATTTGGCGCATATCGCCTGCAGCGGTGGCGTTTCCGAACGAGGTGACATTCGTCGACGGGTTGAAGTTGAAACTGCTGTTGATGGAGTTGATGTTGGGATGGTTGAAAACGTTGAACGCTTCAGCACGGAGTTGAACGCCAACCCGCTCGGTGACCGGGAACGTCTTGTTGACCGCAGTCGCAAAGGCTACCTCCTTTGGCCCACGGAGAACGCCTGGCTCGGAGTTGCCAAAGTTTCCCCAGGCTGGAAGGGCAAACGAAGTGTAGCTGTAAAGAGCCTGCTGGCCGATGGCCCTCTTGCCGCTTCCTGAGTTCCGGATGAGGGGTGCGACCTGGTTGGGACGGGTTGCCAAGCCCACCGATGAAGAACTGAGACTTACCGTGCTGGCAAAGCCGCTCTGCGCCGTGACCAGGCCGGACGTGCCCCAGTGAGAGAGAAGTTCCCGGGCAATCAGGTTCGACGAGTGGCGGAAGAACGGCAGTTCGTAGACATATGCGGCAGTAAAAACGTTCGTGCGATCGTAGCTCGGGCGCCCGTAGTCACCCTTCGGATTGCGCGGGTTCTGGAACCCGATGTTGGAGTCGAATCCGTAGGCAACGCTTCCGGTGTTGGTCTGGTTCTGGTCACTCAACGCCTTGGACCAGGTGTAGGCAGTGTTCAACTGCAGGTCGGACAGGCGATAGATAAAGCCGGCTTGCAGAGCATGATAGTTCGCCGTTCCGATGGAGACACCCGAATTGATGGACGTATAACCAGGGTACGGGCGGTAGTAGTTAACGTTGACCGATCCCGCATTAATACATGGGTCGTAGAGGAACGTAGTGGCGGGTACAGGGCTACTGGCAGCGCAAGCAGCAGTGTTTGCGCTGGTTCCGTTGAGGGCGAAGTTCCGGTCGACCCCATTCGAGAAGATATGGTCGGTCTTATCACCTGCGTACGCCAGGGCGAAAATGCCGTGTCGAACGATCTCATTCTCAAGGGTCAGCGACCAGTTCTGGACCATTGCCGGACGATACGTGCCGTCGAGGCCGGCGAGAGACTGCAGACCGGGAGCGCCTGCGGTGCCACCGGCGGGGCTGCTGAACTGCGTGTTGGAGAAAGAAGGCGTAGAGACATAAGGCGAGTTACTGATGAGCCCCGATACCTGGAGCATGCCGACCTGGGTGTATCCGATGCCATAGCCACCGTGCAGCGACATCGTGCCTCGATCATTGAGCCTGTAGGCGAAGCCGACACGAGGACCAAAGAGGCCTTTCTTCGGAGTGGTAAAGCCGCAGGGTGTCCCGCTCTGGCACGCAACGACGATTCCATTGGTGAGGTAGTTGGCAGGGGTGCCGCTTGACGTGAGTGGCTGGTTGGAACTGTTGTAGACGAATCCGCCGCCGGGCGTGATGGTCGGTGCAACCGATTGGGAGAAAGTGGCAGCGTTGAAGTTGGAGATGTTATTGCCTTGCATCGTGGATGGAGAGTAGAAGCTGTAGCGTATGCCCAGGTTCAGCGTGAGACGTGGCATCATCTTGTAATCATCCTGTGCATACAGTTCGAACCAGTGTTGGTTGAAGGTTCCATAGCGCTGGACGTTGGACTGCGAATAGGTGCTGAGAAAGCCGAGTAGGAAGTCGGCGGCGACGTCGTTTGTATGGGCTCCGCCGAAGGCGAAGTTGCCCTGCGCGAAAGCGTTTGAGTTCAGCCGAACGATGTTCCACATGTAGAGACCGCCAGCCTGGATGACATGCTTTCCGCGTACCCAGGTGAGATCCTCAGAGAGGATACCGTCGCCGGTCTTCGAGAAGTTAGGCTGGGCGCCTACTCCTAGCCAAGACCAATTTCCGATGTTGACTCCAGGAAGGCGTAGATCGCCATTGTTGAAAGCCTGATTGAAGGTGCCTGCCGGAACAAAGTAGTTTCCGGTGGGAAGCAGCTGGACCTTCTGGTAGGTGTACGCGATACTCGCCGTATTGATGATCGAGGGCGTGATCGTATAGTTCCAGCGCACCAGTGCATTCAGCGCAGGAGTGTAGGCAACGGCGCCTGGATTCGGGGAAGGGTCGTTATAGTTTCGCGCTGGGCGAATGTCATTAACCTCCTCGTGCATGTAGCGCACGGTGAGAAGATTCTTGGCATTGATGTTGTGATCGATTCGATAAATGGTGTCATTTTGACTGTCTCGTTCAGGGTTGGTGTTGATGTAGTTGGCAAAGCTCGTGTTGTTGTTTTGCGGCAGGTTGGGAAGCGGAAGAAAGTTGTTGGCCGGATTGATGAAATAGGCCGAGGCCGAATCGAAACAATTGGCATGGATTTGATTGGTGATTCCGTTGGCATCCTTGAAGAAGCACTGGGCGGCACTTAGACTGCGGGCCGTAAGAAGCGCGTTGCAGTAGCTATCGCATGCGAGCCATTGGACAGTGGGGAACGCCAGGGTGCAGCCAGCAGCAGCAGCTCCGGCAGATACGGTGGGAACCCCGTTTACGGTAGTCACGCAGACCTGTCCGGATACTTTATTGTTGGCGCTCTCGTCGCCATTCCGGATGGCCTGGGTAAACTCTGACCGTGAATTCAGCAGCGAAGCGTAGTGGTTCGTCTTGAACTCTGCGCCAACAAAAAAGAATGTCTTGTTTCGGGCGTCGTTATAGACCTTGGGAATGAAGATTGGGCCGCCGAACGAGAACCCGTAGATGTTGAGATGAAGGCTGGACTGCGTAACCGGAAGGCCACTGACGGAATAGGGTTTCGCGACGCCGAAGCCGTTGTTGCGAATGTATTCGAAGCCGGACCCATGGAATGCGCTGGTGCCGGACTTGGTGTCGATCAGGATCTGGCCTGAGCCGGCGTAGCCGTACTTGGCGGAGTAGGAGTTGGTCAGGACGCGCATTTCGTTGATGGCGTCGAGAGAAGGCGTGATGTTGACGTTGATCAGCGAGGTGGGCGTCATATCGTAAACGCCATCGATGGTGTAGGTGGTCTCTTCCGATGAAGCTCCGCCGACGATCAGCGAAGTCTGGCCAAGGTAGCCGGCGTTGACCTGCTGGTTGGCACCGTTGGTGCTGCTCACGCCCGGGACGAGAGTCGCAAGCTGCTGGAAGTTGCGACCGTTGAGCATCAGGTTGGAGACTTGCTTGGCGGAGATAGTGCCCCCGCTTTCGGCGGACTCGGTCTGCACGCCGATGATGTCGGCCTCGACGGTCACTTTGGCCTCGACGCTGCCAACCTCGAGCTTGATGTCCTGACCGCGGCGCTGTCCCGGGTTCAGGTGGATGTTGGTAACTGAACTCTGTTTGAAACCAACCGTGGAGACAGCAACTGTGTAGTCGCCATCGAGGAGGTTCTCGACCGAGTATGATCCGCTGGCATTAGTGGTAGCGACCGAAGTCTGATGAGTGGCCTGGTTCGTGACGGTGATCTGGGCGCTGGGCACAACGGCACCAGTAGAGTCGGTCACGGTTCCTACAATGGCGCCGGCAGTGGTGTTCTGCGCGTGAAGACTGAGGCCCGTGGCGACAAAGATCAGGAAGAGAAAGAGCGCAAGGAACTGATTTCGGTGTGACTGGCAGTTCATGATGTTTTGCCTCCCAAAGAGACCCTTAGGATCGAGCCGGGCCCATATCTCAGGTAATGCGCGGGTCTGATTGTGCGAGTGAACCTAAGGAGTGCGTGGAGCACTGTCAAGTTGGAATGATGCAAAATGCCAAGATCAATTAACACGGGCTAAAATCGGGGTTTCAAGAGAAATATGTTCCGCTTTCCGGAACTGCTTTCTTTGGACATCGGGATCAAACCCGATGGGAAAAGGCCAGCATTTTGCGGGAATGCGAACACCTCTAACTCAGGTGGCACGTGCATGGTTTGGCGCTAGAGAGGGTATGGCGAAGTTTCAGTTAGTATGGAGCAGTTTTCATGGAGGCAGCGGTTGAATCCCAATCCATTTCTTGGTGTGCTCTACCACTGGACGGGCGGTCTATCGGCTGCCAGCTGTTATATTCCATTTCGCGGAATCAGACGATGGTCGTGGGAGATTTACTGGTTTGTTCAAGGATGCTTCAGTTGGATCGTCGCACCGTTGATATTTGCGGGCCTGCTCGTTCCGAAGCTGGCTCTAATCCTGCACAGCGCGAGTGCAACAACCTTGTTCTACGCGTGGTTCTGGGGCGCGATGTGGGGGATCGGCGGGCTGCTCTTCGGGCTTGGCGTGCGCTACCTTGGGATAGCGCTGGGATACACCATTGCGCTGGGCTTCAGCACGGCCTTCGGGACCCTGGTACCGCCGCTGTTCGCGGGTCAGCTGAAAGCGATTGCGGGAGATTGGGCCGGTCAGGTCGTACTGCTTGGCGTGGCCGTATGCCTGGCTGCAATCTTTATAAGCGGCGTTGCTGGCCGGATGAAGGAGCGAGAGCTTGCGGGCGCTATTGCGGAGGAAGGAGCCTCTCCCGGCGGTCGCGGTGAGTTTGTCTTCGGACGCGGAATTCTGGTCGCGTCGTTTGCCGGAATCATGAGCGCGTGCTTCGCGTATGGGCTGGCGGCAGGCAAGCCGATGAGCGATGCGACTCGTTCCATATTGATATCGCACGGACGAAGCGACCTATGGCAGAGCCTGCCGGCACTCGTGGTGGTGTTGTGGGGCGGCTTCACCACCAACGCACTGTGGTGCAGCGGGTTGCTGATCAGGAACCGCTCGGCGGCGCAGTTCGCCGGCAGAGCTTCAGACACAGGGGAACGCATTCGCGCGAAGCAGATGGCATTGAACTATGCATTCGCGGCGGCGGCCGGCCTGCTGTGGTACTTGCAGTTCTTCTTCTACTCGATGGGCCAGACGAAGATGGGCAAGTACGACTTCAGCAGTTGGACGCTGCACATGGCGGGCACGATCCTGTTTGCGACACTGTGGGGCACGGTGCTGCATGAGTGGCGAGGAACGAGTGCCCGTACCAAGGCTATGGGAGCGGCCGGGTTTGCGCTGCTTGTGCTATCGACGTTGGTGGTGGGCTACGGAAATTATCTGAAGTCTCGCTAGATTTTGCGCAGGGAGATAAGGTCCGCATCGGCCTGGCGCAGCAATGCTTCGATAGGCGCGTCCGAAGTGATAGTATCGGTCACGAGTCTGTCGATGATGGACGCGATGCGAGGCCAGTCGGCACGCTGGGGGATCTCGCGCGCGTTAGCGTGGAGTTGCTCTATGTGCCTGTAAAACGGGATCGCTTCGTTGACGTCGGGGTCGTTCCATGTGGAGCGCCGACAACCGATTGCGCCGCTGATCGTGGTGAGTTTGTCCATCGCAGGCGTCAGCACATGACGCAGAAAACTCCATGCCTGGGGCTGGTGCGGGCTTCCGGCGGCGATGGAGAGTATCCAGTAGACATTGAGGGACGCGGTAGTTCCCTTCCCTTCGTGCGGTATGTCGGCGATTCCGACTCGGCCCTGCACCGCCGAGTCAGGAGACGTGTGGGCCATGGTGGCGAACCCGAACCAGTTGATCATCATTGCTACGTGGCCGGCTGCAAAGGCAAGACCGGCGGCGACGGAGTCGAGCGTGAGGCAGTCGGGGTGGATGGCCTGCTTGTCCGCAAGGATTTCACGGTAGAAGCTCAGGGCTTGGGCGGCCTCTGGCGTGTCAAAGCGCACGCTGCCTGTAGATTCAAACAATTCGCCGCCACGGGTCCACACCTGTAGCAGGAAATCGTACACAGAGTTATGTCCATCGGGGAAGGCGGCGAAGACGGTTCCGTACAGTTCGCGCGGTGGCTGATGCAAGAAGCGGGCGATGCGATGGAAGTCGCGCCAAGTCACAGGCGGCGCAAGAGCTTCTCCGAACTGCTGCTGGTAAAGAGTGCGTAGCCTGGAATCGTCAAAGAGGTCGCGGCGGTAGATGAGACACTCCGGTCCATCGTGGTAGGGCACGCCGAGAACAGCCTCGTCGATGCGCTGCAGGCGAAGCAGCGAGTCCGTCCAGCCCTGGGGATAGTCTGCCGGAGCATCATCTCGCAGCAGTGGCGCGAGGTCGAGAGCATAGCGCTGCTCGTACATGGTCGCAATCCAGTCGGTGGCGACGAAGGCCACATCCCAATCGCCATTCCGCATTCCGCTGGAAGTGAAAAGCGCGTCTTCGAGAGGGTGCAGATCGAGCGCGACGAGATCAAGCTGCAGACCGGTCTGTGCCTTCGACTCGAAGTTCTCCCACTGGGCACGGATTGCCTGCTCAAAGGGGGGATACTTGCGTACCGCGATGCGAAAGAGTCGAGTCCGGTTCATACATATCCCTTGTCCGAAGGCGTTTCGAGACCAAACTCTTCTGTGATGGTCTGGTTGTGCTCGCCTATCCTCGGCGCAGCGACGGAACTGGTTAGCAGTTCCCCGTCGATGCGGATGGGGCAGCGTGTCGTGCGCATCGCGGAGTTCGAGGAACTGCCAGGCCGCTTGTCGACGTTCTGAATCATTTCGAGCGCCTGAAACGCTTCGTGGGCAAAGAGCCGGTCCCATGTGAGGACGTCAGAACACCAGACATCGGCTGGGTCAAGAATCGAAAGCCAATGCTCCGTTGTCTGCTGCCTTAGATGTTGCACGAGGACGGCCTTGATCTCATCGCGCTGGTCGAAGAGCGAGGCGGGATCGGTGTAGGCGCCGAGCACCGGACAATCGAGCAGCTCGCCAAGCCTGAGGACCGAGCCCATCGCAAGGGCGAGATAGCCGTCGGCAGTCGCGTAGATGCCATACGGCGCGCCAAGATACGCGTGGGCATTGTTCACCGCGCTGCGCTCCGGCGTCTTGCCGCCATCATTGAGATACGTGGTCAAAACCTCGAACTGAAGATCGAGGATTGATTCGAGCAGGGAGACCTCGACCTTTCCGCCAACGCCGGTGACGCCGCGTCGAACCAGCGCCGCAAGCACGCCCTGAACCAGGTGCGCGCCTGCCATCATGTCGGCGACCGAGAGCCCAAAGGGGACGGGAGGCTGCGAAGCGTCCCCGTTCAAGTAAGGCAGGCCGGAGAGGGATTGCACGAGCAGGTCCTGGCCTGGTTTGTCGCGCCACGGACCGGCGCTTCCATAGCCAGTGATTTCGCCGTAGACCAGGCGCGGATTGAGCGCACGCACCGCACCGTAGCCCAATCCCATCTTCTCGATCACGCCGGGACGGAAGTTCTGGATCATTACATCGGCACGGGTCAGCAGTTTGCGAACGCACGCGAGGTCATCAGGGTTCTTCAAGTCGGCCGCATACGACTGCTTATTTCGATTGATGGAATGAAAGAGCGTCGAATCGCCGTCGAGTGAAAGATTGGAGATGTAGAGTTGGCGGCACAGGTCGCCGTTGCCTGGCCGCTCGATCTTGATGACACGCGCACCGAGATCCGCCATGCGAAGGCTGGCAGACGGCCCCGAGAGAAACTGCGAGAAGTCTACGATGAGCAGGCCAGAGAGCGGTTTCATGGAGTCTCCCTTCGCGCTTGTATGAAGGCGTCATTCATCTTACTGAGTACCTCAGACCCAACTCCACCGCGGACAAGATAGTCATGCACGAGCCTCGATGCCGTCTCCTGAAATGCAATAAAGCCTGCGAACCGCGGCCGCATCCATGCAGAGTCCAGTGTTGGCAATGTGTTCGCAAAGAAATTTGCGCAGGAGGCGTTCACCGCTGGGTCCAGCCATGCTGCTCGATGGCCGGGCTGCCCACCGGCTTGCACATACAGAGTCTTCTGGATGGCCGGGCTAGCCGTAAACTCTGCGTACGCGAGAGCCTGCTCCGGATGCTTGCAGCGGCGCGACACAGCCAGGCCAGCGCCTCCAAGTGTAGATCGCAAAGTTCTTCCATTGAAGCTGACGAGCCCACCTGTGCGCAGGGAATTCGCGGCATATCCCGGGCGGGAGTAATTGGAGTACCCATACGCGAAGGGGCAGTAGGCAACGGTCTCCGAGTCGGCGAGGAACTGCCATGTGCGGATCGGATTGCGATCGAGGGATCCCGATGCACTGAGTTGAACCAGTTCCCGCAGAAGCTCGAGTGCCTGTACGCCCTCTGCCTGGGGGACTACCTCGTGCGGATGGGGGAACGGCTCGGCACCAAGCGCATTTGCCAGCATAAAGAAGTTCATCAGGCTGTCAATCGGTATGGCTGGAATGGTCACCAGCCCGCGGCGTGCGAGCGCAAGCAACTCATCCCACGTCGCGGGAAGCTGAGCATTCGCCCGCTTCAGCAGGTCGGGGCGATAGCCACAGATGGGTGTCGCCGCATCGATAGCGAGCGCATACTGGTGTCCTTCGTAAGCGTAGCTCGCATGGGATTGTCCGACGGAATTGGAAGCCTGATCGGCAAGGGATTCCGCCGACAGGTATTGATCGAGCGGAAGCAAGAGGTTCTGGTGAACCGCCTCACCGATGGAAGGATGGTCGAAGACCAGGAGATCGAACCGCGCGGCGAGGTCAGACAGAGGCACATCCGCGAACTGCTGCAGCGATCGCTTCTGCCAGGCGATGGAAACGTCGGAGTGAAGTTCAGAGAAGCGCTGAGCCGTGGCAACCATCGGAAGATAGCCACGCGTGTGGTTCCAGGTAATACCGGTGAGCTCGAACATTGACTCGATTATCGTAGTTCACAACCCGAAGTTCGTATCGGGATGATACGTTTGCTTGTGATGTTATCGAATGTGAATTCCGATGATCGGAATAGGCGACTGGCACGGAGGGATTTATGGCAGCCGAGATGTTCTTTGAAGACTTTGCCATCGGCACGCGACGAGAGACCATAGGCAGGACCATTACGGAAACGGATGTCGTGATGCACGCAGGACAGACGGGCGATTTCTACCCTCACCACATGGATGCGGAGTGGTGCAGGACGCAGCCGTTCGGGCAGAGGATGGCGCATGGCACCCTGGTGTTCAGCGTTGCCGTGGGAATGACCGCGGGCGTCGTCAATCCGCGAGCGATGAGCTATGGATACGATCGCCTCCGCTTCGTCAGGCCCGTGTTCCTGAACGACACGATTCACGTCCGCGTGTCGATCAAGGAGACTCACGAAGACGCGAAGAGACCGGCGCATGGCATCGTTGTGGAAGCGCTGGATGTAGTCAACCAACGCGGGGAGACCGTGTTGGTCGCGGAACATCTGCTGCTCGTGGAGCGGCGACCGGTGGATATCTAACCTGACCTGGTCACGTGATGTCCTGGCATGTTGCGGAAGAGTTCACTTCGACATTTTTGTTCGCGACGACCCCAGGACCTGGAAGCTGATCCCCGCGCTGACGCCGTACGGATGCAGCGAGCCGAAGGTGAACCACGGCCACGCCTGGTACTCGAAGTCCGCCAACCGCACCCGTATCCGCTGGCCGAGACGCAGGTCGACGCCGGCGCCGGGCGCAACTACAAAGTAGTTGCCGTATCCGTAGCCATAGGGAAAGTCGAACCGCCCACCGCCCACGAGCACTTTAGCGTAGGGGACGAGTCCCTTGGCGCGAAACGACCACCGCGGCCCGGCGAGCAGTGTGGACTGGCGCTCGCCCGAGTCGGGATAGACCATCCTGCGGGCCTCGGTTTCTAAACCGTAGCGCCAGAACAAGTTCGAATCGACATACACACTGGCGCCCGTGATGGCCTGTCTTCCATAGTCCGCCTGGAAGTCGGAAAATGTTCCGCCCACGATCACATACGCCCCCGGGCCGCTGGCGGTAGGCAGAGCTTGAGCTCGCGCCGATCGTCCGGTCACCAGCCCAACCAGCATTAGCGTTCCGACGCACAGCAATCCTCGTTTCGAGCCACCAATCAGGCTGAGTCTCTGGTGTTCGCTCACTGGGTCACCGTCAGGGTCACGTCGATTGCCTGAGTCACTCCCGTCCCTGTGCCTGTCGCCGACACCTGAAAGACGTAAGTCCCCGCCGGCGTTCCATTGATGTGCAGGCCGCTGCATCCGCTCAGCCCCGCGGAGAGTCCGGCGAGCAGAAGAAGCATCAGCAGGCCGGCGAGACTCTTGCGTGTCCTTCGGCGGCCCATCCAGAAGAACAGCCCCAGCAACGCGCCGCCTGGCAGGAAGCACAGCGTCGCGAGCGAGCCGGCGTTGCGCTGCTCCAGCCGCGCTTGCGATCCGGACGTCAGCGGTGATCCGGTATCAACGACTATCTGGATTACTTGATTTCCGTTTGCACCGAGTGCGACCTGATCCTTGGTGAAAGTGCAGGTCGCCGCGAACGGCAATCCAAGACAACCAAGATCCAGCGTATCCGTAAAGCTGTTGAGCGACGTGAGCGTTAGCGTGATGGTACTGTTCTGCTGCGATTGCAGCGTCACCAACGAGGGATTCAACTGCATAGTGAACTGCGTGGGCTTCGCTACCGTGATGCTGGTCTGCGCCGAGGTCGACGTGGCGTAGACCGAATCGCCGGAGTAGCTCGCAATCACTGTCGGTGCGTTCGTCAACAGATTTACTGTGAGCGTTGCCACGCCAGTAATGTCGAGCGTGCTGGTGCCAAGCACTGCTCCGTTGCTCGTAAAGCTCACCGTGCCGGTCGGCGCCACCGGTCCGGAATACCGCACCACCGAGATCAGCGTCACCTGTTGGCCGCCGGTCAGCGAGGTCGACGACGCCGTCAGAGTGTCCGTGGTGGGCCGCAGTTGGACCGACTGCGACAGCGCTGGCTCGACTCCCGCGAGATTCAGTGAATCCCCGCTATATGCCGCCGAGATGGCGTGCTGCCCGATTGCCATCGAAGATGCCGTGAACGTCGCCGCGCCCGCCGCATTTAGCGTCACCGTGCCCAGCACCTTCGACCCGTCGCTGAAGACCACCGTGCCCGAAGGGAGTTTACTGCTGCCGTTCGATATTGTGGCCGTGAAGGTGACGGGATCCAGTACAAGCGAAGGGTTCTGGCTTGAGGCGAGCGCGATAGTCGTCGCCTGCACCACACTCTGCGCGAGCACCGGTGAGTTGCTGGGCAGATCGTTCGCATCGCCGCCATAGACCGCAACGATGGAGTGCGGGCCGGGCGTCAAGCCTGGGACAACTAACGTCGCTACGCCAGACCCATTCAGGTTCGACGCGCCGAGCGTGGTCGTCCCGTCCTGAAATGTCACTACCCCGGTAGCAATTCCGCCATTGCCAACTACTGTGGAAGTCAACGTCAGCGATGCGTTGGCGAGCGACGGATTCGCGCTCGAGATCAGCGTCACGCTCGTGCCGGCCGTTTGCACTGTCTGCACGAGTAGATTCGAAGATGCCGCGCGGTTGATCGCATCGCCACTGTACGCGGCGACGATGGAGTGCTGCCCAACCGCAAGCGTAGAAATGGTGAGGACGGCGGCGCTGGATCCATTTACGTTCACCGTGCCCAGCACGGCCGCACCGTCTTTGAAGATGACACTGCCTGTGACAGCAACGCCCTGCGGCGCGGTGATGGTCGCAGTGAAGCTGACGCTGGCTCCGGCGAACGACGGGTTCACGCTGCTGGCGAGGGTCACAGCTCCCGCCTGCTGCACCTGCTGGCTCAGCACCGCGGACTGGCTCGCCGCATCCTTCGCATCGCCACCATAGGCGGCGGTAATCGAGTGTGCGCCAAGAGCGAGTGTCGATGAACTGAACACCGCCGTCCCCGCACTCACAGCCGCAGTCCCAAGCACAGTAGCGCCGTCGGAGAATGTAACCGTCCCCGTCGCCGCACCCCCGTTGGTAGAGACAGTTGCAGTGAATGTCACGCTCGCGCCAAAGTTGCTCGGGTTCGCGCTCGACGCCAGCGTGGTGATGCTGGTGGCAATCTGCACCGTCTGCTGGAGCGCCGCCGAGGTGCTGCCATTATCCTTCGCATCACCGCCATAGACTGCCGCGAGCGTGTGCTGGCCAACCGCAAGGGTGGACGTCGTGAGACTGGCGATGCCGTTGACGTTCAGCGTCCCGCTTCCCAGCGCGGTGGCCCCCTCCATGAATGTCACGGTCCCAGTCGGCACGCCACCATTGCCAGTCACGGTCGCCGTCAACGTTACTGGCATGCCGGCGATCGAAGGCGTCAGGCTGGACGTTAGCGTGGTCGACGTGGTCGCCGAAAGAATGGTCTCGGCGATTGTTGTTGATGAGCTCGACCCATAGTTTGCGTTGCCGCCATAGCTCGCGCTGATGGTGTGTGAGCCCACCGACAGCGTGGCGGTGTTCAGCGTCGCGATCCCCGCGGCCGAAACCGCTACCGTGCCGAGCACGGTCGTGCCGTCCATGAATGTTGCTGTCCCGGAAAATGCGCCGCCGTTGCCTGTCGTCCCTGTCTGAGTCACGGTTGCGGTCAACTGGAGCGGAGCGCCCGCGATGCCCGGATTGGCGCTCGTCGCAATCGTCGTTGCGGTAGCAACCGGCTGCACTGTCTCGCTCACGGCGGCCGAGGTTGACGTGAGGCTATTCGCATCGCCCCCATACACCGCTGAGATTGAGTGCGCCCCACCGGCGAGTCCGCTGGTCGTCAGCGTCGCCGTACCTGTCCCGTTGAGCGTTGCTGTTCCGATCGTGGCCGATCCATCCAGGAAGGTCACCGTTCCAGTCGGGATTACGCCATCCGTTCGTGACACCACGGACGTGAAAGTCACGCTCACGCCCGCAAATACACTTGCATTCGACGTGGCCAGCGATGTCGCCGTTGCGGCTTTCGCCATGGTCTGGATCAGCACGACAGACTGGCTCGCGAGGTCCGAAGTGTCGCCTGCGTAATTCGCCGTGATGTTGTGTTGTCCGCCGCTCAGCGTCGAGATCGCAAGCGTAGCAACCCCACTCGCATTCAATGTGCCCTGCCCAATGTTGGTGGCGCCGTCGGAGAATGTGACTAAGCCACCGGGCGATACGGTAGACCCGACAGGCCCGGCAACCGTCGCCGTAAACGTGACGAGGGTCGCTGCGACCGACGGGTTCCGGTTCGATGTCAGCGTTGTCGTCGTCGGCTGCCTCACGCTCTCAATCAACGCTGAAGAGGTCGCCGCGGCGTTCTGGCTGTCGCCGCTGTAGACCGCCGTAATGGTGTGAGACCCCGTTGCCAGAGTTGCGATCGACATAGAGGCCACGCCTGTTGCGTCCAGGGCGGCTGTGCCGATCTGAACCGTGCCGTCAAGGAAGTTCACGGTCCCAGTTGGCACGGCGGTTAGCGAGTTCGACACCACCGCAGTGAACGTGATCGCGGTCCCCAACGCGGCCGGGTTCACGCTGGATGTGAGCGTTGCCAGGGTTGGCTGGACAGAAAGCACCTGCCCCGACAGATCGATCACGCTGGGACTATTTGCCGCATTCGATACTGCCGACAGCGAGCCGGTGACCAATGTTCCCGTCACGGTGGGAGCGAACTCCACGCCCAGCGCGCAGGTCTGATCGATGGCGATGGGCTGTGCAAGCAGGCAGGTCGTGCTCGCGGAATCCAAGGCCGAGTTGCTCACCAGGTTGAACGCGCTGAAGGCGAGCGCTGCGTTGCCGTCGTTCTCGATGGTCACCGACTGCGGCGCAGAGACTCGGCCTACACGCATCACCGGGTAACCTAATGCGGTCAGGTTCGAACTCACCATGCGGATAGTCTGATGAAACATGTCCGCGATGTAGAGATTTCCCGGTCCGTCGAGAAACAGCGCATACGGCCCATCGAGCGACGTGGTGTTCGCCGGTCCGCCATCGCCCGTAGGGATCCCGGCGGTGTAGCCCGCTATCGTCTGGATAACCCCGGTCGTCGCGCTCACCTTGCGCACCAACTGGTTGCCTGAGTCCGCCACGTAGAGATTTCCAGCCACATCCACCAGCACACTAGCGGGCACATTCAGTTGTGCCAGCGTCGCGGGTCCGGAATCTCCGCCGTAGCCCCGCGTACCGGTTCCCACCACGGTCGAGATCACACCTGTTGGGCTGACCTTGCGGACGCGATTGTTTGAGAGGTCCGCGATGTATAAGCTGCCATCGCCGCCCAGGGTAATCCCCCAGGGATAATTGAGCTGCCCCGAAATCGCGGGGCCACCATCGCCTGAGAACCCGGCCGTCCCGGTCCCGGCGACGGTGGTGATGATCCCGGTCGAAAGGTTGACTTTGCGGATCACGTTGTTGCCTGTGTCCGAAATATAAAGCGTGTGGTCGCCGTCGAATGCAATTCCGCTGGGATAGGCGAGATGCGCTTGCGTAGCCAGCCCGCCATCGCCGGAATAACCTGATTTCCCGCCGATTCCGGCAACCGTCCAGATAATGCCCGTCGCCGCGTTTACCATGCGAATCGCGTGATTCGAGCTGTCCACAATATAGAAGTTGCCAGCGCCATCCAGCTTGACGTCGACGGGCGTGTCCAGCAGCGACGCAGTGGCCGGCCCGCCGTCGCCGCCAAACCCGGGAGTTCCATTCCCCGCCACCGTTGAAATCATTCCCGTCGCCGCATTCACCATGCGAATGCGCTGGTTGTTCGAGTCGGACAGGATCAGATTACCCGCCGCGTCCGCCGCCCCACCGGTGGGCAGAAACAGCGGTGACTGGGTCGCCAGCCCGCCGTCTCCGCGAAAGATCCATTGCCCGTTCCCAGCCACGGTCGAGATCATTCCCGGAACGAAGACGGCCGTTGCGCCCACGCCAGTCGCCTCCAACAACTCGCTCCCCAGAACGTTGCCGTCGCTGGCGAGCAGGACTACCGCGCCCTGGCGAAGTCCCGGATATTTTGGCTGAAAGCTTACGGTCACGGTGCATGACTGACCGGTGAAATACGCCGTCCCCACGGCGCAGCTACCTCCGGCGGCGAGGGTGAAATCCTGGTTCGGAATCCCCTGCGTGAGAACGCGAATCGCGCTCAGGCTTCCGTTAGCCGAGGCCGTCACCAGGACCGTCCCGGTCGCGGCCGCCGCACCCACGCCCCCTGGCGCGGCAAACTGATACGCGGGATACAGCGGCACAACCTGCGCCCCCGTATGCGGGGAGAGCGCAAACACCGCAGTCAGGAGCATCAGGCAAGCGCGCGTTGCCGCCTTCACCCAGGGCGAGCCGTCCAGCTTGGCTAGTAGTTGGCACGAACAGAATTGCGGAAACGACCTGCCGGAGTGGGGTACTCTTGGCACCCGAGATTGCATGTCAACATCTCCTGACTTCTTAACCAGAGAGTTAACTCTCATCTGGGGCGTTAGTCAGTACCACTAAGGGGCCACTACTGAATAACGTAGCGGTAATGGGGCCGCTCCGATTGAACCCGGCGGTCGTCTCCTCCAGTTGCTGGACTCAGCGCTGGGGATATTCGCGGGAAATTGAGAGTATTGCCACTATGGTCCCGAACGGCTCGGCTGAATTCGGTTGGGCTAATTTACGGTGACGATGACCGGGATCTGAGCACTCGTGGCTCCTGAAGTGGCAGTCACGGTAACTGTGTAGTTGCCCAGTGTTGTGCCGGCAGTACCGCCGGACCCGCTATATCCTCTGCCGCCGCATCCGATGACGCCGCCGGCGAGGATCCCGAGGAAGACGAGAAGGCCGAGCATCGTCCGCAGCCTGCGCCGCCGCGCCGGAACGCCAAGCAGCAGGACGCCGGCCAGGGTCACGCCGCCGGCGAAGGTCCAGTGGACGCCAGGACGCGCGGGATATGCGAGCGCGCCACTGGTCGGAGCCGTGGTGGAGACGGCGAGGGTGGCCGTCCCTGGGGTACCGCCGGTGATGAGGACCGGACTGGTCGAACCGAAGCTCAAGGTAGGCAGGTATTGCGCGACGGTCGGGCTGGATGTAAGAACGGCCGCGAGCGTGACGCTGCCGGTGAAGCCTCCGCTGGGCATCACGGTGATCGTCGATGTGCCGCTGCCGCCTGGACTGGGGATGGTGATGCTGCCGCCGCCGCCGCTGGTCAGGGTAATTCCGGTTACTGTCACATTCACGGTGGCGGTCGCGGTGGTTGTTCCTAAGGTGCCGGTGACCGTCACCGCGTAGGCTCCGGGCGTTGTAGTGGAGGTTGTGGTTACGGTCAACGTGGTGGATGCTCCCGCTGGCGCGATGGTGGCCGTGGCGGGAGACAGGCCGCAGGTCGCAGGGCTGATGGCGCCATTGGGGCCTGTAACCGCGCACGTCAAGTTCACCGATCCCGTAAAGCTGCCTATTTGCGCGAGAGTGATGACCGAGGTGTTCCCGGTTGTAGCACCGGCAGCAAAGGAGAGCGTGGCCGGGTTGGGGGTCGCCGTGAAGCCGCTCGCCGTAACATTCTGGGTCGACGAGGCCGGGTTCGCCACGGTGAAGCTGGAGTCGCCGGAGTAGGTGGCTGCGATGGGATCGGAGCCGACGGCGAGGGAGGAGATGGTGCAGCTTGCAGTTCCAGTGGCAGCATTTACGGCTACCGCGGAGCAGCCGGTGATGGTGGTGCCGTTGGCTGTGAACGCTAGAAACTTGTTTAAAAACGATTACACGCGGTCGG
>PKWK01000010.1 GCA_003133205.1 Granulicella sp. | reverse complement strand
TTGGTGGCGATCCCGGCCGGGTTTGGGCTGTGGACCGTAACAGTGGAGGTTCCCTGTGGCAAGTTTAGCCAGCCGGGCACGGAAATCTTGTTCCAGTTATTCCCCCAATGGTCGTTGCCCTCGGGAATGCTGACTTTGATCGTGTCTCGCGGGCCGGCGATCTCGATCTGGCTGCCAGGCGCGCCGCTTACCAGCACATCCACGGAATACTTACCTGCCCGCGGAGCTTGAACCTTCCACGCGAATGTCTGCTGCGGATCGCTCCAGCTCTGAATCCACATACCCTTCGGCGCACCTTCCGCTGTGGTTGCGCTTCGCGCGGCCGCATTGGCTTTCAGTACATTCACCGTATTCGGATCGAGCGGGAGGGGATTGGCTCCGCTCTGCGCAATGGTCTGAGGTTCGGCGTTGGATTGTTGCGCGGCAGTGCCAGAGGGCACTCCGATGAGAAGCGTCGCGATGAATGAGATTGCAGCTTGCCGTCTGGTCATAAGGTTCTCCTGTCTACTTGATTGAAAGTTTGACCGTGGATTCCTGCTGATAGCGGAGAATCGTAGTGCTGGCCGACGATCCTTTTACCGCCTCCTGCGTGTACCGAATGAGGTCTTGTGTATCTTTGACTGGCTTGTTGTTAAAGGCGAGAATTACGTCCCCGGCAGTGATTCCGGCTTTGCCTGCCTGGCTGGCAGCGGGGACATCCAGCACAATCACTCCGGTTTCACCCGGGGTTCCGGCCGCAGAAACCTCGTCAAGACCCACGATGTTCCGCACTTCCGCCCCTTGCCAAGCCACGATGGCCCGGCTGCGCGTCGAGTCCAGAGTCGCCGGCTTGGGGCCCGCTGCAGACGGCAACTCCGGCGTGCGAGCGATGGCCCTCAGCTCCGGCGCCTGCACTCCGAAACTCCTCATGTCGAAGTTCACAAAGCCCAGAGCGATGGCGGGCGAGTCCGGCTTGACCTCATAATCGCCGGCCGCCACATCGATAAAGCGCGCATCGGCCTCAAGGGAATGCGTGTCATCTCCACTTGAGTCCTGGAGGGGTTTGGCTGGGATGGACGTACTCCGGCCGCGTTCGTTGAGCAGGTTAAAGTCAATCTGCTGCGTCCACTTGCGCATGCGGATGGGCCGGTATGGTGTGAATACGATATTGCTGCGAAATACGTCGTGACTATCGTTGAACCACACATGGGCATGCAGTGAGTTGTTCACTAACACATTGTTCTCGCAGACGCGATAGAAACCCTCGCGCAGCTTCAGGCCGCCATTCAGGCAGAGATTGTTATAGATGCGGTAGTTCGTGCTGCCATCGTCCAGATCGATATCCCAGCCGTGATCGCAGCGCCAGCGCGAGTTGGAGAGGATGTTGGGCTCGATGGCATCAAGCACAGGGAGGCCGGCGTACTTGCCGTCCAGCAGCGTGTCGAAATCGACGCCTTTCGTTTCCCACCAGCGGTCACGACCCCAGGAGTTGAACGAGCCGTTATCGCCGGTCTCCATAACGGTGTCGAAGATGTCGCAGAAATCGATATGATGTCCGCCCCAGCACCCGTCGCCGATATTGATGCCTGCCCGCGGCACGTCGTAGGCCGAGACGTGTCGCACCATGATGCGATGCGCCATATCGATCTCGATTGGAGAAGTTTGCTTTTCGATGCGCCCCGTGCGATAGATGAGGCAGTCGTCAACCGTGCATTCTTCCGGATAATTGTTCGATTTGGGACCGGGTGTGAGATCGAGCTCGTTAATGCTATGCCGCTGGGCGTAATTAAACAAAGGACTGCGCACCGCCTCCGGATCGCCCACGAATGCAATGCCGTTCGCACAGGCCTCTGCCAGATGGCACCGTACGGCATGAAAGCGGCGGTTGTAGTTGCTGACGAAGATACAATTTCCGCCAAGCTGATCGAGCGTGCACTCCTCGACGCGGCAATCTTCTGTGCCGGTAAAGAAAAGTGCACCGCCGCGATAAATGCACCAGTCGCTACGCAAGAGCGGTTCGCGCGTCTCCATAAACGTGCGTCGCGCATGGCTGAAAGTAAAATTGCGGAGACCGATCCACTTCACCGGAGACAGCGCCGTACCACGGATCTCTACAAGGTTCTTTAGCCTCACCACTTCCATCACGGCGTTTTTCAAGTCCAATCCGTCAGGGGGATAGTAGTACAGGATGTTCTGTTTCTTATCCAGGAACCACTCGCCGGGTGCGTCGAGTTCCTCAAAGATGTTTTCGACGTACCGGTACTCCTTGTGCATCGGCGCGGGGCGGTTGGTTTGCCAGCCGCCCACATAGGTCAGATTGCCGCTGGCGTCCTTACCTGTGATCTCGTAATCGAGGCTGCCCCAAAGGTTCTGATGGAGCGCATGGATATAGCCGCCGCGCGGATCGGCCCACCGCTTTACGCGGTCTGGACTAATGGCATCCGCAGCCCAGCCGTTCAGGTATTTCGCGTTGGGATCGTAATTAGGATACCGGGCCAGTATCTGGCGCTTGCCATTGACGAAGAGTTGGTCGGTGTCGGTGCCCGGAGGAACCGGAGTTTGCAAAATGCGGCCGCGATATGGCGTCCACACCGGCTCGATGCGGTTTCCTCCGCTCAGGATCACATGTTCGCTGGGGTACGACGTGTATAGGATAGGCGCTTCTTGCTCGCCTGAGTCTGCCGGTCCAAAGACGATCGGCTCCGGTAGGTAATACGTCCCCGAGCGAAAAACGACTGAGATCGAACCATGAGCGGATGCCTTCAAGAGCGCGACAGCTCTCTGGGCGGCGTGAAATGTCCGCAGAGGACGCGACTCCGTTCCAGGGTTGTCATCGCTGCCGATCATACTCACAAAGAGACAATTGTCCGGGTGATCAACCAAGTTGCTTTGCACTTGCGCCATCGCCGCATTCCAGGCATGACTTACCGCTGGATGCAAACCCGCCATGGCGCCCGCGGCGCCTTGAAGAAAAGTTCTCCGGTCGATCTTGTTGCTTTCTGGATCCCCCATTGCACCTCCCATGTAACACGAGCACATAGACAGCCGCGGCTTCATCATCACGTCGCTCGCACTATTCAGCGCTCATGCCTTGATAGTAATGACCTTGTTAGTGTTTGCGTCGCTCGTCCGCGCCAGTAGTTGCGACGACCTCATGAAGCTGCAATTAGACCAAGTGACAATTACGAAGGCAGAAGCTGTAGCAGGCAGAACATTTACGCCCCCCGGCGGAAAGCCGATCGCAAATCTACCAGCCTTCTGCAGAGTTGCAGCCACAATTAAGCCGACCGCGGACTCTGACATTCGGGTTGAGGTTTGTTACTGACTCCTGTTGTCATTCAGACGATTCTCCTTATAATGCAAGGTGCATTCCAGTCTTCATCAAAATCGCTTCCGCCTCTGCGCCCCTTATCCATGAGTTCAATGACCCCTTTTCTGCCCATCGCTGATTGTTGCGAATTCATTATTCACGACGGTTCAGGTTCTCCAACTGAACACGATCGAATTCGTGCAGCACACCGATGTTTCCCTGGGTCTTCGTCGAATGAACTTGGAGCTCTCTGAATCATCCGGCCGGCCGAGAGCAAGCTGCACTTCGCGCGGCTCCTTGTTTTGTGCGGGACCGAGGCCAAATGCATTATTCGGCGTATTTTCCCTGTTAGTCTCCACGTATTGTCTTTCCGAATAGCTTAACGGCGTCAAGGGAAGCTGGGGACACGGTACCGTCCTCGTACATGAGGAGATTGAAACTAAGCGCCACGTGATGGGCTTTAGCACCCTTCGCCATGTTCACAATTTGTTCGGAGGTGAACATCGGCTTAGCAATCTTAGTGTCTGGTTGCCAAATGCCCCAATCGGGGCCGTCCAGTATGAACATGCCGTGAGCCTGCAAGCCTTTGTGGGGGCCCTCAACATAGATGCCGTTGCCGCCGGCCGGCGGCCCGTCCGGGAAGAGTGTTCCGGCGCCATCATTGAGACCGTTCAAGCCCTCGCCGAACTCGACATCTTCGAAATCCGTCGTCCGTGGACGGACCCAGTCATTAAAGGAGACAAATCGGCCGGGATAGCCGGCTTTGAGCGCCCTGTTCTCTTCCTCAAACGGCGAGGGGTACCATCCCTCGTCGATGAACCATCCGGCGACGCGGTTGCCATATCGCTCCCCGATCTCGGTGACGATGGCGATCCAGTTCTTCCGAAACTGGGCGTCGGTTCCGACTTCGTTAGGGTCAGCCCCGCGGAAGTTGGTAAGTGCGGAGCCGTTGTAGTAGAGGACCAGTTTAATGCCGCGCCGATGTAACGCATCGGCCAGATCACCAATCAGGTCGCGCTTCGAGGTGTGTCCCGGCATAATCTGCTCGATGGACTGGATCGGTGCCGGAAAATAGTACGAGCGCCACACGGTCGACCAGATCACGTAGCCCGCGCCCGTGCTTTGTACCATATCAGCGAACTTCTCTACGTCGAAGTCATCGATCATCTTCGGCCAGGGCTTGCGTTCGCCGTGTTCCGGGTAACCCCACTGGCCCCATTGAAACATCAGGCCGTATTGCGCATCGCCGAGCCATTTGGCGCTGGAATGGGAGTCTCGAATCCGCTTTTCGATGGCCTTTTTTTGGCTGCCCGCAATCAGCTCCAGCGACATCAGCGCCATGCCCTTGTAGTGATTCTTGTTGGTGGCGATCCCGGCCGGGTTTGGGCTGCGGACCGTAACGGTGGAGGTTCCCTGTGGCAATTTTAGCCAGCCGGGAACGGAAATCTTGTTCCAGTTGTTCCCCCAATGATCGTTGCCCTCGGGAATGGTGACTTTGATCGTGTCTCGCGGACCGGCGATCTCGATCTGGCTGCCTGGCGCGCCGCTTACCAGCACATCTACGGAATACTCGCCGGCCTGCGGGACTTGAACCTTCCACGCGAATGTCTGCTGCGGATCGCTCCAGCTCTGAATCCACATACCTTTCGCCGCACTTTCCGTCGTAGATACGCTTCGTGCGGCCAAATTGGCCTTCAACGCATTCACCGTGTTGGGATCGAGCGGGAGGGGATTTGCGCCGCTCTGCGCAATGGTCTGAGATTCGGCGTCGGATTGCTGCGCGGAAGCGGGGGAGTGCGCCCCGATGAGAAGCGCTGCGATGAATAGGATTCCAGCTTGCGGTTTGGTCATATGGTTCTCCTGTCTACTCCATCCTCGGCTTCAACAATAAGCCGGTAAAAGATACCCAAGGATCTCCTTCGATATACGCGCGAGGCCGACCGTGGTGCGCGCGCAAGCATCTCAATTCTGCGCTTTCGGCAGCAGATCCATAGTGCTTTCCCGCCCCTTCTATGATCGACATCCACAAGCTCCCAGATTTTTCTGACCGCTCGATACTGTTCGAGGAAGGGTGCCCAAGTCTCGATTCTGAGACCTGGGTATAACATCACCTCAACACACGAATTTACTCGTCAGAGATCTAGAAGCTGCGGATACTCTTTCTCACAGCAGCAAGCTGGTCGAGCGTCGCGGGCGAAGCAGAACCATCCTGATAGACGCCGATGTTCATGGTTACCGAAGCACCCTTTCCATTGCATTCGCTGATAAAGTTGATGAGCTGAGAATCGTTCAACCGCGGCGGCGCAATCTTTGTGTCCTGAGTTCCATGCACCCATGAATCATCCAGGAAGATCAAGAAATGTGGTTGCAATCCGCTTGCGGGCCCGTCGCCGTCGAAATACCCGCTCACCGGAAGAGAGGGCAGGTCGCCGCCTGCTTCTCCAGCCCAATAGTCCTGGAACTGTGTGGACTTCGGAAGAATCCAGCTATTGAACGCGACGATACGGGCAGGATTGCCCTCTTTGGCTGCCTTATCGAGTTGTTCGAAGGGTTGAAACGGATAACGGTCGTCAAACCACCATCCGGCGAGCTTGTTTCCGTAGCGACGACCGGCTTCCGAAAGAATGGCCGTTTCATGGCGGAAGAATTCGGACTTATCAGGTTGCAGGAAGCCGGCTGCCCGCACCCATTCGGCATCGCCGACGCCATGATGATAGTAAAGGATCAGCCTTATGTTACGGCTTGCGAGGGCGCTCGCGAGATCATCGAACAGGTCGCGATCTTTGCATGTCCGGCCGGGCAACACTGCATCGACCGCTTGAAATGGCGCGGCAAAATACTGCAATTGCGCCACCGTAAAGATCAGGTAACCAGCACCTGTCGTCTTAACCATTTCCGCAAAGCGCTCCACATCGAAATCGTGGACGGCATCACAGAATTTCTTTTTTGGGCCCGACTGCGGCATGGTGCCTGGCAGCCAATGCACCATTAACCCATACTTCGCGGCACGGAACCAGCTCGCATCGGCGCGGATTGCGCGTGCTCGATCATTTGCCAGTTGTGTCGATCGCTTCGCTTGAGGCGAAGACAGTGAAAGGCTATTCAAACGAATAATTTCGTCGGTACTGCCCTTTTGAAGCGCACGGACTCGAATTTCATTCACACCCGCTGGTAGAAACAGCCCTCCACGAATGGGGATCTTCTCAAATGCGTTCCATCCCCGCCAAACGCCATGGGTTTCCTGCGTGGTGATGATGATCTTGTTCTTATTTGCGGTGATTTGAATCCTGGCGCCTGCGCAGCCTGGAGCGCAGGAATATGTCATCGCGAGGTCGTACCTTCCCGCGGCTGGCGTCCGCACCTTCCAGGTAATTAGATTTGACGTACTTGTCCATCCCTCGATCCAGTCTGGCCCCGGGTTGTAATGGATGCCGCTGCCATTTAATTTGGCGCTGTCTCCCAATAGAAGAATTGGCATGGATGGGATAGACGTTATCGTGCGCGGTTCCCTCAGCTCGTCGATGTTGCCAGGCATTTTCAGGACTACGACGGTATCTATGACTCTCGGCCGTTGCTCTTCCGGCACAACAATGGTCATCCCCCACGGGGACTGATCCACGCGAACCGACGCCCCCCCATCCAGAAGCCAGGCCTTTTGTACCGGTCGATCGATGACGGCAGGCAAGGCAATATTGTTCTTTCCCTTCCAATCCAGTACATGCAAATAGATTCGGTCGTTGGAAAAGGTGGTAACGTACTGCAGGGTTGGATCGAACGGTCCTCCGCGCGTTCCTTCGATCGAATCGCGATTCCGCGTCAGCCAGTCTTCTACGGTGGCTGAATCTTCCGAGGGAGGAATGGCAACGCGCTTGACTCCTTCATGCCGCGAGCCCGCCTCGCGCGCCAACTTGTCGATGGTAGCCTTAGCGTTCATCGTCTGCGCCGCAGTGTTGCAGAGTCCGATGATCATGAGAACAAAAGCTGTAATTAGGTGCTTCACCGAGTGTCCTCTTAATTTTGCGAGCGTTGAGTTTGTCAAGACCGAATCCGATCAAGCCTTGGGCGGCCTCAGAGAGACAAGCCTTCGCCGGTTTCTAATTGGGAGGAGGGTTTCGCAGGTCTGATCTCCGCGCGAGTGGCCTGGAACAGTTGCAGCGTCTGTGGTGAAATGGTTCCGTCTTGATAGACCTCGACGTCAATCAGCGGAACCATCTTGCGGCTCAGGGCGTCTTTGAGTTTGAGCATGAGGTCCGGGTCAGCTTCGGAGGCTTGTGCATGAATGGAGGCGTTGTTCATGATCCACTCGC
This sequence comes from Granulicella sp., assembly GCA_003133205.1. The sequence continues at coordinate 1,201 of PKWK01000010.1, read as the reverse complement.
CGATGCCGGGAATCTGCTTCGAGTCCCAGGTGCCGGCGGGGATGAAGTAGAGGCCCCAATGAATGAAAGGGCCGAAGCGCGCTTCGCGCCACCAGGCCATACGCGCGTCTCGCTGCGCCGCCGTCTCTGTGTCCTGAATGGGCGGAAGAGGATGAAGAAGAAGCCGAGCATCGGGCATGCTGCCTTCCAACTCCGCATAGCTAAACGTGCAGACAGTGAGGAGAAAAGCAAGAACGATGAGACAATGAGCTATTTTCATAGCGATTTCCTCGGGTGGATAAGGCAGTTACGAATAGGCCGTAAGCAAAAGATAGCGTTCACTGATGCACAACTTCCATGAATTGAGCGGTTCAATCGGTGTTGATTGGTGGTGCAGTTCGTCAGTAACCGAAGCGCGTTCTTCACTTCCAGCACAGATGTACCTCAATCCCCAACTCCGCCATCATCGCAGCCTTCGCCGCCAGCACCTTATCCGCACCCTCCACCGAATCCGCATACGCCACATTCACATGGTTCGCATGATGCCGTGCCATGAACTGGTCGCGCGAAATCCCATGTAGCAGCACATGCATAATCGGCCACTGCGGAGTCACCGACTTCAGCCTCCGCTCGGTCTCTTCCGGTGGTAGCGCAATCGCCGTCGCGCGTCCCATATCCACGTGCAGCTTGCCGCTTTCGGTAAAGATCCGGCTCCACACCACATCGCCGGGCTTGCAGATGCCCTTCAGCGTCCCGCCGCCCAGCCGGAAGTACATTGGAGGCTGCCGCTCGCTCCTCGCACCCTTATATCCACCCGTGATATGCGACGCAGGCACCGCGCCCGAGATCTGGAAGACCCACACAAAGTCATCCACGCCATCGCCCTTGTAGTGCTCGCCCCAGCGCACATCGTGCAGCGTCGTCGCCGGATCCAGATGCATCGCCGTTAGCAGCCGATTCGTCACAACCGCATCCAGCCCGGCGCACTCGTCCACCTCGTTGAAATGCGGCAGCGGTTTGCCCGCGTATAGTTCTTTCCCCGCCGCATCGAACGCCGGAGGCCGGTCCGCATTGTTCAGCAGTCCCTCCACCAGGTCCGAAGCCGGAGCCAGATCCTTCAACCCCTGCTGATACTGAATCCCAATCGCATCGCACCCAAACTCATCCGCAATCCGCAGCGCCGCAATGTACATCTTGCATTGCTGCAGAATCTGCGCATCGG
>PKWK01000234.1 GCA_003133205.1 Granulicella sp. | reverse complement strand
TGTGGGTTAAGAAACAGTCCGCTACTCCCGTCAAGACACTCGCACACAACGGACAAGAACAACAAACGGGTTTTCTACTAGGCAAGTTGGCCTGTTCTCGTCAACCGACCCTTATACCGGATGTGACTGAAATCACATATGTGGGGGTAAAGTGCTGATCCTGCAAGACCGTGGCCCCGGACCTCCAAAAGGACTCTCCGGGGCCACCAAGGTTTCGTCGGGCTATTTGAAAGAAACAGGCTACGGTCAGAACTTCAGCCGCAGCGCAACCTCCAGGATGCGCGGATCGAGCGCAGTGGTTACCTTGCCGTAGTTCGCGTTACCCAGCGTCGTATTCGGGTTGCCGGGATTGCTGTGGTTGAACGCATTGAACGCCTCGGCCCGGAACTCAAGGAAGTCCGTCTCCGTCAAGTGGAACTGCTTGAACAGCGCCATATTGAAGAGTTCCTGGCCCGGCCCGCGGATGATGCCGGTTTGGGCGTTGCCGTAGTAGCCGAAGCCAGGCGTGAGAGCACCGAGAGTGGCACATGCGCCTGCCTCCGTGCCCCCTGGACACGTAAACGCTGCCGTGTTGAACCACTGAGCAGTTGCGGAGTTTTTCCAGAGCTTCGGTCCGCCGGTCGAAGTACCGTGCAACTGGTCAGGCCGCGCCGCCAGGCCCTGGTCCGCCTCGCTCAGGCCCGGCGACAACGACGTCCCGCTGCGGAAGGTTGAGATGTCGTCGAAGCTCCATCCGCCCAAAGCCAGTTTCTCAAGTTGATTGCCACTGTGTTGGAAGAACGGCAGTTGATAGAGCAGCGTAATCGACACCGACTGCGGAAAGTTCAGGCTCTCCGTGTTGCCGTGGTAGCGATTGACGTGATACACGTCGATTACGCCGCCGCCGGCAAGATTGGTCGTATTGTGCGACCAGGTGTACGACGCGGTCACATTCAGCGACTTCGTCACTGGATGCTTGACATTCACTTCCAGCCCGTTCCACTCCTGCCACAGCCGGGTGGAAACGGTCGACATGCCGTTGTAACCCGCATACGGCGCATAATAAGCCGTGCTGTCGGATTTGCCGGTTGCAGCGTTGTAGTTGAGTAGCGGATTGAAGTCATAGCTCACGCCACCTGAGCTGTAGGGCATCGGCTGATTCTGGTTCCAAGTACCCACCAGATGCTGGATACGGCTCCCCGCTTCCACCACGGAGGCGACAAAGTTGCCGGGGAACTGATGCTGGACTCCCAGCGAGTAGCTGGCAACCGGCGAAGCCTGGATGTTTGGATCCATTGCGGCAACCGTTTGGACGCCGACAGGGTTCGCAGCACCACCCGCCGCCGTGACGTTCCACGTCGACGTGGAAGGAAATACCAGGTTCGACAGGTTCTGGCTGGTAAAGGCCGGAGGATTCCCGATGCAACCGAAAGAGCAATCCTGGTTGGTGAAGATGCGCGTGTAGCTCTGACCATAGCCGCCGCGCAGGCTGGTCTTGCCATTGCCGAATACATCCCAGGCAAATCCCGCATCCGGCCCGAAGTACCAGATGTGGTTGTTGGAGAAGTTGACCGGCAGGCCGCCCGCCGCGCCGCTGTTGAAGAGCAGCCCGTTGCTGTAGGCCGTACCGTACGGGATGCTGGTGGCACCCGTGGTCTCGTTGATGGTCGGTGCGAGAGCCGCATTGTAGGCCGACGGCACAAAGTTCGTCTCAGAGTTCGGTACGCCGTAGGGCAAGGGCAGGTGGTAGACCCGCAAGCCCAGGGTAAGGGTCAGGTTCTTGCTGAACTGGAACCGGTCTTCCAGGTACGGCGACCAACTGAAGTCATGAATATCGCCGTGAGGCGACTGGCTGGCCTGGGTAAAGGTGCCGATATAGCCAAGCAGCATATCCGCGACCGAATCGTCCCCGAGCGACGAACCGGAGGCAGGCTTTGTGAAGTTGCCCGAGAAGGTGAAGGCCCCATTGGTCTGCTGGCCCGAAACCTGGCGCTTGGTGTTGAAGACGAACGTCACGCCCGCCGTCAGATAATGCTTGCCCTTCAGCCAGCTCCAGTTGTCGCTGACCGTATTGTCAAGATCGGACGCATGCGGGATCGGACGCGCCGCCTGAATGCCCTGCCCCGCAAGTCCGCCAGCCAGATTCACCACAGGAGTGCGCGTGGCATACAAGGCGTTGGGATAGAACAGAGTCTCAGTAAATCCCGGAAGCTGGCTGATGTCGGTGGTTCCCACCAGGGTCAGGTTCAGAAGGAAGATATTCATCGCCACACTGGTGGTGTTGATCATGTTTGGCGAGAAGGTCTGCGTCAACGACACCTGCGCCAGCTTGTTGTTGGTAAAGTCCGTCTCCGAGCTGATCGGAGTCGTTCCATTCGCCTCCACGTTCTGCGCGAAGTTCTGGTATTCCTGGAAGTACTCGGCCAGCAGGTGGTAGTTGGGCGTGAAGTACTGGTCAATCTTGATCTGGTCGTCCCGCTGATAGGTCTTCACCGTCTGGTTGTTGATGTAATTGTTGGCGCCGTTAGAGTAATTGGGCGCAGGATACAGCGCCTTCAGGTACGCCGATGAGCTCGTGTTGATCCTGGCGCTCGGGACCTGGTAGAACGTGCCGGATTGCCCGTTACAGGTCGAGACTGTCGGGAAAAGCAGGCCGGTCACAGGATCCTTGATCGGCGAGACGAAGCAGCCGGCAATCTGATTGGGTGTGGGAATTTCACTGGTGTTCTGGCTGGGCACATGCAGAACCACATACGCCTCGTCCCAGAAGAAAAACGTCTTCTGCCGATCGGCGTTGTAGTGATTGGGAATGAATACCGGGCCGCCCACGTTGAAGCCGAAGATGTTCTGCTTGTACGGCGCGATGGTCGTCGAGTAAAAAGGCCTTGCGTTCAGATCGTCATTGCGCAGGAACTCCCACGCCGCGCCATGCAGACTCCGCGTCCCGCTCTTGGTCTGCATCAGAATCACCGACGAGCCCATCAGCGAATACTGCGCGGAGAAGTTGTTCTGCAGCACGCGTACCTCTTCCAGCGAGTCGGGATTCGGGATCACCGATTCCTGCGTCATGTTGCCCGTATTCTCGTTCCATACACCGTCCACCGCGTAGAAGCTGCGCGCCACCGCCATCCCGTTGATGGAGAGCTGGCTGCTGGTCGACCGGCCGCCCGTGGTCATCGCCGAGCCTGATTGCAGATTCGTCACACCCGGCAGCAATCCCGCCAGCGACTGGTAGTTGCGGCCATTCATGGGCAGCGCACTCACCTGGTCAGCGGAAATATACGACGAAAGCTCGGGAGAGGACGTCTCCACGTCGGTGGAATTTGCCGCCACTGTAACCGATTCCGTGGCAGCGCCGACCGCAAGTGCTCCGTTCACCGTGGAAGTCTCCGTGGGATGCAGCTCGATGCCAGTCACCGTATAGGTCTTGAAACCTGCCTTGGCCACGGTGACGGAGTAGGTTGCCGGGTTCAGGTTAGGCACCACGTAGCTGCCCGCGCTGTTCGTCTGGCTCACCGTGGCGACCTTGGTCGCATCCTCGGTGATCGTCACGGTCGCGCCCGACACCACCGCGCCAGTCGAATCCGTCACCGTTCCATTAATCGTGGCCCTGGTGGAAAGCTGCGCGTGCAGCGCGGGGCTCGTGCAGAACAGGGCCAGTAAACAGAGCCCTAGGGTCGAAACGAAGCGTCGTACCGTGAGCATATCCTTCTCCTGTTTGTTTGTGACGTGGGACAGACACCGCTGGCAACGGACCCAGCCCGCCAAAGGCCCTCTTTTTCAATTGAAACTATTTCGAAATCAAAAACTAGTCGATTCACACATGGGCTGTCAAGAAGAAAAGTCCCTTGAATGTTGGCGGCTATCACGCTGGTGGAAAAGGATCTAGACATTAGTTCCCGCCTTCCCGGCACGCTATCGGAGTCGTCTTGCCGTTCGCAACCGCGACCTCGATCTGCCGCAGCAAACTCACAATCTGTTCAGGTGTATGCTTCTTGCCCTTCGCCATGTTCCGCTCCTTTTTGTCCAGTCTCTCTCATCAGAACTGGTACAAAAAAGGCCGGGCACTCCAATGGCACGAACGGCAAGTATGTGGATTCCTCGCCGGTTCTGCTGATGCCGGCGAGCGGGACGAAGATGAACTACGGGTTCGTTGCGAAGTTCAACAAGAATGGTTCGAACCTGCAGGGGAACGTCAACATCATCATCCGTTCACACTGCCTCGCGGCTGGCGTCGGCGGCACCAGTTACGTGCCAAGGCCAGGGTCGGATGGGCTCTGCGTATACCAGGTTAAGGGAACGAATGTGAGTTCCATGGCTGACCAACCAGCGACGTCGACCGTGCCCGGCTATGGCAACATTGTCGGCAATGCGATCATTAGCGACGTGACGTGGTCGACTGCGCAGTCGCTAATCGGGGGCGGCACGACGCAGTTGGAGATGTACGACAACCAATCCGGCAACAGCGGTACCACTCCGGATACCCTCGGCATCCAGGTGACCGACAACAAGGGCAAGCTCTGGTTCTCAAACAACTGGAACGGCGCGACGCTGAAAACGGTAACGACAACCGCAGCGCCGCAGATCCAGGGTGGCAATGTAACGGCCCACTAAGGTGGTTTTCCCTCCGGTAGGGCGGGACTCGGATATCGATTCGCAGGGCTGACCAAAAAACTGGCCGGTGCGAAAGCGCTGGCCCCTCTTTTTGAAGATGCTAGTCGGAGTGGCTGAAACCACTTAAAGGGCTTCGATTGCCCGAAAAGAGCATGATTATTCCATATGGATGGCCAACCGGGAAGTGGTGGTTCTTTCTGGTCGTCGATAACGCCTCAGCATTCACGAACCAAGAGGCATCCTCGTGCTGCGGGCGGAGGGATCGGGCGGAACGGGAGTAGCGGACTGTTTCTTAACCCACAGGTTAAGGAACAGCCGGATCGGTGAGATCCGGCCCTGATTCTGTGGGGTTTAGAAACAAAGATACAAGCAGTCCAAACGAATCGCAGGGGTATACGTTCCAATCGTTTGTCTTGAGAGCTTGGTCCTTCGGCTGGGTCCACTACCGGCCTAAGTATTTGTGGTCGGCGTCCAGAGGGCTACTTTTCGCGGTGCCGTTCAGCAGTCCGAGGCACAGCCTTCACTG
>PKWK01000222.1 GCA_003133205.1 Granulicella sp. | reverse complement strand
GCAAGCGCTTGCACCGGAATATGCGTTGCCAGCGCCCGTGGCTTTCGTGGGCCACCAGCCCTTGGCGGCTACGTGGTCCTCAGTGGAACCGGGAAGCTCGTGCGATACCTGTGCCCCCCCGGCTGCGGCCAGTAATACCAAGGCGAAGCACAGATGGGCCGATACGCTGCTCCGCATTGCCCCGCCGATCGAAATGTTTGAACTTCGCACCGAAGACCTGGCCTCGTCCCGAATGCTGCGTCCAAAAAACCATGGCATATATCCCTGTGTTTATACACCCTAGCAGCCTTGTCGCGCGCCCTACCAGATTGGCGCCTGCTTCTCTATGAGAGAGGTCGCCACGGCGAGACCAGGCGCGACGGGATATGCCCGGCAACGGGTCTCGGCGCTCTGGTACTGCAATGACAGCATCGTCTAGAATTCGCTATGCGGATATTCGCTCGAAATCCCGCCTTGCGCAGACTCAGGTCCAGGGATGGTGGCATGTTACATCGGCGGTATGCCAAGACGCAGATTTTGGGGTCCAAGCTACGGTGGACGATATGTGCCGTTCTAGTTTGCTTTACAGGCATATGTTGCGTGGCGAGCGGGCAAGTCGACCAGGCAACGAAGTTGATGCAGGAGGGGAAGTTTCACGAGGCTGAGCTGCTGCTGCGCACCTTGGCTCATCAACACCCCAGAAATGCGTCCGTGCGTAGCAACCTCGGTGTCGCTCTCGCACAGCAAGGCGAGCTAGCGGCCGCGGTCACGGAGTATAGTGCTTCTCTGGCGCTGGACCCGCACCAGCCAAATGTCGAAGTTCTCCTGGGGTTGGCTGAGTTTAAGCAAGGCCACTTCAAGGAGGCGGTTCCGGCTTTCAAGATGGCGAAAGCGGCGCTCCCTGAGGACGGCCGAAGTACCCTGCTACTGGGAATGAGTTACTTTGGACTGCACCAGTATGCGGATGCCGTCCCTTACCTTCAAAGCGCAAGCAGCAGCGATCCAGGCAATGTTGAACTGCATAATATCCTGGCTCAGAGTTGCTTGTGGAGCCGCCAGTTCGACTGCGCTATGGCCGAGTTTCATAACATTCTCGCAGCGAACCCCGATGCAACACAGGCGCACATGTTGCTAGCCCAGGCGCTGGATGCAATGGGAAAGACAGACGAGGCGATTGAGGAGTTGGATGCCGCCGCAACCAGTTCTCCAGACGAGCCGCTCGTCCATTTCGAGCTGGGTTATTTGTACTACAAGAAGAGCGACTATGACCGGGCAATTCCGGAACTTGAACTTGAGGCAAGAAACAATCCTGGTTACGCGCAGGCGTACCTTTATCTCGGGGATATCGCGCTGAAGCGGAACGACCAAGCGACGGCTGAGTCATTGCTGAAGAAGGCGATTGGATTGCAGAGCGATCTGCGAGAAGCTGTGGTCGATCTGGGAGTGATCTATGCGCAACAAAGTAAGAACACAGACGCACTTGTAGCCTTCAAACGCGCAGTGGAACTGGATCCGACGCAGCCGGACGCGCACTACCGATTAGGGCGTCTGTACACGGTACTCGGCCAGAAGGAGAATGCGCAGGTCGAATTCAACAAGACCAAGGATCTACATAGCAAAGTGGAGGATTCACTCATCCACAAGATATCTGGCGACGCGAGTGGACCCCCAAAATGAGCGATGGCAAGGCGCTGCTTTCACGTCGCGAGTTCCTCTGGCTCAGTTCCGCCAGCACCATGGCGATGGCGCCGGGAGTGACGACGCGCAACGGCAAAGTGCAGGCTCAAGCGGTGATGGCGCAGTCGAGCTTTTACTCGGTCAACGATCGCCGCCTGCACTTTGGCCTGGGCGCAAACACGCATGCAGACCTCGAGGTTCACTGGACCAATGGCTTGGTCGAGCACTTCGCTAACATTGAATGCAATCACCTTGTGATAATCACGGAAGCTAAAGGACTTGTGAAGACGGTCCTTCCGGCATTGCAAACCGGGGAGCACAAAACCTAGGGGCTAAGAAGACGGGCCCGGTGCATGGCACCGAGCCCGTGGAAGAAACGTTGGATTTCAGAAGCTCAACTTGGCTCCGAGTTGCAGCCTGCGAGGATCACTGGCGGCGGTGATCTGACCGAAATTTGCATCGTGGCTGGCTGAATCCAAAGCGCTGAACTGCGTGTGATTGAAGGTGTTGAATGTTTCGAAGCGAAATTGCAGCGTCGGACCTTCGGCCTTGAACACAAAGCTCTTGAAGAGTGAGAGGTTGAAGTTGAATCGACCGGGAAGAACAACCGCATCCTTTCCTGCGTTGCCGAACCCGGACAGGGCCGTTCCACCCTCCCAGGGACCAAGCGGGTCTGAGAAGACGCTCTTGTCGAACCAGGCGAGCCTGGTCTTTGGATAGTTGACTTTGCCTGTGAGGTTTGGCCTGTTGGTCGTTCCACCGCCTAGCCCGAGCTTGTCAGTCCCGTTGTAGGTGATTTGGACGGGAATCCCGGTGTCGACCACGGTGATTCCTGAGATCGACCAGCCGCCGATTGCGGTCCGCGCAAATTCGTTCGTGCTATGAGCAAAGAAGGGAATCGCGTAAATATAGTTTGCGCCGAAGTCGTGACGCCGGTCGAAAGCGCCGGACCCTCGGTTGTAGTGGGCATTGAAGGGATCCGCCAGAGCGTTGAGGTCACTGCTCACCTCGTCGATCTCGTGGGAGTACGTATAAGCAAACTGTAGGGTCAAACCGTGCTTGGCCTCCATGCGCACTTGCATCTGCAGCGCGTTGTAGTTGAAGTTCGTCTCGTTTTCTTCCTGGGTGATGGTGCTGAAGCCAGGGAATTGGCGATACAGGTTGGCGGTGGGGGCATAGCATGTCTGCCCGGCGGTGCAGGCGGTGCCGCCAGCATTAAGCGATGTGTTGGTGGCTACAGCTTGTCTCTTCACGTAGCCAACCACCGGGTCGGCCAAGGGCAAGGTGTTAATCGACCTGTCGTTGCTCTGACGCCATCCGCGAGAGCCGGCGTACTGGATAGTGCCAACGATCGACGGAGCTAGTTCACGCTGCACCCCTAGACTAAACATCGCAGTTCCCGGGTTGCCGTAGTGGTAGTTCAAGTTCGTCAACGTGGACGGGAACCTCTGACTCGCCGTTGCACCTGTCAGAGCGCTCGTGTTGGGATTGGAGAAGTAGACGTTATTTGCTTGGGGCTGATACGCGAAAGGCGGGTTGAGCGCGGCGTTGTAAACATCGTTGCCCTGGACACGTTCGAAGAACATGCCAAAGCCGCTGCGAACGACCATTTTGCCGTCTCCGTGTACATCAAAGGCAAAACCAAGCCTCGGCTGTATTGTCAGGTAATAATTCTGGACCACCCCACGTGGGAACCCGCCCACTCCCGCTTCCTGGATGCCGTTCATATAAAACGTTCCGCCGTTGAATGCAGTAAGAGAGGCGGGATTGAGGGTACCGTCTGGGTTGAGCGGATAGCCGGCCCCAGAGTTGTAATTGGCTGAGTTGAAGTTTGCAAACTGGTTGAACCGCTCGAAGGCGTGCGGCATGCCATCGTAGCGAAGTCCCAGGTTGAGCGTAAGTCGTGGTAAGACATGGAAGTTGTCGTTGCCGTAGAAGCTGTAATTGTTGTTGACCCAATGTTTGCCTGCGAGGAAGTTTAGCTGTGTGAAGGTTGCCGCATCGCCAAGAACGAAGTTGATGTAGGAATCTTTGGAAAACCCGCTGTTATTGAAGACCGCGGTTCCTTGAGTGTTGGCCTGTAGCTGCTGGTTCTTCGGGTCGTGCAGCCAACTGAAGCCAAATTTGAACTGGTGCCGGCCCCTGTTCCAGGAAAGATCGTCGCGGGTTTCATAGCCTTCATAGGAGTTCTTCCATGGGAAGTAGCTCGAACTCCAGGTGGTCCCGTAGGGAGCGCCTAATTGGACTTCAGGCAGGCGGCTGCCAACGTTGTTTGCCTCCGGGAAGAAAGTTGTGCCTGTCCAACCCGACGGCTTCGCGGATACACCGACTGGACTCAGATGAATTGTATTTCCGCTGTAGAGGAACGCGGTTTCGTTGAGCAGGGTGGGCGACAAGGTTTGCGTCAACTTGATGGTCGATGACCAGGACGGATTCAACATGGCCGTCCCCACCGTCGGATAGCTGCTATTGCCCCATAGCGGCGGGAAGTAGGTCTGGGAGACCTGATCGTGGAGGTAGTGTCCCATCAACTGCAGCTTGCCATTGATCTTGTGGTCGATGCGCACCACATCTTCGCGCACGTCCGTAGGTTGTGGAACGGACGAGATGTACTGGCTCGTCCCAAAGTTGGGTTGCGGGAATGTCCCGGCGTTCACCTCAAGGACCGCGTTCTGGTCGATGAGCGCCGCAGGGACGACGCAAACTGTAGTGCACGGTGTTCCCGAAGCGTTGTTGAAGGGCGATCCAGCGACCAGTCCGTTTGCGGCATAGATCGCCAACTTGTTGGAATCCGTGGTCACAGGAACGATGGGAACCGCTCCATTGCTTGGTACCGTGTAATTCAAAGCTTTTCCGGCAGCCGGAAAGTTGCTGGCCAAAATCGTGTTCGCAACAGATGGGGTACTGCCCTGGATCAAGCGCCGCCATTCCTCGTTCACAAAAAAGAAGGTTCTGTCGCGCGAATCGTTGTACACGTGTGGAATCCACAATGGTCCGCTTATGTTGCCGCCGGGTATGTTCAGCCGAAACTTCGGCCGAGCCTTGCCTGCGAGGTTGACGAAGTAGTTATTTGCGTCGAGGTCTTCGTTGCGAACAAACTCCCATAGCGAACCATGGAAACTGCGGGCGCCGGATTTTATGACCATCGTGATCGTGCCGCCCGAGCCGATCCCATAGTCGGGCCCGTAATTGCTGGACAGAGTCTGGAATTCGGACAGAGCGTCCAATGAAGGAAGCGAGCTGAAACAACCTCCGCAGCCACGATCGTTTAGTTCCCCTCCGTCCAGCAGATAGACGTTGTGGCTGCTGCGAGTGCCGTTGAAGCTGAGACCGTTTGCGGACGTCAAAGCATTGACGCCGGCGAATGCAGGAAGAGTGTTTGAAACGCCCATCCCCAGCGCCGCGAGCGCTGTCACATTGCGTCCGTTGGTCGCAAGCTGGACTACCTGCTGTCCACTGATCAGGTTGCTGAGCTCGTTTGTCTCGGTTTGGAGGTTGAGCGCATCCGCTTGCACCGAAACCTCCAAAGTGGCACTTCCGACCGCGAGAGTGGCATCCTCTTTCAAGGTCTGGGCCACATTGACCACGATGCCGCTTTTGACATATCGCTGAAATCCAGTGGCTGCTGCGCTCAGATTGAATTCGCCGACCCCCACATTGGCGAACGAATAGAGGCCGATGGCGTTGGAATTGGTCGTCCTTGTCTGTCCGGTTGCTACGTTGGTGAGGGTGAGTTGCACGTTGGGAACCGCTGCCCCGGTCGGATCAAAAACGGTACCGGTAACCGTCGCATTTTCCTGAGCGTGGGTGCAAGTGGTCAGCAACAGTGCCAGTACGACCAACACAAACAGTCGGATAGGTTTCTTGTACATGAAGCCTCCAGAAATAACGCAATTCATGCTCGATAGCGAACAGAGATAACTGGACCCATGCCACCTTGTGTTGCAGCTTCAGCCCGCAATAGATTCGCGAGCAAAACAAAACGATGAAAGCGGTTTCATGGACTCGAACTTCTCAGGGGGTCTTGAGCACCTCGAAATCTATGCCAACAATTAACACGTTGTCAAGGGAAATGTCCAACTTAAGTTTGAAGACTGCGAAGCGTATTAGTGATATAATTCGGAGCGCCAGGCAGACGCATTCTGAGCAGGACGAACAAGGCGAGACCAGACGTCTGGGCTGGAAAGTCTCACGACCGGCTTGGGTGAGGAACCTCTGAACTGACGCACAATGAAGACGAAGCTCCGAAGGCTCCGCGCCATTTACAGATTCGCGGAGGGGTGTGAAGTCCTGAAACGTGTCCTACCGGGGTTTCCGTCTTACGGCATCTTTTCGAAGGAAAACTCTATGACCTGAATGGAATAGGCGGGCATGGTGTGGTTGAAGCTGGCGCTCGACTCCTTCAGTGTGCTCTTCACCGGGACCAGATGCTTAGGATCGGAGATCGTGTTGGTTTCTGCTGGATCATTTCCCGAAAGTGTCTCCATGACGGCACCAGCTGCGATTCTTGCCGCACCGCTGAGCTTCAACGCCACAGGTTGAGGGACTGAAGACCCATTCACCATCTTGAGGTACATCTTGCCCTTTGCCGTGTCGGTAGTGGCCGAGTAAAAGAAGCGCGGCGGCGTGTTCTGAACAGCCGTCTCCGGAACGGAATCGCCAAGATATTTTCCGAAGAGCACTTGAGCGTAGTAGGACGGTGATCCGTAGCTCGACCCGGCGTCATAACCGATCAGGTCGCTTTCCCATTGCATGCCCCCGGGGTTGACGTTAACGAAGAGCGGGGCATAGGACGCCATGATGATCAGGTCGCTGTTCCGTTCGAAGCTCGTCATCAACGCAGCATCCCCCAAAGCGGCGTTCAGGTCCGGTGTCGGCGAGCCTTCGCGCGTGGCCCATTCGCCCACGAAGATCTTTGGGCCGCTACGGTCGGTGTGGTAGTACTGGGTAGCATGTGCATAGCTCTCGGTGGCGCGCAGGTAGTAATGATCGTCCTGAACGTCGGGTCTGGTTTGCTTCAGCGGCATCGTAGCAATGGTTTTTAGTTCGGGATACTGCGCTTTGATGGCCCGATCAAACTGCGTAAATCGCGTCTCATAACTGCCGGATTTATCAAACCAGTCTTCATTACCGATCTCCACGTAGTGGAGCGGGAAAGGCTTGGGATGACCAAGCTGTGCGCGAACAGCTCCCCATTTTGTCCTGGGGTCTCCCGTCACAAACTCGATTTCGTCCACCGCATCCTGCACGAAGGGCTTGAGGAATGGGCCGGCGTTGATATGCGCCCCTCGCAGCGAGTAGCCCGCATACACCGCAAGAACCGGCTCGATGTTGAGGTCTTCAGTCCACTCCAGGAACTCAAGTAGGCCCATCCCGTCGGATGACTGATAGCGCCACGGACTCGCATGCGTCGGACGGTCAACCAGCGGCCCGATCATGTTCTTCCAGTCGTACCGATCCGCGATCTCATCGCCTTCCAGATAATTTCCGCCGGGAAGACGCAGAAACGTCGGATGCATGGCCGACATCATCTCCATCAGGTCCGGTCGGTTCCCATTCTCCCGATCGTGAAAAGTTGGAGGAAAGAGCGAGACGACATCCAACCAGAGCTTCCCAGGGTGCGCGACCGTGAGTACCAGATGATTGTTCGTAGACGAACTAATCTTGCCTGTCTTGAGGGTGAACAGATACGGCTTCCACTCGGTAGTAGGCGTCGGCGCCGTTGTCGTCGCGAGAGCAGCCCCGCTGGTGTCGTTTACCAGAGAAATGGTCACCGCCCCCATGTCACTCGAATCAGCCTTCGCGTAGAAAGAGCCCTTATAAGTAGTGTCAGGCTTTAGGGCCATGCCCCAATAGCCGTCGTTGTAGACTCCTACCGGACTCTCTGCGTCCGCCTTGGTGATATCGATGCGTAAGCTGCTCGGCAATGCGTCACTTGGGCCGCAAGTATCATCGATTCCCATCGAGCCTATTCCTTCGCCCTTCTCTACCAGATACCAGTGGACCGGCTGCGCATGACTGCGCGTGCCGAACGTTCGGTTGCGAACCATTTCGGCATACAGTCCGCCATCGTAAGAGAAGTTGATCTCCTCAGTCATGAGGCCGTAGAGAGTTGGACTGACCTTATAAAGCGGCTTGTCGAGCTGAATCTCGAGGGTTAGCGGTGCCGGAGATTGCGCGAGACCGCAGGCAAAAGGCACGAAAGTTGAAAGTAGGATCGCGCTCGCCTTCAGAACAATTCGCTTCCTGATCACATGCGGCATTGAGTTTTTTGCCTCCAAATTTTGACGACAGATAGTGACACCGAGTCAGAAAAGCTTCGCTCACATTCCGATTACCACTTCGGATCTGAGCACTCGTGGTATGGCCCACGCATTCATTCTGTGGCTGAAAGCGCTTACATCAACATCGCGAAAAGGCAGGACGGAACGACGAACCACATCCTACAGCAAGATTCTGAGTCTGTCACAAACGCATCAGCGTGAGGATCGTTTTAGGCGAAGAGTATCGGCATCAATTTGACGCTTTAGTTCTGGTCTTGAATAATTAGGCGCTCTCGTTCCTCGTTCATTTCCAGAATCCAAGATCGGACACCCATCATGGCCTGCCACGTCCGCATTCTCTCGATAGCATCCTGCGCTCTAGCCGCGCTTTCCGTCGCCGGCCTCGCCCAGCAGCAACCGGGAATAAACGCGCCTGCCAGTCAACCCTGGATGAACACGACTCTGCCGATCAGCCAGCGCGTCGACGATCTCATCGGCCAGATGACTTTGGAAGAGAAGGTCCAGCAGATGCGCGACCACGCACCTGCGATCCCTCGACTCGGTCTGCCTAAATATGACTGGTGGAACGAGGGGCTGCACGGCGTAGCCTTCTCCGGATATGCCACCAACTTCCCGCAGGTTATCGGCATGGCCGCCACCTGGGACTCGAACCTTGTTCATCGCATGGGGCAGACTATCTCCACGGAAGCCCGCGCGAAGTACAACCAGGCGATGCGCGACAATGATCGCGAGATGTTCTTCGGTCTCACCTTCTGGGCGCCCAACATCAACATCTTCCGCGATCCACGTTGGGGCCGTGGGCAGGAGACTTATGGGGAAGATCCTTTCCTGGCTGGTCGCATGGGCGTTGCCTTTGTCACTGGCATGCAGGGCGACGACCCAAACCATCTCAAGCTCGTCTCCACGCCCAAGCATTTCGCCGTACACAGCGGGCCTGAAGGCACGCGCCACCGCGCAAACGTCGACATCTCTCCTCACGATCTGGAAGACACCTACCTGCCTGCCTTCCGCGCTGCCATAACGGAGGCTCACGCCCAATCCGTCATGTGCGCCTACAATTCCATCGACGGCGCGCCCGCCTGCGCCAACGCGATGCTGCTGCGGGAACACCTTCGCGATGCGTGGCACTTTGATGGTTACATTGTCAGTGACTGCGCGGCTGTGGCCGACATTAACACCGGCCACCACTACGCCAATGACATGGCGCATGCTGCCGCGGCCGCTGTAAGGGCGGGTACGGATCTCGAGTGCGGCTACGGTCAAGGCCAGGCCTATCCCGCTCTTGTCGATGCTGTGCACCAGAATCTCATCACCGAAGCCGACATCAATACCGCCGTCCGTCGTCTATTTACCGCTCGCTTCCGCTTGGGTATGTTTGATCCGCCGTCTAATTATGCCTATGGCAGGATTGGAATGGACGAAAACAACTCGCCCGCCCACCGACAGATTTCGTTGCAGGCGGCCCGTGAAGCGATGGTGCTGCTCAAGAACGATCATCAGACACTTCCTCTGAAACCCGGCGTGCGAACTATCGCCGTCATTGGCCCGACTGCTGAGTTGGTGCAATCTCTGCAAGGGAACTACAACGGTCCGCCACCGAATCCGGTCTACCCTCTTGATGGCATCGAGAAGAGGTTCAACTCTGCACATGTCGTCTACGCAATGGGATCGAGTCTTGCCGAAGGCTTTGCCATGCCGGTCGAGCATACTGCTCTGCGTCCATCCAGTAACAGCAGTGAGTACGGTCTTAAGGGAGAATACTTCGCCTCCGAGGATCTCAGCGGCACTCCAGTGCTCGCTCGTGTCGATCGTCGAATCAACTTCAATTGGGATAAGGTTGTTCCCCTGAACGGTCTCCAGCGAAACAACTACTCCGTCCGATGGAGCGGCACCTTCACCCCTCCGGCTGCCGGCGATTACAAGCTCGGCGTGCGCATCAACTATTGCTACGCCTGCGAAAATGCGGAGGTCTTCCGGCTCTATATCGACGATAAGCCTCTGCTTCAAAGCAGCACCGCAAAGACTGGCGAGCGCGGTTCGGTCCTCGAGGCCCCGCTGCACTTTGAAGATACTCAGCCCCATGCCATCCGCCTCGAGTACCTGCACGGCACCGGCAGCGCCGGAATCGATCTTACCTGGCAGGCGCCCGCTGGAGTTCTTCGCGACCAAGCAGTTGCAGAGACCCGCCAGGCCGACTTGATCGTTGCCTGCCTCGGCCTCTCCCCTTCCCTCGAAGGCGAAGAGATGCCTATCAAGCTTGAGGGCTTCTCCGGCGGCGATCGCACTGCGATCGATCTCCCCGCCGTACAGGAAGAGCTACTCAAGGCGTTGACAGCCACTGGTAAACCGGTCGTCGTCGTCCTCGAGAACGGCTCTGCTCTTGCGGTCAACTACGCTGCAGAGCACGCCAGCGCAATTTTAGAAGCCTGGTATCCCGGCGAAGAGGGTGGAACAGCGATTGCCGAAACCCTCGCAGGCGACAACAATCCCGCTGGCCGCCTGCCGATCACCTTCTATCGTTCTCTCTCGCAGGTTCCGTCATTTGAGGTCTACGCGATGAAGAACCGCACGTATCGCTATCTCACTGACAAGCCGCTCTTCGCCTTTGGCTATGGTCTTAGCTACACGACTTTCAGTTACAGTCCGATACGACTCGCCTCAAACAGGGTCAAAGCCGGCGACCCGGTGCATGTCGAAGGTGAAGTGAAAAACACCGGCAAGATCCCTGGCGACGAAGTCGTCGAACTGTACCTCACCCAACCCCATACCGAGATCTCACCCCGCCTTATACTCGCCGGCTTCACCCGCATCTATCTCGAACCAAACCAGTCCACGAAGGTCACCTTTGATGTCGCCCCCCGGTCCCTCGGTGAAGTCGGCGTCGATGGAGAGCGCATCATCCAGCCCGGAAAGTACACCCTATCCCTTGGCGGCTCCCAACCTGGAGGACCGCCCAATCCGCCCACTGTCGCTTTTACCATCGAGGGCAAGCAGAATCTGCCCAAATAGATCGCAATCGTGGTGTTAACGCCGAACGGAATGCCCAAGCGCGTTCACTTGGCTAGCCGCTCCGAGGCGCCAATGCGGAAGGATTTGGA
Organism: Granulicella sp.; assembly: GCA_003133205.1. The sequence continues at coordinate 8,851 of PKWK01000222.1, read as the reverse complement.
TTCGCCCAGACGGACACTAAGGAACACAGGGCGTGTTAGCCGGGCGATCTCAGCATCGATTTCAGCAATGATTGATTCCAACATCGATATCTAGACTTCTTTCCTTCCAGAATACGGAGGTCACTTATGCGACCCGTTCACCAACACAATCCGATTCAGCCGACAGACGACATCCACGCGTTCCTTGCATATACCGCAGGAGAGCTGCTCCACCGTGCATGTGCCGAGGTTCTTCTTGCGTGAACCTGTACTTAGATCCAGATGATGGCGCAGTCTGAACAATCTCATCCACGGCGGCAAGTGGATTGTTAGCTGTGAAAATCGCGCTATCTACCACGCTGATGAACGATCGCGGCGAGGTTCATCTTCTCCCGGAGTCTACTCTATCTGCCACACAAGGCGCGGGGTAGGAGTCACCGATTACGTCGACTCCGGACGGGTCGCCGCATTCGTTATGCGCCAGAGGGCCTGTGGATGCGATGTCATTGCCGAAGCTCAGGCCGGGAGCATCCGCAAGCGGCGGACCCTCGATCATTCCATCCGGCGGAGGGTCGCCATAGGGGCCGATCAACGCGATCAGCGTGAATTTGTACTCCGTCGAAGGGTGGTCGTTGCAATCGGCCTTGTCGAATGACAACTGCAGCACGGAGGTTTTCTCCGTCTTGGAACAGCGTATCACCTTGACAACGTGGCCCTCGACCATGCCGCCCGGTCGCAGATGGCACCCTTCCTGCTTCCAATCCTGGACGACGCGCGCCAGTATGTGCACCCTCTTTCACCCGGGTTACATCCAGCGGACCGATCAACTCCGCCTGCACTGAAAGGACTGGCGGAACTCCCGGAGCCGAAGCTAAGGTACTCTCGCCAGCGAGACCCAGCAGACAAACGAGCGAGCAAGCGATTCGCGAATGGGAACTGAGTGGCCGCTATGAAATTAACATGCCTGCGCTCCATCTGCGCTTACTCTGCTCTTAGCGCTGCAAGCCAAAGGGAACATAATCTTTGACTACAGGTCTTCCCGGCTATGTCATCGGATTCTACTTCCGTGTCTCGATGCCTTTGCCTTCCGTCACGGTGTAAATGCTGTCGACAACGTCGGGGGGAGGGACCGACTGTACTCGCCCGCTGGGCCAGCGAATCTCGATCTTGTCGATCGTCGTCGCGAGGCCGACCCCGAAGTGAGGTCGCTGGTCGGAACTCGAAGCAAAGCTCCCCCCTGCCAGCACATCGGAACGCTGTGTAAAGCCATTGGCGGTGACATAGACCCTGGCACCCACACCATCGCGCGGGCTGCCCGGCTTCCCCGCCTCGGACGGCGGCGCGCCGATCAACCGGAACTCGATCCAATGGTTTCCATTCTTCACCACGTTGCGGAATAGCGATGGCGGACTGTCCATATTGTTCACCACAACATCGATCTTGCCGTCGTTGAACAGATCGCCGAAGGCCATGCCGCGCGCTGTGGCCAGCTTCGCCAGACCCGTACCCTCGACCGCGGGAACCAGAGCCAGCTTGCCCGCGTTGCTGTGGAAGAGCAGCGCACGTTGCTTCCAGGTCGTTCCCCAGTTCTGCGCATCCACCTGGGGGTATACATGACCGTTGACCATGAAGAGATCGAGCCAACTATCGTTGTCATTAGTCGAAGAAACCCGTGCCCCAGCCGAGAAATGGAATCGTCGGCTCGGCGATGCCCTCCTGGTACGAGGTGTCTGTAAAGTTGCCGTCACCGTCGTTTCGGTAGAGCGGGTTGTAGTCGTCAGAGAAGGTTGTGTTGTAGAGATCGATCCGGCCGTTATGCAGAAGATCTCCCGCAGCGATGCCCATGGAGGCAGTCTCGCGGCCACTTTCGTTCAGCGCATATCCGCTCGCGAAACTTGCGCCCTCGAAGGTGGCAACGGTGACCTTCACCTACACCGCTACTGGCAAGCGTTCCACCATGACGGACGCGAGCGGCACTACCACGTACGGGTACGACAGTGCCGACCGGCTCATCAGCAAGGCCACGCCGGCGGGCACGCTCAGCTATACCTACGATGCAGCGGGTCATGTGGCATCCATCGCGTCGTCGAATGCCAACGGCGCTTCGATGTCCTACACATACGACAGCCTCAATCGGCTTAGCACTGTCGTGGACAACCGGCTGTCGTCGGGTCACAACACCACTTTGCAGGCGCGGCCAGCACGAATCCCAACATCGCACGCTACTTCATGTTCGTGCTGAACATGGGCGACGGAAGCCTCGCCTCGGCGCCGGTCCTTATCAGCGGGACAAGCAGTGGGCAGTCGTTCATCAACCCGAAGTTTCCGCGCAAGCAGCGGTCGTCGCTGGTAGAAACCAATATCAATGGCGTGAAGACAGTATTCGGCTGCTCCGGCACCATCCAGGAGACAAGCGCCGGCGCCGCCGGTTACTGCTTCGCGTTCGATGTCGCCTCGAACTCGATGGCAGCCATGTTAGCGATGACCGAGGGCGAAGGAGCGGGCGTATGGATGGGTGGCCAGGGAGCGGCAGCCGACCCCAACGGAGACCTCTACGTCACTACCGGCAACGGAGACTTCGACGGTGTCCACCAGTTCGGCGAATCGTTCCTGAATATTAGATACACGCCTGCGAGCGCAGGCAACGTCGCCAGCCTGAGGGTAGTCGACCACTGGACGCCTTGGACGGACCTCGCACGCAGCGGAGGGGTGGCACCGCCGGCGAACAAGCTGGCAGGAGTGAGCGCGCCTTCCGAGGCGATGAGCATGCCGGTCGGCGGGAGCATGAACATGAACTTACGGAACGCGAAGGTAGTGGGCGAGATCGGCAACGACGGCAAGTTGACGGTGCGCGTGGTGCCCCAGGCGATGGCACAGGGGCAATGGGCGGACGAGGACTGGGGCTCGGCAGGGCCGGCCTGTATTTTTTCGCTGGGCTTGTGCGTCGCCACCGGAAAGGACGGCATCGGTTACCCGATCAGGACGGCCAACATGGGAGGAACGAAGCCGGCGGATCTGCGGAATCCCGCAGCCAACTGCGCGAAGCTGGCCGGGCCTCCCGTCTGGCTGACCGTGGACCCTGGTCCCCTGAATCCTTGCCCACCTAACCCAACGACCCTCAACTTCTTCCCATGGGGCGACACGGCGCACATGCACATGACACCCGTGCAGTTCTTCGACCCACTGCTGAACTCCTGGACGATCTTTGCGTGGGGTGAGAACAACCAGCTGCATAAGTGGAAGGTGAGTTCCACCGGCACACTCACGTATCTAGCTCAGGGCAATGAATTCGCCAGCGCGAATGTGCGTGGGACGTCGCCGGGGGGCATGACCGGTGGATTCTGTTCGGGCTCCAGCAACGGGTCCGATCCGAATTCAGCGATCCTAGTGTGCACCATCCCTTACATGAATGCCAATCAGATCGTAGGCAACGGAAGACTGCTGATCTACGACCCCGTACACCTAGCTGCCAATGGAACGCTGCAAGTTTTGTGGGACTCGCAGGCCCAGGGTGTGCAGTTCCTGTTCAACAAGTTCGACCCGTCTGTGATTGACGGCGGCCACATCTACGTGCCGAATTATAACGGAGGCGTCGACCTGTATACCCTAACCCCTGCGCCATAAGGCGCTCGCGACTCCTGAGCTGCTCGCAATATTGCAATTAAATTCGCGCGATGCCGGTTAACGTACAACAGACAATCGGCTGGGCGCAGATTGCGTGCTGAGTACGCTCGTCTGAGGCTTCTTAGAGGGAGCCTTACTCACGAGAGATTCGAGGGCCTCTCGCTTGGCTTGCATTCCGCATCCAGCGCAACACGGTTCGCTCCGAGATGTCGAAGCCAAGCATCTTCAGTTCACCGTGAATCCGTGGAGGCTCCCCAGGTTGGGTTCTCGGCTACCATGCGGAAGATGAGTTCACTCAGTTCCCTGCCCACACATCTTCTGCCTCCACAATTGCGGCGCCGCGATAGCCACTTCCAGTACAGCTTGAATCCTGCCCGATGCCAGCGAACGACCGTCCATGATCAATGCCTGCTTCCAGCGAGGCCAGAGCCGGCAGAGGAGAACCCAGAAGAGCCTGTCCGGAGCCTTCAACCTCGGTTGTGGATGCCTCTGCTTCAGAACGGCAAGCTACTGCCGCAGAGACAGATTCTCCAACAGAAGATCACGACGAGAGCAAAAGGACCGGACAAACAATACGAACAGAATCCTCAGCAGGCTGAGCATGGAGCCAGTTTGACACGGAAGAGCAGGCGAAACTAGGTACGCCCGTATCTGGCTGATCTAACAGCGGATCACAATTTTGGCGAGGCACAACTACCGGCGGCTCCATCAATACCCCGCAGCACCAGGCCGTTGCTCTGCGCGCCGCCGAGGAGACCTTGGTTCTACTCAAAAATGACAATGCCACTCTGCCTCTCGACAAGGCAAAGATCAAGAACATTATTGTCCTTGGACCAAATGCAAACCGCAGATTTTGTAAACATGGCTACGGCGGCAGCTCAGCGGTGGAATCTCCCTATGAGATCACAGCTCTAACAGAAATTCGCAACGCACTTAAGGACCGCTCCAAAGTCGATTACATCGACTTCGATGACGCCGGCGATTTTGAACCAATCGGCCCTGACAACTGGCAGCCTATTCATGGACAGCACGGGCTACTGGCTCAGTATTTCAACGACGGCGACAAAACTGCGGCAGTCGAACGCGTAGATCCTGAAATCAATTTCATGTGGGAGATGAGCTCTCCTGATCCAAGGCTTATCCACACCGATAACTTCAGCGCGCACTACGTAGGCAAGCTTGTGCCGAAAGTGACCGGCTTTTACACCCTGCGTCTTTCCGGACAAGATACCAGCGCACTGCGCATCGACAACAATCCAGTCATTATGAATTCGGAAACCGGCCATGTGCAGTCTGGTACGGCAACCGTTCGCCTGGAAGCAGGGCACGTTTATTCAGTTGATATCTCCTATCATGCTGGACAAGGGGATGCTTCTCTGCACCTGGACTGGTCTTTACCGAATACTCCGCAGGAATCCGCCGCTGCCATCCATGCTATCGAGCCCCGGCTTCGCAATGCCGATGCGGTCATTTTTGTCGGTGGCTGGGGGCATGCTTTAGATACTGAGGGTATGGATCGGACCAATATGAATTTCCCGCAAGGGCAGGCACGAGCTATACAGCAGATCGCATCGATCAATCCACGCACGATAGTGGTCTTGATCCACGGATCCCCGTTTACCGTCGATGAATGGATTCACTCCGTTCCCGCCGTACTCGATGCATTTTACCCAGGTATGGAAGGTGGTACGGCCATTGCGGAAGCTCTCTTCGGGGACGTCAATCCCTCCGGTAAGCTAAGCTTTACCTGGCCGCAGCACTTGGAAGATTCCCCATCGCATGCCGTCGGAACGGAAGATCGTGACAACGTGAATTACAACGAAGGAATTTTCGTAGGATATCGCTACTATGATGAACATAAAATTCAGCCTGCGTTCCCATTCGGCTTTGGCCTGAGCTATTCAACCTTCCGCTATTCCAACCTGAGCGTGAAAAAACCTGACAATTCAACCGGAGATGTTGACGTTACAGTGGATATCACGAACACTTCCGCACGTCCGGGCGTGGAAATCGCTCAGATGTATATCGCGCCGCCCAAAACCTCAGTACCCAGGCCGGTACGTGAATTGAAAGGGTTTGCACGCATCGGTCTTGCCGCACATGAAACGAAGAAGATAAACATGATCCTGCATCGCCGAGACTTTGCTTATTGGGACGTGCAGAGCCACGGATGGGTAGTGGCATCGGGGATGTACGGGGTCGACGTGGGATCTTCTTCCCGTGACCTACCACTTACTTCTTGCATTCGCGTGACGAAATAAATGTCGTGCTCGGCTTATAGGGATAATTCCTATTGTGAAAGTGGCAGCTATCTCGCAGTAACCTCAATATGAAAGTAATTTTCCAAAGTCTTGTGACGTTCGCGGCGATTTGTCTCTTCAGCACGGTCGCGTTGGCGAACGATCAGGCAGGCGTGCTTGACAACGGCACAATCCGCGTTGGAGTTGATTTAAATCATGGAGGATCAATTTCTTTTCTAGCGGACTCGAAAACATTACAGAACATCGTCAACGTTCACGACTTCGGGAGATATATTGGGCAGTCCTACTATAGCGGACCCAGGCCCTTCGGAAGACCCCATCCGAAGTGGCCAAGCTGGCCATGGAACCCCGTAAGTGGAGGCGATGTCTATGGCCACCCAGGGAAAATACTCAAATATTCAAATGATGGAAAAACTCTATATGTCAAAACGCGCCCCATGCAGTGGGCTCTCGATTCGGTCGATTGCGAGTGCACGTTCGAGACCTGGATCAGTCTTCAGGGCGCGGCCGTGCATATTAGGAATCGACTCGTCAATAACCGTTCGGATCAGACCGTGTATCCGGCGTTCAATCAGGAACTCCCTGCGGTTTACACGGTTGGAACGCTCTTTCGTATTGTCGGTTATACGGGATCGCACCCTTTCACTCACGATGCTCTAACTTGGATCAAGCCGGTACCTCCGCCGTGGAAAAATTGGACAACAACTGAAAGCTGGTCAGCGTTGGTGAATGAGCGATCCTGGGGTCTGGGTGTTTTTCATCAAAATGTCACGCGCTTCCTCGGTGGCTTTAATGGACAGCCCGGCCTTGGCGATCCAAGCAGTGACAATACTGGATATTTGAGCCCTATTGCTCGGGAGGTTATCGGTCCAAGAACGGTGTTTGAGTATGAATACGACCTGATTCTCGGGAATGTGGAGACGATCCGCAATTACGTCTATTCGCACTGGTCAATACGAATCCAATAACTATAGCCTCAGCAAGCAAACCCTCCCACAGGGGCGTCCTTGAGAAGGTTGAGCTGCCGTAATGTTGCGGGTAACGTTCTCGATGCATTCAAGACGAAAGAGTGATGAATGAAAAAAATCAATGGAGAAGATCCGCTCGATCGCCGTAAGTTTCTGCTTGGCACTGCAGCTATGAGTATGGCCGCAGGCCTGGGGGCTGCACTTCCTCGCGAGGTGTCCGCTCAAGAGCCACCATCCGCATCGAAGCCGAACGTCATCGTCTATATTGCCGATCAGTTTCGTGCGGACTTCATTGGAGCAAATGGGCAGAACTATACAACGCGCACTCCCAACCTCGACGCCATGGCCGCCCGCGGCACCAACTTCACAGGGGCTATCTGCAACCAGCCTGTTTGCGCGCCGTCCCGTTCGATGCTCATGACTGGGCGCTATGCTACCGAGACCGGCGTCTGGCATAACGGCTTGAGCATTGATCCTTCGCTCCCCACTCTCGCCTCCGAGTTTCGCAAGGCAGGCTACTCCGCAAATCTGATCGGCAAGTGGCACCTTGCGCCCGGCAGGGAGGCTGACGGTGGTGGCCGTGGTTATGTCAAGCCAGAGTTCCGCGGAGGCTTCCTCGATCTATGGGAAGGTGCAAACGAGTTAGAAGGTACGACGCACCCGTATGAGGGAACAATTTTCGATGGGGATGGAAACTCCATCACCTTCAAAGACGAGTACCGTGTCGACTTTCTCACCGACCGTGCCGAGCGCTTCCTCAAGCAAAAGCACGACAAACCCTTTCTCCTTTACATCTCGCAGCTCGAACCTCACTTCCAGAATGATGAGAAGCGCTTCGTTGCTCCCAAAGGTGCGGCTGAGCACTTTGCTGATCCCTGCATCCCCAACGACCTCCGGCCTCTGCCCGGCAACTGGCAGTCACAATTGCCCGATTACTATGGCTGCGTTGAGGCAATCGACAAGTCGGTCGGGCGGATCATCGCTCTGCTCGATGAGCAGAATCTCGCTGAGAATACGATCTTGATCTTCACCAGTGATCATGGCTGCCACTTCATGACTCGCAACGAGGAGTACAAGCGCAGCCCCCACAACAGTTCGATCCGCATCCCCCTGATTGCCCAGGGCCCTGGCTTCAACGGCGCCTCTGAAATGCCTGAGATCATTGGCAACATCAATATCATGCCCACGCTGCTTGATGCAGCGGGGATTCCAGTGCCTGACTCGGTTAAAGGACGTAGCGTCATGCCGCTCCTTCGAGAGCCAGAGGCCCGCATATCCTGGCCGAATCGCGAACTCATCCAGATCAGCGAGTCCATGACAGCGCGCGCTTTGCGAAGTAAAGAGTGGACCTACTGCGTCATCGATGCCCAGGGTCGCCGCTCTGAGAAGTTCTCCGACCACTACGTCGAATATCAGATGTACAACCAGGCCTCCGATCCCTTTGAGCAGGTCAACCTTGCCGGCAGAAAGGAGTTCCGTTCCACAGCTGATCAACTCCGCGATGAACTGAAAAACATGATGCGGGCGGCTGGAGAGCCTCCTGCCGAGATCGATCCGGCCAAGCGTTACCCATAAGGCTATGTCATTGTCGCTGGCCATCGGCCACCGTCTCGGTTATTCATTGTGTAATCCTGTGCCTCGCCAAAATACCATCGGGGACGCAAACGGGGTTGATTGTTGCGCCGACGGCCGCCACATACGCCGGACTCCTGCACGACCTCGCGGGATCTGTTCAATACCGCACTTCGGCCCCCCAAGTGAGTTGTGTCTCGCCACAATTCGATCCGCGTAGAAATGGATATGGCTCTCAACCACTGGCATTGATCCGAGAAGCATTTTGGGTTGGGAAGGAAGCATTCAGAAACCGCAAAGAGCAGCAAGAGCGATGCTCAGCGCTTTGAGACAGGTCAGCCGGCGCACTTCACCCGTCGATTGTCTTCAATTTCGTTGAGCACCGGTCAAAGCGAATACTCAGGCGGCCAGGTCGTAACGATGGTGAGCCTAGGGGGTGTCATCAAA
>PKWK01000274.1 GCA_003133205.1 Granulicella sp. | reverse complement strand
TTGGCGAACGGCAGGAAGCTCAAGGACGAGGAACTCGTCAGAGCGATCCGGTTTATGGTAGCCGCAGAGTACGAAGCGACTCAGATGTATATGCAGCTTGCCGAGTCAACCGACAACATACTCGCCGCGGCAGTCCTCAAGGACATAGCGGATGAGGAACGTGTACACGCAGGAGAGTTTCTGAAGCTGTTGTATGAGCTTGCTCCCGATGAAAAGGAGCTCTATGCCAAGGGGGCTGGAGAAGTGGAAGAAATCGTGAAATCACATCTTCAGCAGACAACGTAGGTAGTCATCGCCACAGGCTACTCATTTCGTTCAATATCTCAACGCACCAAGTCCATATGAGGCAAGAATGAAGACCAAGATTGCAATCACCACAGTAGCTGTCGCTGTGGCGTCGTTCACGATTGGGCATGTTGCCGCACAAGTCGAAGCAAAGTTGAACGAACAGACTCTGACGAACCTTTCAACCGCCATGCATGGTGAGGCACTTGCCTCTGCCAAGTATCTGCTGTTCGCAGAGCACGCACGCAAGAGTGGAGACCCCAAGCTCGCGTTGCTGCTGGAGCAGACAGCCAAGACGGAGCGGTTCGAGCACTTTGCGACAGAGGCCAAACTGGCGGGAACAGTCGGCTCAAACGCAGACAACCTGAAAGATGCGATCAAGGGTGAGAACTACGAGACCACAACGATGTATCGCGAGTTTGCGGAGCAGGCAGAGAAGGCCGGCGACCACGCCGTGGCCATGCAGTTTGAAGAAATTCGCCAGGATGAGATGAAGCACCGGAACGCCTTCACTGCCGCTCTTGCAAAGCTTGAGACAACGGGCGCAAAGAAGTAGGTATGGCCCGCGCGAGTTGAGACGAGAGAAAGGCAATCTATGCGACCCTGGCTGAAATAGGGTGCCCTTGTAGTCATCGCAGTCATGGTATGGATTCAGTTCGTGAGGCCTGCGATGGAGCCCCCCCCGAAGACGCCGCGAGAATGATCTATGCTCGCGAATTGACGCCAGTCAATGTACAGTCAACCCTTAGACAGTGCGACCGCAGAACTCTCGCGACGCGCCGTTATCCTCGGTAGCGCAGCTACGGTAGTGCTTATGAGCGTTCCAACTTCGGCTTTGGCGTTCGAACCCTAACCCGCGAGCCCTTCGGGCTCCTTCACACATGCCCAAGGAGGAAGAGAGATGAATGCAATCACAGTGAAAGACGGTACGCAGATTTATTACAAAGACTGGGGCAAAGGTCAGCCCATCGTGTTCAGCCACGGCTGGCCGCTTTCGGCCGATGATTGGGACGCGCAGATGCTGTTCTTCCTCAATCACGGTTATCGCGTTATTGCCCATGACCGGCGCGGCCACGGACGGTCCACCCAGACGGGTGACGGGCATGACATGGATCATTATGCCGACGATCTCGCGGCATTGACGGCTCATCTCGATCTGAAGAACGCCATACATGTCGGCCATTCGACCGGCGGCGGCGAGGTAGTGCACTATCTGGCAAGGCATGGAGAGAGCCGCGTGGCGAAGGCTGCGATTATCAGCGCTGTGCCGCCGCTGATGGTGAAGACGGCGGCCAATCCGGGCGGCCTTCCCAAGGAGGTTTTCGACGGTTTTCAGGCGCAGCTCGCCGCCAATCGCTCCCAGTTCTATCGCGACGTCGCGGCGGGCCCTTTCTATGGCTTCAATCGACCGGGCGTGAAATCCTCCGAGGCGGTTATCCAGAACTGGTGGCGCCAGGGCATGATGGGCGGCGCGAAGGCGCATTACGACGGCATCGTCGCCTTTTCGCAGACCGATTTCACCGACGATCTCCAGAAGATCACTGTGCCAGTGCTAGTGATGCATAGCGAGGACGATCAGATCGTTCCCTACGCCGATGCTGGGCCCTTGTCGGCAAAGCTGCTGAAGAACGGGACGCTCAAGACCTATAAGGACTTCCCGCATGGCATGCCAACCACGCAAGCGGACACGATCAACGCCGACCTGCTGGCTTTCATCAAGGGTTAAAAAAGCTGTGGAGATGCAACGAGAAGCTCTCCGCAGCTTTTTCTTCTGCATCTTGCTTGATCGATGCCGCTTGAACGTTCGTCGACTGGCTGCGGGATCTCTGATCGAACCGATCTGCGCAGGCCCATTGATGCCGTTCAGGCAGCCAGAAGGAGTCTTGTGAGACCGGAGGCAAGTGAGTCAAAGTACGATTCCGACGCGGCGGCATCCGTGAAACGACTTAGCAATCCCCGATTGAGAATCGCGTGAAGTGATTTGCCGGTTCTGGCGAATCCTGCCACCCATTCCAGAGATATGCTGCCATGAGGTGCAACGTTATGCTGCCACCCTATACACAGGAACGCTGCCACTGGCAGTGCGAGGATACGGTCGCTCGTAAACTCTTCAGGTATAAGGACAAATGCAAGACTATCAGACCGGCATCGATTGGTTGATAACCAGGAAGATAGAAAGCGCCAACCCAGTATCCCTACCCCACCCCATACCGAAGCCATCCTGAGAACCTGCCGACTTTAGATAACTACTGCTGGGGACCAGGGGCGTTTCCAGGGGTTCTGGACGCTGGTCTGCCAACTCTGGTCCTACCCTCGCCGACCGTCTCTCTCGCCGGTCTTCTCTGGGGTGGGGCTGCCTGGGGCTGCCTGGGGCTGCTCTCTGGGTTCTGCTGCCCCTTGAAGGAGGCTCGTATGTGGGTAGAGGAGGAGAGAGACCAGACCTCGGCGCCCCCGGCCGGCTCGGCCAGATACCCTAGAAAACCCAACTCAATCGGCGCATTGGACTATTCCTTGCCCCATCCAACAGTAGCAACGCGTCATCGTCGCTTTACAAGCGCCATACTAATGTTAAGTAAAGGGGCAAAACGGATGAACTTCATCGGACAGGGTCCAGACGGTGCCAGGGACGCGGCGGCCATATTGACCACGGCAGTTGGAAGTGACCTGCCCCCGATTTCTCATCCACTAATAACTGGAGTTTCTCCGTTTAGGTTTTGCTTTGAGATTATCTCGCAGCCGTCGTAGTCGAGGCTGTGCGGATGTGGGAAGCGTTCGTTGCTTTCCACATCTGCATAGCCTGCCTTCTGCCGGAACTCCTCCGGCGTTCTGTAGTCGAGCGAGCTGTGCGGACGCTCGCAGTTGTATTCGCGCCGCCAGCTTGCCAGGGTACTTCGTACATCATTCAACGTTCTGAACCAGCTTGCGTTGAGGCACTCGTCGCGCAGCCTTCCGTGGAAGCTCTCGACGTGCCCATTCTGCATCGGCCTGCCGGGCTGGATATGCACCAGCCCGACCTTCCAGTCCTCGGCCCAGCCCAGCATGCGCCGCGAGGTGAACTCCGGGCCGTTGTCCGAGCGCAGGTTCTCCGGCCGGCCACGTTCTCCGATCAGCTGCTCCAGCACCCTGATCACGCGTCCCGAGCCCAGGCTGGTGTCTGCTTCCAGCGCCAGACACTCGCGCGTGTAGGCATCGACCACGCTGAGGATGCGCACCATGCGCCCGGTTGCCAGGCCGTCGACGATGAAGTCCATCGCCCACTCCTGGTTCGGCCGGATCAGACGCGGCTCCAGCGCTCGATCCCGCACCAGCCGCTTGCGCTTCCTGCGCCGCACCGCCAGACCCTCCTCCGCGTACAGCCGGTAGACACGCTTCACGTTCACCTCGTGGCCGCGCCGTTCCAGCAGCACATGCAGCCGCCGATAGCCGTAGCGAGGCTTCTGCCGCGCCAGCTTCACCAACTCCTCGCGCAGTGCGACGTTGCGGTCCGGCCGAGGCTCATACCGGTAGCTCGACCGCTCCACGCCCAGCAGCTTGCAGGCCGTGCGTTCGCTCAGCCGAAACTCGACCTTGCTGACATCGCGATTCTCGACGCGGCGGAAGCAGAAGCGGAGACCGAGGCGGATACAGGCGAAGATTGAAAAGTGCCGGCGCCGCGCGAGACGTGCAGCGAAGCCCCTGAATCTCCTTCGGTGGCGTTTCGCTCTCCGCCGCTTTCAGCCACAGATCTTCTTTCTCCTGATCCTTTGTCTCCTTCTCCGGCTTCCCGGATTTATCCTTGTCGTTGTCTTTGCCCTGCGCGCCACCGAAGGCCACCCCAAGCAACGCCAGCAGTCCGAGTCCCGGGTGTGCCGCATGTGCTACTGCAAGCGTCGTGGCTGCGGGCCCAGCAAGCTTTAGCAAAATCCCCTTTCAGAGTTTGCCGAAGACTAGCATTTCAACCGGATCAGAAATACGGGACTCATCTGTAGCTGTTTGGCGAAGGACCCTATTCTGCCTTACCCGATGAATTGCTGATGGGGTGTCATTGTGGGCATCCCATGAGGGTTATCGAGTTGGGTTCAGTTTATTCCACGTACGGCCACCCGTCGGAGGTGAAGGCGATCCGGTTGACGCCCAACGTGGGTGTTCCATTGTTGTTGCCGTCGTAGTAGTGGTAGACGAGCGTGGGTAGGGACTTGCTGCCGTCTGTGCCGGTGTCAGTAAAGACGCTCTGTCCACCCGGCCCGACAATATGGCCGTGCGAACTCAGCAGGATCGTGCCGCCCCCACCCCCCGTGCTGGTGTACAGAGGTACGCCGCCGCGATCCACATACGGTCCCGTCGGGCTGGTCGAGCGCCCATAAAGAATCCGGTACGCGCTGGTCGCGCTGCAGCAGGCGTTGACTGGCGCGAAGTAGTAATAATACTGCGTGCCGTTGACGACGTGGGGATAGATGAACGGGCCTTCCTCACCCCACCAGCGGTAGGCAATGTTATAGATCGTGCTGTTCGAGGACAGGCGAAGCCCGGTGCTGGGATCGAGCTGGACGATATGCGTACCGTCGAGCCAGGAGCCGAAGACCAGCCACCAGTCCCCGTTGGCGTCGATGAATGAAGCCGGATCAATGGCGTTGTACGTGGTGCCTGCGGTAAATCCGAAGCCGCTCAGCGGGGTGTTGGTGGTGTTGCTCCACGACGAGATGATCCAGCCCTTGTCGGTCCACGGTCCCGAGGCACTGGTGCTGGTGGCCAGTCCGATGATCGCTTCACCCCCCACCGTATCCGGCTCGACGGGAATCGCGTAGTACTGATAGTAGGTGCCGTTCGCGTACATCACATTGGGCGCCCAGGTATCTGTGTTCCCTCCATTATTATCCGACGCTGGTGTTTGCAGTCCCGTCCACGATGCGAAGTCGGGACCGATGTCGGCGCAGCGACCGTCCTCCGTGAGCCAGTCATCGGTTGCTTGCGTGCTCGCGCAGGCTCCGTAGGGGGTGGTACCAGTGGTGTAGGTGAACGTCGAAAGATCGGTTGAATAGGCTATCGTCTGGTGCGTCCCATAGAGCCAGTAGGCATGGGAGACCGGATCCTGGACCATGTTGGGATCGTGAACGTAGATGCCCGTGCCCTGGACCGTCAGCGGAGCCATATACGGTGTGGTGCCCGTCGAGGTCAAGGTCCACTCCTGGCAGGTGCAGCCGGTGCCGGTGGTAGCACGCGCACCCTGATCGATGGTGGCCGACGAGGTCGTGTTCGAACTATCATCCTGTAGGTAGAGGCCGCTGGCGTGGTTCTTGATCAGAAAATTTCCGTCCGTCAGTTGATATAGCACCCAGTTCTGGTCGTCGTTGCCTGTGTTGCTGTATTGCAGCGCCTGTGCGCCGGAATTCAGTGCTGCGGAGGGCACCAGTCCGCCGGCCGGCGAGACACTTGAAAGGCCAATCACCTGGTGCGTCAACATGTTCTCGATGTTGGCCCGGTAGTCTCCAGCCAGGTCCACCTGCTGCATGAAGTGCCACATCGAGTCGGTCGAGTTGGTATTGCTCTCCTGCACCACGCTGGTTCCAGCCGTCTGGCTCTGCCCGCTGATGCCCAGCACCAAGCCGCTAGCGGATTTTTTGATCTGGTACTGGTTGCTGTCGTACACAGAATCGTTCACATTGACCATCGTGCCCATGTCGGGCCCTGTTGATGTGGTCGTTGTTGTGGTGGTTCCACCGCCGCCAGAGCCACCGCTTGCACATCCGGCCAGCATCGCAACCGCAGAAAGCGCAAGTCCCAGCCAGATACGGCGCTCGGGCATCGTTACTCTTTCAAATTTGTGTCTTGCCAACATCTCTTCTCGCCTTTTGTTTTGAGTGCTCCAGAGGATTTCCATGAATGGACAACGCGCAGTAATGCGATGGGAAGAATGAAATATGCGTAAGAAAAATCTCATCGACTTCTGCCAGCACAACCTGCCAACGACCTGGGAAAAACTTCAAGTTTGTCGAGCTTGCCGTTCGACGCGGTGAAGTTGATGCCCGTCTTCCAGGTATCGTGAGTCACGGAGTCAAAAATGAGCCCATTGCGGCTGACATTTTCATAGATCGCCGGGGCGTGGTCTTCGAGGTATTAGAGGACATATACAAGCAGTCTAGGAGTTTGTTGAAAAACT
>PKWK01000181.1 GCA_003133205.1 Granulicella sp. | reverse complement strand
ACACCGGGCGCAAGCGTGTCGGCCGCGGTATGGGCTCCGGCATGGGAAAGACCTCTACCCGCGGCCACAAGGGCCAGGGCTCGCGTTCCGGCTCGTCGCTGATGCGCGGCTTCGAAGGCGGACAGATGCCGCTTCACCGCCGCTTGCCCAAGCGCGGCTTCAATAACATCTTCCGCACCGAGTACACCGTCCTCGGCCTGGACCGTGTCGCCGAGATCCTCGCGACCACCCCCGGCACCGAGTTCACCCTCGACACGATTATCTCGCTCGGCCTGCTACGCAAAAAGGGCGGCCTGATCAAGGTGCTCAACAACGGCGAGCTGACTGGCCCGGTTACGATCCACGCGCATAAGTTTTCGAAGACCGCGCAGGAAGCCATCGAGAAGGCCGGCGGCAAGGCAATTCTGATCGGCTAGCAACTCCGTAAGTGCATCTTCCCGGCTGATTCGACTAGGATAAAGATTCACCCCAAGGAACTTCGGCCGCGACGGCCATGCTTCAGGCAACACCGAAGAGGTTTTGATGTTAGAGAAATTCGCCAACATCTTCCGCATCCCCGACCTCCGCAAGCGCGTGCTTTTCACGCTTGGCCTGCTGGCCGTGTATCGCCTGGGGGCGTTCATCCCCACACCCGGCATTAACGCCGATGCACTCGCGCAGTTCTTCAACGCCAACTCAGGCTCCGCGCTTGGCCTGGCCGATCTATTCACCGGCGGAAATCTTCGCCGGCTTACCATCTTCGCGCTTGGCATCATGCCCTACATCACGGCATCGATCATCTTCCAATTGCTCACCGTCATCTATGAGCCGCTGGCCAAGCTGCAGAAGGAAGGCGAGCTCGGCCGCCGCAAGATCACTCAGTGGACCCGTTACGTCACCGTCCTGCTGGGCGTCATTCAGTCCTTCGCCATCTCTCTCACCCTCACCAGCTCGTCCACGTCGATGGTCACTATTCCTCGCGGCGAGTTCATCCCCATGTGCATCATCACGCTCACCGCCGGCACTGCCTTCATCATGTGGCTGGGCGAACAGATCACCGAGCGCGGCATCGGAAACGGCATGTCGCTGCTCATCTTCACCGGCATCGTTGTCGGCCTGCCGCGCGGCATTGAGAACCTCTACGAGAAGGCGCGCGACAACGCGTGGGGAGCCTTCACTCCCATCGCCCTCGTCCTGCTCATTGTCGCGATGATCGCAGTGGTTGCATTCATCGTCTTTGTAGAGCGCTCTGAACGCCGTATCCCGGTGCAGTACGCCAAGCGCATCGTCGGACGCAAGATGATGGGCGGCCAGTCCACCCACCTTCCTCTGCGAGTCAACTCCGGCGGCGTCATGCCCGTCATCTTCGCGAGTTCAATCCTCTCCGCGCCCTTGCTCTTCGCCAACATGAGTTTCTTCGGCAGCGCGAAGCTCAACGAGACCACATTCTTTGGTCCTATCCTGCGTGGCCTGGGCCCAGGCGAGCCGTGGTACGAACTCGTCTACATGGCGGCTATCGTTTTCTTCGCTTACTTCTATATCTCCATCGTCTTCCGCCCCGACGATATCGCCGACAATATGCGCAAGTACGGCGGCTTCATTCCCGGCATTCGTCCCGGCCGCCGCACCTCGGACTTCATCAACGACGTCCTGACGCGCATCACGCTCGTCGGAGCCATCTACCTCATCATCATCTCCATCATTCCGACGCTTCTTATCAGCGGCATCCATTTCAACCACATTCCGCTGATTGGCCGCGTCTTTGACACACTTCCCGCCTGGATGACCAACGGACTCGGCGTAAACTTCTACTTCGGTGGCACCTCGCTGCTGATCGTGGTCGGCGTAGCCATGGACACCGTGCAGCAGGTCGAATCGCAGCTCATTATGCGCCACTATGACGGCTTCTCTCCCAAGAGCGGCCGTATTCGCGGGCGACGAAGTTGGTAGGCACGATACGTTGAACTCAAACTCCGCATCACATCCGACGGCCCCGGCAGACAATTCCTTCCTGCCCGGGCCGGTTCTTCTTTTAGGCGCGCCCGGCGTTGGCAAGGGCACGCAGGCCCAGTTGCTCGTCACAAAACACGGCATTCCGCAAATCTCCACCGGTGATCTCCTCCGTGCCAACAAGGCCCGCGGCACCGAACTTGGCCTGAAGGCGCAATCGATCATGAGCACCGGCCAACTCGTTCCCGACGCGATCGTCAACGAGATGGTCCTCAATCGCCTTCGTGAGAAAGATGTTGAGCGCGGCTACATACTGGACGGTTATCCTCGCACTCTCGAGCAGGCTAAGTTTCTAGACGAGACGATCGCCGATCCGGAATTTCTGCCGCGCCTTCCTGTGATCGCCGTCAGCATCGTCGCCTCGTACGACCAGTTGTTGCAGCGCATCACGGGCCGTCGCATCTGCGCGACCTGCAAGAGCATTTACAACATCTATACCAATCCGCCAAAGGTCGATGGAATCTGCGATTGTGAAGGCGCTCCGTTGAGCCAGCGTTCGGACGACACGGAGCCCGTCTTCATCCAGCGCATGAAAACCTTCGAGGAGCAGACTGCTCCGGTAATTGCCCACTACCGGGCGCTGGGCCGATTTGAAGAGGCTGATGGCAATCAGGACGTGGAAGCCGTGAGCGCTGCTGTCGAGGCAGCCCTGTTCCATCTCCGCCAGCAGGCGACGCGGGAAGTGGGTGCCTGACCATGGCCATCCTGATCAAGACTACCGCCGAGATTGACAAGATGCGCCGCTCCGGCGAGGCGCTGCGTCAGGTTCATGAAGCAGTCCGCCCGCTGGTGGTTGCCGGCGCCTCCACGATGGATCTGGAGAACGTCGCCGCCGCGAAGATGGACGCCCTCCACGCGATCTCCGCGTTCAAGGGCTACCATGGCTTCCCCGCCGTGCTTTGCACCTCGGTTAACAGCGAGGTTGTCCACGGCATTCCATCACCTAAACGCGGCCTGGCCGATGGCGACATCATCTCCATCGACTGCGGCGTCATCGTTGACGGGTTCTACTCTGACGCCGCCGTCACGTATGCCGTCGGCACGCCCTCGCCGGCCACGCGCAAGCTCCTTGACGTCACCCAGGCATCCCTCGAGCAGGCCATCCTCCAGGCCCAGGTTGGCGGCCGCCTCGGCGACATATCCGCCGCCGTCCAGGAGATGTGCGAGGCCCAGGGATTTGGCGTCGTCAGGGAGTTCGTCGGCCATGGCATCGGCCGATCCATGCACGAGGACCCCCAGGTGCCCAACTTCGGCACCCGCGGGAAGGGCCCGCGCCTGAAGGCCGGCATGGTCCTTGCCATCGAGCCAATGATCAACGCCGGTAAGCCTGAGGTGAAGGTGCTTCCCGACGGCTGGACCACCGTGACCCTCGACGGCAGCTATAGTGCCCACTTCGAGCACACCGTAGCTATCACAAAAGACGGCCCCAGGGTGCTAACTCGCTAGGATCTAGGCCCCATTTAGGGGTATACTCAAAGATGCTGTGTGCTCAGGCACCCGGCAACAGGGCGTTTGGGTCGCGTTAGAACCGTCCCCGCCTGCCAAAGGAGAGCGTTTGTCGAAGGAAGATGCAATTGAAGTAATGGCAGTCGTCGTCGAGACGCTGCCCAATGCGCTGTTCAAGGTCGAGCTTGAAAACAAGCATCAGGCCCTCGCCCACGTCTCCGGACGCATGCGCAAGAACTTCATTCGCATCCTCCCCGGCGACCGCGTCGCGATTGAGCTTAGCCCGTACGACCTCAACCGCGGCCGCATCGTTTACCGCTACAAGTAGACGAAATCAGCCACTAGCTTTTAGCTCTTAGCTTCTAGCTGAAAACAAAGCAATGCAAAGCCGCGCCGGCCTGCCTTTAGTCAAAAGCTAACGGCTAAAAGCCAACGGCTGCAATTAGGAGTTTTATGAAGGTCCGCGCCTCAGTCAAGAAGATCTGTGACAAATGCAAAGTCATCCACCGCCGCGGCGTGGTTCGCGTCATCTGCGAAAACGCCAAGCACAAACAGCGTCAAGGCTAGTTGTAACCCGCAAATGCATTACCCGGCCCCGCCAGGCTAGTTAGCCAAAGTCAAGGCTTGCGTTGAACCCGGCGGAACACCCGCAAACCGATTACCCCGCTTCCGTGGCCACAAGCGCTACGAGCACAAACGAAAAGGAACCCCATGGCACGTATTGCTGGAGTCGACGTACCCAATAACAAACAGGTACGCATCGGACTCACTTACATCTTCGGCATCGGCGACTCGCGCGCGGCAAAGATTCTCGCCGCCGCAGACGTCGATCCCTTCGCAAAGGTCGGCACCCTCGACGAGGATTCGCTCAACCGGATCCGTCACGTCATCGAGGGCCAGGGCCAGATCGAAGGCGACCTCCGCAAGGACGTCTCGCTCAACATCAAGCGCCTCATCGAAATTCAGTCCTACCGTGGCCTTCGCCACCGCCGTTCGTTGCCCGTCCGCGGCCAGCGCACCCACACCAACGCTCGCACGCGCAAAGGTCCCCGCAAGGGCACAGTTGCCGGCAAGAAGAAAGCGACGAAATAAATCATGGCGAAGACACAGAACAAGGCAGCCGGCGCCAAGACCGCGGGCAAGAACAAGAAGTTCAAGAAGCGCGAGCGGAAGAACGTTCCATTCGGCCTGGTCTTCATCCAGGCGAGCTTCAACAACACCATCGTCACCATCACCGACCAGGCGGGCAATACGCTCTCCTGGAAGTCGTCCGGCTCGCTCGGCTTCCGCGGCTCCCGCAAGGGAACGCCGTTTGCGGCGCAGCAGGCCGCCGTCGGTGCAGCCAACGCAGCCCGCGATCACGGCCTCCGTTCGGTCGATGTGCGCGTCTCCGGTCCCGGCTCCGGCCGCGAGTCCGCGATCCGCGCTCTCGCCTCCGCCGGTGTCGAGGTGCGCAGCATTCGCGACGTTACGCCGATGCCGCACAACGGCTGCCGTCCGCCCAAGCGCCGCAGAGTCTGATTACTGCAGTGGTAAGTGGTCAGTGGTAAGGAATCCGCTGTCACTTACCACTCGGCACTTACCACCTATTCAACCGGATCGGGATGAAGCGAACAGCGCGTAAACCGATCGTCACCCGAAGTAAAGGAGCAATACAAATGGCACGTTACACAGGACCCGTCTGCCGCCTCTGCCGCCGCGACGGAACTAAGCTCTTCCTCAAGGGAGCGAAATGCTTCTCCGACAAATGCCCCATCGAGAAGCGCAACTTTCCCCCAGGCCAGCACGGCCAGTCGCGCAAGGTGAAGAAGGTGGTTGGCTACGGCTTGCAGCTTCGCGAGAAGCAGAAGGCGAAGCGCATCTACTTCACGCTGGAGACCCAGTTCCGCGCCTACTACCAGAAGGCCGCGAACAAAACCGGCGTCACCGGCGAACTCCTGCTGCAGCAGCTTGAGACCCGCCTCGACAACGTCTGCTACCGCCTCGGCTTCGCCATGTCGCGCCGCCAGGCTCGCCAGATCGTTCGCCACGGACACATCCAGGTCAACGGCCGCAAGGTCAACATCCCGTCGTTCCAGTGCAAAGTCGGCGACGAGATCGCGATCCGCGAGGGTTCGAAGAAGCTCATCGTGCTCGAAGAGTCGGGGAACTTCGCCAGCGGACAGCGCGCTGTGCAGTGGCTCGACATCAACCGCGAGAATCTGTCGGGCAAAGTGCTCGCCCTGCCGAAGCGTGAAGACGTCAACCTGCCCGTCAACGAGCAGCTGATCGTCGAACTCTATTCGAAATAGCTTTTAGCCGTTAGCTCTTAGCCTCTAGCTAGAAGCTAAGAGCTAACGGCTGCTTCACCACAACCTAGCCCGCAACCGAACCACACCGCCTTCGCAAAATGCATCGCGAATGAGCCGGATAAAGGAGAACCACCCATGCTTTGGAGAGGCTTTCAGAAACCCAAGCGTCTTGCCGTCGACACCGAAACACTCACCGAGAAGTACGGAAAAGTTTCCGCTCAGCCGTTTGAGCGCGGCTTTGGTACCACCATCGGCAACGCACTCCGCCGCACCCTGCTCTCATCGATCGAAGGCGCAGCCGTAACCGCCGTCCGCATCGAGGGCGTGCTGCACGAGTTCCAGTCGATCAGCGGAGTCGTCGAGGACGCGACCGACATCATCCTCAACCTCAAGCAGATTCCCTTCAAACTCGCAGGCGAAGGCCCCAAGGCCCTCTACCTCCGCGCCGATGCGGCTGGCGTTATCACCTCCGGCATGATCGAAGCCGACGGTGACGTCGAGATCCTCGACAAGGATGTCTACATCTGCACCGTCTCCGAAGGCGGCAAGATCGACATGGAGATGCGCCTCAAGCGCGGCCGTGGATACATCTCTGCCGATAAGAACTTCGATGCTGACTTGGGCCTCGGATTCATCCCCGTCGACAGCGTCCACTCTCCGGTCCGCAAGGTCAACTACCTCGTCGAAGCAGCGCGTCTCGGCCAGATCACCGACTACGACAAGCTCACGGTCGAGATCTGGACCAATGGCACGGTGTTCCCGGCCGACGCACTCGGCCTCTCCGCCAAGCTGCTCAAGGACCACATGAGCATCTTCATTAACTTTGAAGAGGAGATGGAAGCCGGCCACGATGCGCTGGACGGTCCGGCCGCTCGCAACGAGAACCTCAATCGCTCGGTCGAAGAGCTCGAGCTCTCCGTTCGCAGCTATAACTGCCTGAAGAACGCCAACATCGCCACCATCGGCGAACTCATCCAGAAGACTGAAGCCGAGATGTTGAAGACCAAGAATTTTGGTCGCAAGTCGCTGAACGAGATCAAAGAGATTCTCGCGCAGATGGGCCTGTCGCTCGGCATGAAGATCGATGATCAGGGCAATCCGGTTCCCGGACCCACGTCGGTTCTTCCGGCCGCAACGCTCGCCGCCAGCTTCGGCAGCTTCGACGATGACGATGAGGACGAAGATGAAGATGAGGATCTCGGCCTGGCCAGCGAGCCCGAGAACTTCTAAACGCATCGAGCAGTCGTTGTCGCAAATGATTTGGGCCGCATCCTTATGGATGCGGCCCAATTTTCTTAATTCGCTCTTGCATGCAACGTGCTCTTCTCGCAGCCTTTGCTGATAGACAAGGGACACTCGCAAGTCAACAGCAAAGGCGGCGGATGTGTTACACTAGTCTTGCACTTGACTACAACGAGTGCGGGCATCGCAGGCAAGGACTTCGGGGAGATTCGAAGTCTCTGGCCAGAGACTGTGATTGCCTTTCCCACCGCAGATCTTCTGCAAGTGGCTGTAGGCCCCAAAAAGGCCTTTGTGCCGCAAGAAGACGCGCTGGTTGCTCTGGCTGGAAGACACGTCAAATGGACGCGTCTCGCCGTGCAGCAGCAGCGCTTCGAACCCGATAGCAATGCTGATCAAACGAAACCATGGTGCTTCGGCATCGCTGCATCTATTTGCGCTTCATCTACACCGATCGATAAGGAACATTCTTGACTACCGCAACTCTTGAGCCTGAGGCTATTTCTGTACCTATGAACAACGCACCTTCCGCGAACGACGCATCTCCTGCGGACAACTCCGCGCATTTCGCATCCATGAACACAACCGTCGCGTCGTCCGAGATCGAGATCGATCCGACGACTCACCTTCCCTTTCTGAAGGATGTTCATTTCAACGACTTCAAAATCTCCGCTGCTCTGAAGGGCCGTCTGAGCGCTGCTGGATTCATGACACCGACACCGGTGCAGGCGAAGGCAATTCCGCCGGCGCTTGAGGGTGCGGACATCCTGGCCACGGCTTCGACCGGTACGGGCAAGACGCTAAGCTTCCTGATCCCGATGATCGAGCACATGGACGCGATGGCGGCGCCTTCGACCAAGGGCAAGCGGGGACCGATCCGGGCGCTGATCCTGCTGCCTACGCGCGAACTTGCGATGCAGGTGCTGGAGCACTACTCGAAGCTGGTGCCGAACGCGAAGAACGACGCGGTGCTGGTGGTTGGCGGCCTTTCCGAGAACACCCAGCTCGACCAACTCGCCCGCGGTCCGCGGCTTGTGGTCGCGACACCGGGACGCCTCGAAGACTTTCTGCGGCGTCGTGCTGTGAACATCAACTCGGTTGAGATGCTGGTGCTTGACGAAGTCGACCGCATGCTGGACATGGGCTTTCTGCCTGCGATCCGGCGCATCGTGGGCTCGCTTCCGAGGACGCGGCAGACGATGTGCTACTCGGCGACTCTGGACGCGAACGTGCGCGAGATTGTGCGCGACTACGTGCGCAATCCGGTGCGGGTGGAGATCGGCCAGACTTCGAAGCCGTGCGATCAGGTTGAGCTCCGCGCATGCACGGTAATGGCGGACCAAAAGCTTGGCCTGCTGGACCAGATGTTGCGCGAAGAGACGGGGACATTCCTCGTATTCTCGCGCACCAAGCATGGCGCGGACCGCATCTCGAAGAAGCTGGAGCGGCTGGGGCATGACGTGGACGTGATCCACGGCGACCGCTCGCAGTCGCAGCGGACTGCGGCGCTGAAGGGCTTTTCAACGGGCAAGCATCGCGTGCTGGTGGCGACCGACGTTGCGGCGCGCGGCATCGATGTGCAAGACATCGCGCACGTCGTCAACTACGACCTGCCCAATGGGTCGGACGATTTTGTTCACCGCATCGGACGGACCGGGCGCGCTGGGGCGACGGGCATTGCGACGACGTTCGTGATGCCGCAGGAGCGGTCAGACGCGCGCAAGATGGAGCGCGAGCTGAAGGTAAAGTTCGAATGGCGCGAAGCCGATAAGAACCTTGAGAAAGAGGAGCGCAACAAGCCTCTCGATCTCTCGACCAACGCCAACACCCTGCTGGCGCTGGAGACGCGGACCTGGAAGTCGGGAGATGCGTCCGCGCAGACCCAGGCCAGGAATATCGGCACCAGCCCATACAAGGGCAGCAGTGGAAACGGCTTTCGCAGTCGTGCTGGTGGTGGCGGCTTCTCCGGCGGACGCAGTTCGGGCAGCCGTTCCAATAGCAGCCGTCCGGGCAGCAGTCGTTCGGGTCCCGCTCGCCGCGGGCAATAGTCGCTTTCACAGATATTCAAACCATAGTAATTTAAGCAAATCGCAGCTTCGTTCGACGCGCCAATCAGCCGCCGAACGAAGCTGTTCTGCATCTATAAGGCTATGTCAGACTCGCTACCCAACCTCGAAGAACACTCACCACACTTGTCGGGAACGACAAGAGCTTTATGCTGCGGATCATTCACCCGGGCTCGCCGGGTTGATGGATGGGTCGGTTTCGACGCTGGCGCCGATCTTTGCAACTGCGTTCGCCACTTACAATTCACGGACCGTGTTCCTGATCGGAGCGGCATCGGCGGTTGGTGCAGGAATCTCGATGGCGTTCTCAGAGGGCTGATCGGATGACGGCAAGCTGACTGGCAGGGGCAATCCGGTGTTCCGCGGAATTGTGACCGGATTGATGACGTTCATTGGCGGTTTTCTGCATTCGCTGCCATTCCTGATCCCGAACGTGCATACGGCGCTGACATGGGCGTACTTCGTGGTCGGTGTGGAGTTGGTAGTGATTGCATTGATCCGGCACAAATACTTCAAGACCAGCTTCGCGTTGAGCTTCCTGCAGGTGATTGTGGGCGGCGGATTGGTTTTTGCGGCAGGCGTATTGATCGGGCAGTCGTAGGGCAAAGACTCAACGCCGATCAGGGCTGGGGCTGGGGTTGGGGTTTGGGCGTCGAACCCGGGACGAGGGGACTGGTGGGTTTGGCGGAGGTGGGCGGCCCGCTGGGTGCGGCGATAGTTGGGGGCGCGTTTTGCGGGGCGGGGGCCTTGGCGGCGTCGGGTTCGGGAAGGAACGCGCTGTCGGGGTATTGGGCCTTGGTGGAGATGGTCTGAAGGATGGGCAGGTCGGCCTGGACCTGGGCTAGCAACTTCGGCTTTTGCTTGAGGTAGATGACTTTGTCGAGATCGGCGAAGTAGGCGAGGAGGTCGCGCTTGATACCGAAGGGGATGGGCGTGTCGGGCGTGCGTGCGACTTCGTGGAGGAGGTCGGTATACGTGTAGTCCTCAAGCGAGTAGGTGCCGGGGAGTACGTCGAGGCCGGTGTCAAGGTCTTTGTCGGGAATGTCGCCGGAGGTGCTGGCGTGCGCGAGGATATCGCGAAGCCGAGCGGTGGTCTTGACTAGGGAATTCAGATAATCCTGTTTCGCGGCGGGGGTGGGGATCCGGATTGAGAGGACGGAAAGTGGCCCAAACTTGGGGAGGATGAAGATGAATCCGGCCAGCAGGTGGGTCCCGATGCCAGCCTTATGGTACGTGTCCCAGTTGTTGGCGATGGAAAGGCGGCTGACATCCTGGTTCAGGATGTCCAGCGCGGGGCTGGGGGCGTCGGGCCCGAACTGCTTGCCGTGTAGCAGCGTTTCCGCGTAGGCGACGCTGGGCAGAAGAGTCCGGACCGAGTAGCGGTATCCACGGAGATCCGGTTGGGAGCGCTGGAGGACCTTCGCGAGATCGAGGCCGTAAGTGTCGAAGAAGGCGCGGGTAAGCAGCGGGACGGGTACGGCGAATCCGATGCGGTTGAGGTAACTCTCGGGGGCGAGGCGGTGCTTGCTGATTTCGTCGACGTCGAAGGCGAACTCAGCACGGACATGCTGGTGCGGGCCTTCCGCGTAGTTGACGTTGCGGCCGTACTTCAGGGCGAGCTCGGGGAACTCCTGGGCTACGGCGAGGTTGATCGCGTCGGGATGGCCGATGGTATCGCCCAGATAGTGGGAGAGGGCGCCGATGGCGAAGGCGACATCGTTGGCATCTTTAGAGTCGCGAAAGAGCGCGCGGACGAAGTCGCCGGTGCGGACGTAGTGGAGGAGGTCGGAGAAGTTGGGTTTCCCAAAGGGATAATAGCCGAGGTCCTGGATTACGCACCCGCCGTAGGCGTAGGCATGGGCTTCGCGGAGTTGTGCTGGTGTGAGGGTGGGGAAGCGCCTGAGCAGGAGCGGCTGAATCGAGTCGGCCCAAGTGAGGTCGATGATCTGCTCATGGGTGAGGACGGCATATGCGCCAGCAGGTGGCGCGGCCGTGAAGAGGAGGACCAGGAGGGTGACGAGCCAGATACAGGACGTACGAAACGAGGCCATAGACGTACCTTATTGGATGCCGCGCGGCACTTAGATGTTGTCGCGTAAGGCCTTGCTGAGGTTTCCGCCGGTGCTGGCGAGGCGGTTCTCGGCCTCGGCGCGGGGGAGCGAGAGCTTTTGCATGGCGATGGCGGTCTTGACGCTGCCGGCTTCGATGAGCAGGCGGATGGCGGTGTAGCGGTCGCATCCGGTTGCGTCCATGATGATGCGGTGGGCGCGGTCGACGAGCTTGTCGTTGGTGGGTGTGACGTTCACCATGAGGTTGCCGTAGATGGCTCCCGTGCGGATCATGACGCCGGTGGAGAGCATGTTGAGGACGAGCTTGGTGGCGGTTCCGGCCTTCATGCGTGTCGAACCGGTGACAACCTCGGGGCCAGTAACCGGCGCGATGGTGAGGTCGGAGACCTTGGAGATGGGCGAGGCAGCGACACAGGCGAGGCCGATGGTGAAAGCTTTGATGGATTTTGCGTGGAGGAGCGCGCCGAGGACGTAGGGAGTTCGTCCGCTGGCCGCGATGCCGACGAGGACGTCAGGTGTTGGCGCGGATGGATCAGCTTCGTTCGGGATGCCGAAGCCGGCGGCAGTGAGATCGCGGGCGCCTTCTTCGAGGGAATCTTCCGAGTGCTCGGAGGAGTCGCGGAGAGCGGAATCGCCTCCAGCGATCAGGCCCTGGACGAGCGCGGGCGGAACGGAAAAAGTGGGCGGACACTCGGATGCGTCGAGGACGCCGAGTCTTCCGCTGGTTCCTGCGCCGATGTAGAAAAGGCGACCTCCCTGGGCGAAGCGGGCTGCAATCTCATCCACCGCGCGGGCGATGTTGGGGAGTTCGGATGCGACCGCCGCGGCGACGGTCGCATCCTCGTTGTTGATAACGGTGAGCATCTCCAGGGTGGAGAGTTCATCGATGTGCTCGGAGTGCGGATTGCGTGTTTCTGTGATGAGGGAACCCAAGCTTCGCATGTCCCTCTAGTTTACTTGCCGACGACGATGATGGAGAACGAGCCGGGAATCATTGGAGCACGGGGACCTCGGAAGCCACCTGGTCCGCCGGGTCCACCGGGGCGTCCGCCTGCTGCCGGCGCTGCTCCTGGTGCGGCTGCGGGTGGGGGCGTTGCCGGTGCTGCTGCGGGTGTTGGCGGTGCGGGCGCGGGGCCGTATTCCGCGGTGATCAGCAGAATGTGGCCGGTCTTGGTGTCGAGCGTGAGCGTCTTGGCGCGGACTGGCGTGGTGACGGTCTGCTCTACGACGAAGCTGGTCGGCGAGTTTTCCTTGATGATGGTGAGGGTGCCGTCGCCCTGGGAGCTGAAGGCTTCCATGGTGGCGGGGTTGAAGGTGGCACCATCGCAGCCGACGCCGATGGGCAGGTCGGTGATGATGTGGCCGTCGGTGGCGGAGAGGATGACCATGTCGTTCTTGTCGCGGCAAGCGGCGAAGAGGATGTTGTTCTTGACGTCCATGGCGAGGCCGGCGCATCCGCCGCTCTTGCTGGAGAGGTCATACTTGCCGGTCATGGTCATGGTCTTGGCGTCGATGACGGCGATGGCAGACTTGTCTTCGATGTCGACGTAGATGTGGCCTTTGCCGTCGGTGACGGCCTGCTCGGGCGCGCCGCCGATGTCGATGGTACCGAGGATGGAACCGTCCTTGGTGTCGATGACGGTGATGTTGGGCGCGGAGTGCGAGAGGTCATAGTAGCGGTGGTTGAAGGTGTCGACGAGGTAGCCGTCGGGATTGCCCTGGACTTCGATCTTCTTGATGACGGCGAAGGTCTTGGCGTCGAACATGGTGATCGGCTTGGAGGTGGCGAAGCCGTGGCCGGTGTCGGGATCGACCATGCCGCCGTGGGAGCTGACGCCGGTGATGTCGCCGACCTGGGCGAGGGTGTCGAGATTGTAGACGCCGATGTGGCCGGTGGCGCCGGAGCGGGCGACGTAGAGGTTGCGGCCTGCGACGTCAGCGGTGACGTAGTCGAATCCGCCGTCGCCACCGATCTTGACGGTGCTGATGATCTTGTAGGGGCCGGCCTGGGCGTGGGCTGCGAGCGGGATCAGAGCGGCGATGGCGGCGAGGGTGGCGAGTGCGAGCGGTTTGCGTGTCATGCGGTGCGTCTCCTGGAGATTCTCTTGGCGGTGGGGTCGGGAACTGTCCGCTGCGACGCAGATTTGGCATCGCGCGGGAAGCTGTTCATGGTAGCCCCCGAGAGGATAGACCACACAACCTTAAGGCGGTGTGAAGCGGACTGGTCTGCCTGCGACATTGGTGTACCCCCCGGTATCGAATTGTGCATAATCTTCCAAACAAACCACTTACAGACTGGCGGTTTTGCAGGATCTTGAAAACAAAGGAGATGATTTGCAAGATCTTCAAAACGCTGGAGTTATGGTTTCCTTTGGAGCTTTGGGAGACACAAGCCTGAGGCTGGTGGATTCTGTCTCTACCTGAGTTAATTATACGCCCGGGTGTCAAGGGTGAGGGGTTATACCCCAGGGCAATCGCATTTCAA
>PKWK01000072.1 GCA_003133205.1 Granulicella sp. | reverse complement strand
TCGGCATGACCCGCGCCATGGATACGCTGATCATGACGCGCGCCCGCTACCGCCGACGCTACGGCTCCGACATGCCCGAGGGCAGCATCCCTTCGCGCTTCCTCGAAGAGGTCCCGTCGCGCCTGGTCGAAGACCTGGGCAGCCCACCGGCACGTCCGCAATTCTCAGGCTCTGCCTACGCCACGCCGTATCCCCAGCGGAATCGCTTCGGCCGCCCCACCGCCGCCGAAGAGGGCGAACGCCATTACAGCTACGAGGACGAGGATCAGACCGCCCAGACCGCAGACTCCGGCCTCCGACCTGCGGCGAACAAATTCTCCACCAGCCGCGTCGCTCCCGGCTCTCGGCCGGTGACCGCCAGCGGCTCCGTGGACAACATCGCAAACTTCTTCGCCGCCCGCGGAAAGACATTTACAAGGCCAAAAATCGACCTCTCCGAGCCCGCCGGGAAGACCGGCTTCAGACAAGGCTCGCGCGTTCGCCACCCGAAATATGGCGAAGGAACCGTCTTTCGTCGCGAAGGCGATGGGGATGACGCGAAGATTACAGTACAATTTCAACAGCACGGCGTTAAAAAGCTGGTGGAGAAGTTCGCCCAGCTCGAAGCTCTCTAGCGACCTCGTCTCGAGATCATCGCCTGTAACCTCTTTTCAGGAAAGCACCCACATCACCCATGGCAGATACCAGCAGCATCACCGACAAGATTGAGCGCAAGAAGGTCAAGCGCGCAGCACGCAAGGCAGCTCCACCCAAAGCCAAGCGCACCGGCGCTCGCGGCGAGAACAAGGCCAAGATCAAGAAGGCTGCACGCGGCAAGAGCAAGCGCTAAGCGCAGACGAATCAAGGCGCTCCCGGCTCTGCTCGCTTGAGAGACGGGACGCCGCTTCATCTCCGATAGCACATGCTTCGCCGGCCGTTCTCTAAGACTTCGCCTCCAGGAGCACGACGCTGCCCAGGCAAATCTTCGCTACCAAATCCATCGACAAGCTGATCTCCGATTCAATACTGCCGGAGAACTCCCTGCACAAGCACCTCGGTCCGGTCTCGCTCACCGCGCTGGGCATCGGCATTGTCATCGGTTCGGGCATCTTCACGGTCATCGGCACAGCCATCGGCGGCAACCCAGCCAGGGTTGCCAACTGGCGGGGCTCGCCGATCATCGACCTCATCCTCCACCACGGAGCCGTCGCCGGCCGCCCCGGCGCCGGCCCCGCGCTCGCGATCTCGCTGGTCCTGGTCGCCTTCGTCTGCGCGTTCACCGGCCTCTGCTACGCCGAACTCGCCTCGATGATCCCCATCGCCGGGTCTGCCTACACGTACACCTATGCGACGCTTGGCGAACTCATCGCCTGGATCATCGGCTGGGACCTCATCCTCGAATACGCCTTCGCCAACATGAGCGTCTCCGTCGGATTCGCCGCCCACATCGTCGATCTGCTCGACTGGCTCGGCATCAACCTGAATCCCAAGTGGCTCTCGCCCGCCTTTCTTCCGCAGGGCCTGCAGGACCTCGCCGGCCACGACATCTTCCTCCCTGGCTGGCATCGCGGCTTCGACTTCCCCGCATTCTTCGTCGTCTTCATCCTCACCGTCGTCCTGGTGCTCGGCATCCGCGAGTCGTCCCGCACCAACAACATCATGGTGCTGATCAAGATCGCCGCCATCCTCGCGTTCGTCTTCTTCGGAATCTCGTTCATCCACCCCAGCAACTATCATCCGTTCGTGCCCAACGGCTTCTCCGGAATCCTCGCCGGCGGCTCCATCATCTTCTTCACCTACATCGGCTTCGACGCCGTCTCCACCGCCAGCGAAGAGTGCAAGAACCCGCAGCGCGACGTCCCCATCGGCATCATCGCCACGCTCGTCGTCTGCACCATCCTTTATCTCGGAGTCGCGCTGGTGCTCACCGGCCTGGTCCCGTGGCGGACGGTGACGGGCGACGGCGCACCGGTCGTCAACGCGCTCAAGCGCCTCTCGCTCGAACCCGGCGGACACCGCCTCCACTTCGTCCGGCTCTTCGTCCTCATCGGCGCCCTCATGGGCATGATCTCCTCCATCCTGGTCGGCCAATACGGCCAGGCGCGCATCTGGTTCGCCATGTCGCGCGACCGCCTGCTGCCCGACGCCTTCAGCAAAATTCACCCGCGCTTCCGTACACCGGCCTTCTCCACCATCATCGCCGGCATCCTCGTCTCGATTCCTGCAGGAATATTTGACGTGGGGAGCCTCGCCGAGATGACCAACATCGGCACACTGTTCGCCTTCATCCTGGTCTCCGTCGGAGTCCTCGTGCTGCGCCGCAAACAGCCCGAACGCCACCGCGGATTCCGCCTTTTCGGCGGCCCCATCTTTCCCATCCTCAGCATCCTTTGCTGCCTGCTGCTGATGGCCGGCCTGCCCGCGATCACCTGGGTCCGCTTCTTCGTCTGGCTCGTCATCGGCCTGTGCGTCTACATCTTCTACAGCCGCAAACGCAGCGAGTTCTACAAGGTTTGATGCGACGCCCCTCCTCATACCGACTCACACGGGAACTACTACTCAACGACCTGGCCATTCGTAGTTTTCGGGACATAGCCGATCAGGACTACGTCGCTGCTCGCCTTGCCTACCATCACAAGTTACCCGAGCCCTCGCTCTGGCAGAGCCAGCAGGCTCTCGAGAAGTACCTGAAATGTATCCTTCTCCTTCATCGCATACCTGCCACGGATATAGGTCACAGTCTTTCTAAAGCGGTGGAGAGAATTCAAGAAAGCCAATCCCTTCCCCTCGACCTGAGCCTCGCAACCAGATCCTTCATCGGTCATCTCGAAATGTACGGCGCGGAACGTTACCTAACCACTTCGAGCGTGGCATTCGGTCACGACGTCGTCAGCCTAGATCGGGCGGTGTGGGAACTGCGCAGGTTCTGCACGCTTGATCTAGGCCCGCGCAAACTCAAGCTGCAAGCGGGCAAACGCGCCCATCGATATTCACTCGACGGATGGTTAGAGGGTGTGCTCGCTAAGGATGGCGAGACTCGCCTTGCGCTCATACGGGAGAACGCTTTCTGGGGTCCGAGCCGCAGGACTCTTGTGAAGGTCCCCGGCTGGATATCCTGCTCTAATGCCCCCTTATGGATGCATCCAGAGATTCTTTCGCTTGTGACAAAATATATTCGAATACCCAAGGAGTTGGCCACGGCGTTCAAAGCACATCGAGCTCCAGATCTTCACGTCCCCGAAGATGGAATAGAGATGGACTTGACTCCATTGAAGCGAATTGGAAGAAAGTCGGCTCGCCGAAAGCGCTAAATGTCCACCTTCCTCACTGCCGAATGGCGCAAGCTCATCATGGCGCAGTATGAGGTCCCGCCCGCAACCCTCGCGCCGTGGCTCCCGCAAGGCCTCGAACTCGACCTCTTCCAAGGCCGCTGCTACGCCTCGCTGGTCGGATTCCTCTTCGACCGCGTCCGCATCAAGGGCCTCGCCATCCCCTTCCACACGCGCTTCGAAGAAGTAAACCTCCGCTTCTACGTCGCCCGCACCGAGCCCGACGGCACCCGCAAGCGCGGCGTCGTCTTCATCCGCGAGTTTGTCCCCCGCGCCGCCATCACCCTCATCGCAAACTCGCTCTACGAGGAGCCCTACGCCACGCTTCCCATGCGCCACAGCATCGCGTCCACGCCCGGCGTACTCACCGTCAGCTACTCCTGGCGCCACGAACAAATCTGGCACAGCCTGGCCGTCGAAGCCTCCCCTACCCCGCAGCCCATCGCCCCGGCAGCGAGGAAGAGTTCATCACCGAGCACTACTGGGGCTACACCAAACGCACCCACGGCGCCACCTCCGAGTACGGCGTCCAGCATCCACGCTGGCAGGTCTATCCCATCCGAAACTTTGGCGGCAAGGCCGACCTCGCCGCGCTCTACGGCCCGGCCTTCGCATCCCTCAACGACCGGCCCCCCGCGAGCATCCTGCTCGCCGAAGGCTCCAGCGTCACCGTCTCCACCGGCACCCGCCTGCCAGCCTGATCACGCCCAAAACGCACCCAAACCTGTGCCAAATCGCCCCGGAACCATATTTGGTACGGGATATCCACGAGTTTCTGATGAAGAGACCGTGAACCCCCTTGCCTGAAGGGAGCACACGCCCCATACTCGCATCAGAAGTCCACGCACGAGCTTCGCACGGTTCTTGTCGAGACCCACACGTGACCCGATACAGCCGTCAAGATGTTCTCCGAATTCTTCATCTGCGAGCCCGCCAATTAACGGCGTGGGAGCAGGCCGGACTGATTCCCGCCAACGAAAATTATTCCTTTGAAGATTTAGGCCAGTTGCGCACTCTGCGCACCCTGCGGGCCACGCGCATCACCGCGAAGAGCATCCGCGAGTCTGTCGAAGCGATGCGCAAGGCCGCCGGCATGGGCAATCCTCTCGTCGAGGCCAGCGCAGTCCGGCGCGGGTCGCGGCTGGCCTTTCGGCATAGTGGCGCGATCGTCGATCCCCTGACGCAGCAGCTTGCCTTCGACTTCGACGCGACGCCGCAGCGCCAGTTGAGCATCGTCGGAGCCGCCGGGCGCGCGGCCGGACGCCAGGCCGATGTGCAGGAGATGTTCCAGCGCGCCGTGCAGTTGGAAGAAGACCCCGCCACCCTTCCCGAGGCGGCCGAGATGTATCGCCGGATCCTCGTTCTCCGGCCGGGATACGCCGCGGCAGCCATCAACCTGGGCACCATCCACTACAACCTGCGCGAGTTCACCATGGCCGAGCACTACTACCGGCGCGCCACCGAAGCCGACCAGGAGTACGCCCTGGCGTTCTTCGACCTGGGTAACGTGCTCGACGAGTTGAAGCGCCTGCCCGACGCCATCGCCGCCTATCAACGCGCCATCGCCCTCGTCCCGCAATATGCCGACGCGCACTACAATCTTGCCCTGGCGTATGAGCGGCAAGGACACCGCCGTCGCGCCCTGCGCAACTGGCTGACCTACGTGCGGCTGGATCCCGTGGGACCATGGGCGAACCACGCCAAGGCGCAAGCGAAGAAGATCCTGAGCACGGAGCGGCTCTCCATCGTCAGCCGGGCCGGGCGCCTGGTGCAGGCGGGATAGAAGCACAGCCGCAAAAAAAAACGCAGAAAAAGTTGTGTCGGCGGCGTCCTCGTGTTCTCATCTACCTGTTCCTGAAAGACGTTACCGGCTGTGCCGGCCCGTAGAGGCCGCGAGGAGCAAACCCATGCTGTATCACGTCACACGCGGCGGGCAGACCTACGGCCCTTACACGCTTGAAGATCTGAAAAAGTACGTCGCCAGCGGGAATGTGCTGCCGACCGACCTCGCGAAGAGCGACGACATGCCGGACTGGGTTCCGGTCTCGCAGGTGTTGGGCATGGCTCCCGGCGTTCCCCCGGCCTACCAACAGCCGCTGGCCCCAGCCTACCCCGCGGCTAATGTAGCCATGTACCCCGACTCTCCCAATCTCAACTGGGGACTGGTGCTGCTGTTCTCCTTCTTTACCTGCAGCCTGTTCATGTTCGTCTGGAACCTGGTCCTCTCCGCGTGGCTGAAGCGTGTGCAGCCTAATAGCAAGGCGATCCTCTACTATGTGGCCGCCGCGGTTCTGTTGTTCTGCCAGATCATCTTTCAAACGCATACGCGAGTGCAGGTGTTCCAACCTGGGACGCATTGGTGGGTGACGTACTACACGGCACATCCAATGCGGAACCTGCTCAGCCTCGCCACCTGGGTCGTGCGCCTCATCGCGCGCTTCACCATGCGATCGGACCTCGAGGAGCACTTCAACGGTCCGGAGCCGGTCGGCCTCTCGCTCAGCGGCGTGATGACGTTCTTCTTCGGCGGCATCTACTTCACGTACCACCTCAACCGCATCAATGAACTCAAGCGGATTGCCCGCTACCGGGGCGCGGCAATTTGATTCGCGATTCGTTGTGGCGCCGCAGGTACACGGCCAATACGCTGCTCATGGCCGTATTGCTACTGTGTGCCGCGCTGCTGCTCTATCCGCCGGCGCGGACCAGCCTCTATCCCGCCTGCCCAATCCGCCAATACCTGGGCATCGATTGTCCCGGATGCGGCGCCACCCGCGCGCTCGCCGCCCTGCTGCACGGACGGTTCATGGAGGCGATGCGCCTGAATGCGCTGTTCGTGCTGCTGCTCCCCGTCGCCCTCGCCGGCGCAATCGAGAGCTATCGCCGCGCCATCCGCCCGGGAAGCTTTCGCTGGCCGCAACCACCAGCCGCCGCCCTCTACGCGACCCTTGCCACCACGGTCCTCTTCACGGTTGCGCGCAACCTCATCCGATGAGTTTCCGCGCGGCGCTCATGCGTCAATCGCTTTGACCCCAGGGTTGTGCCAGGTCTCACCCCGCTCGAGGATCGCGTTAGCCTCTTTCGGCCCCCACGTACCGCGCTTGTAGACGCGAGAGCGATTGTGCTTCTTGAGCACCGGATCGACCACCGCCCATGCCGCTTCAACTGCATCCTCGCGGGTAAAGAGCGCTCCATTACCAATCATGGCGTCGCCCAGCAGCCGCTGGTAGGGCGTCTCCTGCCCGGCCAGCTCTTCGCACAGGAAAAGTTCCTTCTGTTCCCCGATATATTCCTTCCCGGGAATCTTCACCCGGGTCGCGAGCGCGATGGCCGCGTCGGGCGAGAGCCGGAAGCGCACGTAGTTGGCGCGGCCGTCCTTTGGCGCCGAATCCTCGAACAGCCGCTGCGGCGAAGGCTTCAACTCCACCAGAACTTCGGTCGCGGTGTCGGGCAGATACTTGCCCGAGCGCAGATAGAACGGAACCCCCGCCCAGCGCCATGAGTCGATGAAGAGCCGCACCGCGCAAAATGTCTCAACGTCAGAGTTCTTCGCGACATCGTCCTCCTCGCGATAGCCAGCGTACTGGCCACGCACCACGTCGTCGGGCTTCAGAGGCCGCATCGCCTCGAAGATCTTCGCCTTCTCCACCTGAACGGCTCCGTAGTTCCTCGTCGCCGGCGGCTCCATCGCCAGCAGCGCGACAATCTGGAAGAGATGGTTCTGGATCACGTCCCGCAGGCATCCGGCGGTCTCGTAGAACGCGCCGCGACCCTTCACACCGAAGTTCTCGGCCATGGTCACCTGCACGCTGGCCACGTAGTTGCGGTTCCAGATCGGCTCCAGAAAAGAGTTGGCGAATCGGAAATAGAGGATGTTCATGATCGCCTCCTTCCCAAGGAAGTGATCAATGCGGAAGATCGAGTCCTCCGGGAACACTAAGTGAGCGACCCGGTTCAACTCCTTCGCCGAGGCCAGGTCGCGCCCGAACGGCTTCTCCACGATGACGCGCGCGTCCTTCGCCAGGCCCGCAGCGCCCAGGTTCCGAATCACCGTCTCGAACATCGAGGGCGGGATCGCCAGGTAGTGCGCGGGCCGCCGCGCGCCACCCAGCGCCTGCTTGATCTTGGCAAACGTCGCCAGGTCCTTGTAGTCGCCACTAACGTACTTGATCAGCGACAGCAGAGTCTTGAGCGTGCGCTGGTTGTCGATGCCGACCGTCCGCTTGATGCTGTCGGTCACGCNNACCGGGACCGTAAGTTCCCCGCGCTTCACCATCGCATACAGGGCCGGAAAGATTTGCTTATGGGCAAGATCGCCGGTGACCCCGAAGACCACCAACGCATCCGAACGCGACACAGCCATCAGGCACTCCCCTTTTCAGACGCGGATTTTTCCAGGTGACCGCCAAACTGATACCGAAGCGCGGACAGCAGCTTATCGGCGAACTCGTCCTCGCCACGCGAACTGAAGCGCTCATACAACGCAGCACTCAGCACCGGAGCCGGAACGCTCTCGTCGATCGCCGCGCGAATGGTCCAGCGCCCCTCGCCCGAG
>PKWK01000286.1 GCA_003133205.1 Granulicella sp. | reverse complement strand
ATCAGAAGTGGAAACAGCAGGGTGAAGACCTGCGCGTTCAGGCGAAACACGCCATGGAGACGCGTTTTCGCGATCTCCTCTCCGAAGCCGTGCACATCGCCGAAGAGTACCGCACGGATTTCGGCGCCGTCCTGAAGCCGCCGCCCGCCGTCAGCGCCTTCCGCTACAAGGCCTCCGCCAGGCCGAAAGGCAAGAAACCGGTCGGCAAAGCCAAACCAACTGTGGCCGCCGAGCGCGCCACGCCTAAACCCGAGCCGCCCGCCAAGCCCAATCCCAAGGTGGCCGCGCTCCAGAAGCGACTCGCCACAGCCAAAAAGAAACTCGAAGACGCCAAGGCCGGCGGCGCCACCCCCCGTCCATACGAAGACAAGGTCTACGAGATCGAAGACGAACTGCGTCTCGCATTACAGGCGTAGCCGCGCCGCCCACTCCGCGTCGAACCGCTCCCGCGTGACGAAGGATTTCTGCGTCCCCGGTCGCGCTTTTCTTGGAGTCCGTACATTCTCTTCTATTGGGCTGGGGGTTATACTACATGTTTGAAATCTACTGCCCTGTTTTTTGCATCCCTGAAGGATTGCCTCAAACAAAGGATCTCCGCATGAGCGCTATTGCGATCAATCCCGTACATCGGGTCGTCCGCTTCTATGAAGCCCCCATCGGGAAGAAGGCCATCATGGCCTTGACCGGTGTGATCCTCTTTGGATACGTAGTAGCCCATCTGCTGGGCAACCTACAGATCTATGGCGACCCCGAACAGATCAATAAATACGCCGCGTTCCTGCACAATCCGTCCAGCGCAGGCCTCTTGTGGGTGGCGCGCAGTGCGTTGCTCGTGGCGGTCGGCCTGCATATTGTGGCCTCCATCCAACTCTGGAAGCTGAAGCGAGACGCCCGCCCCGTGGCCTACGTTAAAAAGGACGACGCGGCCGCCACCTACGCCTCCCGCACCATGATGTGGAGCGGCCCCATCGTGGCGGCGTTCGTGATTTTCCACGTGCTGCACCTCACCGTGGGCGCAGTGGTGCCCTTGCAGGAGATCGCGCCCAATGAGCCGAACGTGCACGCCAACGTGATCGCCGGATTTTCCAATCCCGCCATCTCGGCGTTCTACATCCTGGCCATCGTGCTGCTCTGCACGCACCTGTATCACGGGCTGTGGAGCATGTTTCAGTC
The DNA here is from genome assembly GCA_003133205.1 of Granulicella sp. The sequence goes on along the minus strand of PKWK01000286.1, from coordinate 30,857 downwards.
GTTGGGCTTCAGCCACCCCCGCTACACACCGAAATTGAAAACGGGCGCGGCTATTTTCGCCATCCTGATCGCCATCGGTAACTGCTCCATCCCGATTGCGGTGATGGTTGGCCTCGTGAAATAAGAGAGAAACGCCAGCATGGAACTCAATTCAAAATCTCCCTCCGGCCCGATCGAAACGCGATGGGACCGCCATCGCTTTAATCTCAAGCTGGTGAATCCGGCCAACAAGCGGAAGTACACCATTATTGTGGTGGGCACGGGATTGGCGGGCGGCAGCGCGGCGGCGAGCTTGGCCGAGCTGGGCTACAACGTCCACTGCTTCTGCTTCCAGGATTCGCCGCGGCGCGCGCACTCCATCGCGGCGCAGGGCGGCATCAACGCAGCGAAGAATTACCCGAACGACGGCGAGAGCGTGTTCCGCCTGTTTTACGACACTGTCAAGGGTGGCGACTTCCGCGCTCGTGAAGCAAACGTCTACCGTCTGGCACAGATCAGCGGGAAGATCATCGACCAATGCGTAGCGCAGGGCGTTCCTTTTGCCCGCGAGTACGGTGGATCGCTAAGCAATCGTTCCTTTGGTGGCGCTCAGGTGTCCCGCACCTTCTACGCGCGCGGCCAAACCGGCCAGCAGCTTCTGCTGGGTGCATACCAGGCGCTGGAACGCCAGGTCCATGCCGGGACCGTCACGATGATTCCCCGCACGGAGATGCTGGACCTCATCGTGGTGGACGGCAAGGCGCGCGGCATCGTCGCACGCAACCTGATAACCGGGAAGTTTAGTGTGCATATCGCCGACGCGGTGATCCTTGCCAGCGGCGGCTACGGCAACGTCTATTATCTGTCCACCAATGCCAAGGGATCCAACGCCACCGCCATCTGGCGCGCGTACAAGCGTGGTGCGCTCTTTGCCAATCCATGCTTTACGCAGATCCATCCAACCTGCATTCCGGTGTCAGGCGATTACCAGTCGAAGCTCACGCTGATGAGCGAATCGCTGCGCAACGACGGACGCATCTGGGTTCCGAAGAAGAAGGGCGACCCGCGTTCCCCGGATCAGATACCCGAAGAGGAACGCGACTACTATCTCGAACGGCGCTACCCAAGCTTCGGCAATCTTGTTCCGCGCGACGTTGCCTCGCGCAATGCGAAGGCGATCTGTGACGAAGGTGGCGGAGTAGGGAAGACCGGACTCGGCGTCTATCTGGACTTCTCCGAGGCCATCGGCCGGCTGGGCGAGAAGACCGTGCGCGAGCGCTACGGCAACCTCTTCGACATGTACCAGCGCATCACGGACGAAGACCCCTACAAGACTCCAATGCGTATCTACCCAGCCATGCACTACACCATGGGCGGTCTCTGGGTGGACTACCAATTGCAGAGCACCATCCCTGGCCTGTTCGTGCTAGGCGAAGCCAATTTCTCCGACCACGGCGCTAATCGGCTGGGTGCTAGTGCGTTGATGCAGGGACTCTCCGATGGCTACTTCATCATTCCCTACACCGTGGGGAACTATCTGGCAACCAACAAGTTCGCGAACGTCGACGTATCGCAAACCGAAGTGAAGGAAGCAGTCGCTTCGGCCCAGCAGAAAATCGATAAGCTTCTCTCCATCAAAGGTAAGCGCACGGTCGATTCTTTCCATCGCGAGCTCGGAAAGATCTTATGGGATGATTGCGGCATGGCCCGCACGGCCCAAGGTCTTGAATCGGCGATCGGAAGGATCCGCGCGTTGCGCGAGGAGTATTGGCAAAACGTTACCGTTCCCGGCAGTGGCGACGACCTGAATGAGAGTTTGGAAAAGGCCGGACGCGTGGCGGATTTCTTCGAACTGGCGGAACTGATATGCATCGACGCCCGCGATCGGAATGAGTCCTGCGGCGGTCACTTCCGCGAGGAATATCAGACACCAGACGGCGAAGCGCTGCGTGACGATGAGCATTACTCCTACGTCGCGGCCTGGGGTTATCGCGGCTCGGATGCTCCGCCCGAACTCAACAAGGAACCCCTGGAGTTCCACTACGTTCACCCGAGCCAGAGGAGTTACAAGTAAATGAAACTAACGCTGAAGATCTGGCGCCAGAAGAACCCCAATGAGAAGGGCGCTTTCGTCCTCTACCCAGTGGACGATGTTGATCCCGAGATGTCGATTCTGGAATGTCTCGATGTGCTGAACGAGACGCTGATTCTGCGCGGCGAGGTGCCCGTGGCCTTCGAACATGACTGCCGCGAAGGCATCTGCGGGTCCTGCGGGTTCATGATTAACGGCGTGGCACATGGCCCGGAGCGCGCAACCACCGCCTGCCAGTTGACGATGCGGCACTTCAAAGATGGCGATGAGTTGACCCTCGAGCCGTGGCGTGCGAAGGCGTTTCCACCGATCAAGGATCTGGTCGTCAATCGCCAGGCTTTCGATCACATCATCGAGGCCGGCGGCTACGTCTCCGTCTCAACCGGTCAGGCGCCCGACGGGAACGACATCCTGGTTGGCAAAGAGATCGCCGACGAGTCGATGGATGCGGCTGCCTGCATTGGCTGCGGCGCCTGCGTGGCTGCTTGTCCCAATGCTTCGGCGGCGCTCTTCACCGGCGCCAAGATCACGCACCTCGGGACCCTGCCCCAGGGCGAGCCCGAACGCGAACGCCGTGCCCTCAGCATGGTTGCTCAGATGGACGCCGAGGCTTTTGGCAACTGCACCAACATTGGCGAGTGTACGGGCGCGTGTCCGAAGGAGATACCGCTGGAAGTAATCGCGAATATGAATCGCGACTACGTATGCGCCAGCTTCAACCGGCGCGAGGACCTGGCGTCGCCCGTCCCACCCGTCGTCCCGGTGGGCACTGGAGCGTAGCAAGGGTTGCGTTCGTCCCGCTACTTCTTCGTGGGTTTAGCGGGAAGTGGCGGATGAAACAGGCCCAGCAATTCGCGGCTTGCGGCCAGGGGAGTGACCAACCCATCGCGAACCTCCCGCCGCAGCGCGGGCAGGCGTCCAGCTACCGCTGGCTGCGCGCGAAACAAATCGGCGAGTCCCATCGAAATCAGATCGTCCATCCACTGGAGCGCGCCACGAGTCCGCAACTCCGCGATCCGGCCCGACGCTTCAAGTTGAGCTTCATGGTCCAGGACCATCTGCCAGATTTCCGCGATCCCGGTTCGATTGAGCGACGAACAGCACAAAACCCGCGGGGTCCAGCCGTCGCCAGACGGAGGGAACAGGTGCAGGGCGGAGGTGTACTCCATGCGGGCGCGCTCTGCTTTCGTCAGGTTGTCTCCATCTGCCTTGTTGATCGCCATCCCATCGATCATCTCGATGATCCCGCGCTTGATGCCCTGTAGCTCGTCACCCGCACCGGCCAGCATCAACAGCAGGAAGAAATCGGACATCGAGCGCACAGCAGTTTCGGATTGTCCCACGCCAACGGTTTCGATGAAAACGTTTCGGTAGCCGGCGGCCTCGCATAGCAGGATGGTCTCGCGCGTTCGCCGCGCCACACCTCCCAGGTGTCCGCCAGATGGCGAAGGACGGATGAACGCCCCATCCTCCATCGAAAGCCGCTCCATCCGTGTCTTGTCGCCCAGAATGCTGCCGCCTGAGATCGGGCTCGACGGGTCCACGGTGAGAACTGCGAGACGTTCGCCGCAGTCGCGGATGACATACATACCCAACGCGTCGATGAAGGTGCTCTTGCCGACCCCCGGAACGCCTGTGATACCCACGCGCCGCGATTTTCCGGTATGCGGCAGAATCAAATCCAGCAGGTGTGCGGCTTTCTCGGCGTCCGCCGCAAGGCGGCTTTCAACCAGCGTGATGGCCCGGGCGAGGACCACCCGGTCCCCGGCCAAAACACCTTCAACGTACTGGCTCAGCGGCAGCCGTCTGCCGCCCGCCTGGGCAGCGGCAGAGGAGCTAGGCACGAATATTGCTCGTCAAAGCGTTCAAGATTACCTGCGCACAAATTGGGATCACGGACCCGGGCCCGAAGACACCCGCCACGCCCGCCTGCTTCAGATAATCATAATCCTGCGGTGGGATGACTCCGCCCGCATAGACCAGAATATCTCCCCGGCCGCGCCGTTTTAGCTCCGCGATCACCTCGGGCACCAGCGTCTTATGGCCACCCGCGAGTGTCGAGACTCCCAGCACGTGGACGTCGTTCTCCACCGCCATGGTAGCGGCTTCGCTGGGCGTCTGGAACAACGGCCCCACATCCACGTCGAAGCCAAGATCGGCAAACGCCGTGGCAATCACCTTGGCGCCGCGGTCGTGTCCATCCTGGCCCATCTTGGCCACCAGAATGCGCGGTCGGCGCCCTTCCAACTCGGCGAACTCCTGCGCCATCGCAAGCGCCTTCTGGAACTCAGGGTCGCCCTTACTCTCTGACGAATACACACCTGATATGGTACGGCTCACCGCCTGGTATCGGCTGAACACTTTCTCGAGCGCTCCCGATATCTCTCCCAAAGTCGCACGAACGCGCGCCGCGTTCACCGCGAGTTCCAGCAGATTGCCCGTCCCGCTTTGCGCGCTGGCGGTAAGCGCCTCGAGCGCCTGGGCGACGGCGGCCGAGTCTCGCGTACGCCGGATCTCCGCCAGTCGGCGCAACTGCGTCTCGCGCACAGCCTGGTTATCTACTTCGCGGACAGCGAGGTCTTCTTCCTTCGCCAGCTTGTACTTGTTCACGCCGACGATCGTTTCGCGCCCTGAATCGATCTGTGCCTGCCGCCGCGCCGCCGCTTCCTCGATCCGCATCTTCGGAACGCCGGTCTCGATCGCCTTGGTCATGCCCCCAAGAGTCTCAACCTCCTGGATATGGTGCCAGGCCTTGTGCATCAAGTCGTGCGTGAGACTTTCCACGTAGTAGCTGCCGGCCCACGGATCGACGACGCGCGTGATTCCGGTCTCTTCCTGGAGGTAAATCTGCGTATTGCGGGCAATACGCGCGGAAAACTCGCTGGGCAACGCAATCGCTTCGTCGAGCGCGTTGGTGTGCAGCGACTGCGTGTGCCCCAGCACCGCGGCCATCGCCTCGACGCAGGTACGCGGGATATTGTTGAACACATCCTGCGCGGTCAGGCTCCAGCCAGATGTTTGAGAGTGCGTGCGCAGCACCATCGATTTCGGATTCTTCGGATTGAACTCCTTGATGATCTTGGCCCACAGCACTCGCGCGGCGCGCAGCTTCGCGATCTCCATGAAGTGGTTCATCCCGATCGCCCAGAAGAAGCTCAGGCGCGGCGCGAAATCGTCGATATCCAGCCCCGCGGCGACGCCCGTACGAATATATTCCAGTCCATCCGCCAGCGTGTAACCCAGTTCGATATCCGCAGTCGCGCCCGCTTCCTGCATGTGGTAACCGCTGATCGAGATGCAGTTGAACTTCGGCATCTTCGCTGAGCAATACCGAAAAATGTCGCCTATGATTTTCATGGAAGGCGTTGGCGGATAAATGTAGGTATTGCGGACCATGAACTCTTTGAGGATGTCGTTCTGAATAGTCCCGCTGAGTTTTTCCGTCGGGACGCCCTGTTCCTCCGCAGCCACGATGTAAAACGCCATGATGGGCAGCACAGCTCCATTCATCGTCATGGATACAGACATCTGCTCGAGTGGAATCTGGCCGAACAGAATCTTCATGTCCTCGACCGAATCGATCGCTACGCCCGCCTTCCCGACGTCGCCAACCACGCGCTCGTTGTCAGAATCGTAGCCGCGATGTGTTGCCAGGTCGAACGCGACCGACAGCCCCTTCTGTCCTGCAGCCAGATTGCGCCGGTAGAAGGCGTTCGATTCCTCGGCGGTGGAGAAGCCGGCATACTGGCGTATGGTCCACGGCTGCATGGCATACATCGTGGAATACGGACCGCGAAGGTAGGGAGCCACTCCTGCGGCGTACTCCAGGTGCTCCATGGCATGCAGGTCATCGGCCGTGTACCAGGGCTTGATGGGAATGTGTTCCGGCGTCACCCACACGGGCGGTTGCTCGTCCGCTGGGGCGGCGGCAGCAGGTGCTGGCTGCGGTTCAAACTCGATCTTGGTGAAATCAGGTTTCATCAGTTCCTCACCCCTAGCCGATTCTGCCACTCTGTCAGAGTCTCAACCGCGTCGCTCGCGATGTGGATGAATCCCTGAACGCCGGCTGTCTTCAGAGCATCCACCTGGTCCTTCGGATTGCCTGCCAGGATCACCGGAACCTTGACCGCAGAGCAGACCTCCTGCGCGAACGGCAGGTATTCCGGGTCGGAGCTGCACAGCACCAGGAGATCTGCGTTGCTACCGGCATACACTTCGGATTCGGTGATTTCGAACCCCGCGCAGCCGAGAAAGTTCAATGCGAAATTGGCGCGGGCTGTGCGCATCTTCACATCGCCGCGCTTTAGCAGAAGGACCCTCGGGGCATGGCCGGTTTCGCGGACATGGCGCGCAGTGCGCTCGCGAATCTTTTCGAAGGGCTCAGCCAGACGGAACTGCGGAAATGGCGTATCGCCCGTCTCGGGGTTGGGCACGATTTCAAGGGGCTTCCCGTTCAGATCGGGATAGTTGTTGACGCCCACCAGTGCCTTGCGCCGCGACGAAACCGCCTTCTCGCGCGCAGCACGAGATTTGGCAATCTCCTCCGCCAGCCAGCCAGCGCTCAGGGCCTTACTGTAGCCTCCGCCAGCCTCAATTCGTTGAAACAGCTTCCACGCCTCGCGCGCGAGTGCGGCGGTCAAGGCCTCGATGTAGTAAGAACCGCCAGCCGGATCAGCAACCGCGTTCAGGTGGGCCTCTTCTGCCAGCACGCGCTGCACGCCGAGCGCCAGGTGGTCGTCGAATCCAAAGGGCTGGACCGTCAGCGTCTCGCATCCTCCGATCGCGGCCGACATGGCTTCTGTCGTCGCCCGCAGCACGTTGGTGTACGGATCGCAAAAGCTCTTGTTCAATCGCGATGTGCGCACGTGCAGGTTCATCCGGCAGGAGTTCAAGTCCGACGGCGCAAACGCCGCCACTGCCTGGGCCCAGAGCATGCGCGCCGCACGCAGTTTTGCAATCTCAAAGAAATAGGTCGACCCGACTGCGAACACAAACTCCATCTCGCGCGCAGCGATGTCAACGGGACGGTCTTCGCATAACTGCGCTAGCTTTTCAACGCCGGCAGCGAGCGCAATCCCGAGTTGCTGTATTGCGTCCGCCCCCGCTTCGTGCACCAGGTCGGCCCGGATGGCATCTGCCCCCGGCACCGCGTGCTGATCGATCTCCCACGTCTTCCCGTCTCCCCGCACAAAAGGGAATTGTCCCGGCACGGATCCTATCTGCGCCCCAAGATCGGCGAGATTCTCGCTCCGGTAGTACGGGCGTACGGCGATGCCTTCATCGGAGCGCCACACCAACCTCTTCTCGTAATCCGCGCCCTTCAGGTCCTTCTGGATCGCGGCTTCCCACGTCGCCGTCGAAATGGGCGGGAAGTCCTGGCCCAGGTTCAGAATCTCGGTTCCGGTCCCGTCGTCAGGCATGTGCGCCCTCCTGAACCACTTCAAGCAAGTATCCGAATGCGGCAGCTTCCGTAGTCTTCGGGTGTACGAAGAATACCGTCGTGCCTCGCGACCCTTTGCGCGGCGCCGGATCGATGATCTTGAATCCGTTTGCCTTAAGGTAATCGAAGGCTTTGCCGATGTCGGCCACGCGGAACGCCACGTGTGCCAGGCCGCCACGCCCGCCATTCTTTTCCAGCTGCTTTGCTACCGGCGATTCAGGGCTGAGCGGTTCCAGCAACTGGACCAGGTTTGGTCCGTCACCCACCTGCAGCAGCACTTCGCGCACCTGATCGCCACCGAGCACGTCTTCGCGATGCACTTCCTTGAAACCCATCGCCTTGTACGCATTCACTTGCGGTTCAAGCTCGCCGGCCTTCACGGAGACCGCTACGTGGTCAAAGAACAAAAAGCCCGGCACTTGCTCCATTGCTTCATTCATCACTCAAACTCCACTAGAATCTGTCCGGAATGGACGCTGTCTCCAGCCTTCACGTTGATCGCCGCCACTTTACCGGAGACGTGCGCTGTCACCTGGGTCTCCATCTTCATGGCCTCCAGCACCAGCAACACATCGCCGACCTGCAGCGTCTGCCCCGGTTGCGCCGTAACGCTCGCCACGATGCCCGAAACCGGGCTGCGGCACACTTTGTTTTCCTTCACCGACGCGGACTCCGTTGGAGGAGCGGAAACGGCCGCGATGGGCGTACGGGCTGCGGCAGACTCCACCGCATGGAGGCGTGACGGGCCGGACGTTTCGACTTCCGCGACCTCGACATCCACTTCGTATTGCTTACTATCGATCGTGATTTTTAGTTTCATGAATCTCTTAGTGGTACAACCGGTGCGACGCTTGTATGGTCACACGGCCTTGTTGAGCCCAAGCGCCGGTGCGAATGAGGCGGATCTGGCGGATGTGTGCATGCACTCCAAGCCAAGCCGCAATAGCGGCGGAGATGGCAAGCACTTCCTCTTCGGAGATGCCTGCCACGACCGCCATGGACGAAGTTGTTGGGGGTGGCTCGGAGACGCGCGGCTCCTCCTCACGCGAAACCGCAGCGGGCGCTGATTCTCCTCCGCCCATCGAGGCCAGCTCTTCCAGCCCGGACACCCGCTGGGCGAGATTCGCCAGTTGTGCCAGGATGTCCTGAAGTGTTGCGCGCAGATCGTCGGAACCAGATTCACTCATCTTCGTTTCCTGTTTGCCGATTGCAGGTCCGTTGTTTCTCACAGTGGCATCAACCCATGCTTCTTCGGCGGACGGAGTTCCCGTTTGGTCTGCAGATACTCGAGCGCCTGCGATACGTGCCGTCGCGTCTGCGAGGGTTCGATCACCGCGTCGACCAGGCGCCGTCCGGCCGCGACATAGGGGTTGGAGAAAGCCTCCCGGTAGCGCTCCACCAGTTCGGCCCGCTTGGCCTTCTTGTCCTTGGCCTCCTGGATATCCTTGCGGAATACGATCTCCGCCGCCCCTTCAGCACCCATGACGGCAATCTCCGCTGTAGGCCAGGCAAAGACGCGGTCTGCGCCGAGATCCTTGCCGCACATCGCGAGATAGGCTCCGCCGTAGCACTTGCGCAGAATCACCGTGATCTTCGGGACGGTCGCTGCTGAGTATGCGAACAACATCTTTGCGCCGTGCCGGATGATTCCGCCGTACTCCTGCTCCGTTCCCGGCATGAATCCGGGGACATCGACCAGTGTCACCAGCGGAATATTGAACGCATTGCAGAACCGGATGAAGCGCGACGCCTTGTTCGAGGCGTTGATGTTCAGCGCTCCGGCAAGCACCGAGGGCTGGTTGGCGATGATGCCGACGCTTCGCCCGGTGATTCGCGCAAATCCGACCACGATGTTGGTGGCGTACCCCTGTTGCACTTCAAGAAAATCTTCGAAATCGACAATGCGCGTAATGACGCCGCGCACGTCGTAGCCCTTTTTCGCGTCCGTGGGGACCAACTCGCAGAGATCATGGTCCGCATCCACGTTACGATCGCCTTCCACATGCGGCGGGTCTTCGAGGTTGTTCGATGGCAGGAAGCTCAACAGCTTGTGGCAGAGCTGCATCGCATGGCGATCGTCGTTGGCGATGAAGTGGATCACGCCCGACTTGGTCATGTGGGTATCCGCGCCACCCAGCTCTTCTGCCGTGACGTCCTCGCCCGTAACGCCCTTGATCACCTGCGGTCCGGTAATGAACATCTGCGCCTGGCGCGTCTGGATGATGAAGTCGGTCAAGGCCGGGCTGTAGGCCGCGCCACCTGCACAAGGCCCGCAGATCAACGAAATCTGGGGAACTGACCCCGAAAGCATCACGTTCGCGTAAAACACCTTGCCGTACCCGGAGAGGGAATCGATGCCTTCCTGCACGCGCGCGCCGCCGGAATCGTTAATGAAGATGAAGGGGGAACCGGTCTTCAGCGAATGCATCATGATCTCTGCGACCTTGATCGAATGCACCTCGCCGGCTGATCCGCCCCCAACCGTAAAGTCCTGGCTGGCCAGATGGATCAGCCGTCCAGCGACCGATGCGGCACCCGTGACCACTCCGTCCGCGGGCATGTCCTTGCCTTCCATCCCGAACATGGTCGAGCGATGTTCGGCAAACAAGCCGTTCTCCTCAAAGCTGTCCGGATCGACTAGTGCCTCGATCCTTTCGCGTGCGGTCAGCTTGCCGGCTTTGCGCTGCTTCTCGAGCTTGTCGGCGCCGCCGCCGAGCATCACCTTCGCGCGACGCTTCTTCAGCTCTTCGACTTTCTTCTGCATCGGGGTCGTTACTTTTTCTTCCAGAATCGTCGCCATCATCCGCTCTCTTAACTCGCTGAAACCGTCACTTTATGCGTAGTCCCATTTAGTTTTACGTCGTACGTCACCGGCTCGCGCATTACACCGTTCCCGCTGGCGGCAGCCGGCGCGGGTGCAGCAGCGGGCTTTGCATTGGGGTCCTTCCCAAGGTTCTTCGGGCCCTGCGAGCGCGTGGCAAAGAACTTGACCGCCACCTGCGGAAACATCGCATAGGTCAACACGTCTTCATCCGTGCCGTCGCAGCCCTTTTGCTCGATAGCCGTTGTGCGCAGCTCCTGCCACTCCGGCTTCAGCAAGTCCGCCGGTCGAGTGTCGATGGGCTGCTTCTTCGCGTGCTTCGCTGCCTGCTCCACCAACTCCGGATCGCGTGGCCCAATCGTCTCGCCGTAGTACCCCAGCATCAGGTCGGCGAACTCGGCCGAGAGCACCTTGTAGCGTCCCAGCAGCACGTTGAAGACGGCCTGCGTGCCAACAATCTGGCTCGACGGCGTGACCAACGGTGGATAGCCTGCATCCTTGCGGACGCGCGGCACTTCCTCCAGCACCTCGGCCATACGATCGCCGGCTCCCTGCTGCTTGAGCTGGCTCTCCATGTTCGAGATCATCCCGCCGGGAATCTGGCTATCGAAGATCTCCGTCTCTACTCCAGTGATGTTGGAGAGGAACTCCGCGTAACGGGGCCGCACTTTGTTGAAGTAGCGCTTCAGGTTCAGCAGTCGCTGTTTGCTGAGGCTGGTTGTATAGCCTGTACCGTCCAGCATCTCCACCAGGCTCTCGGTCGGGTTATGTCCCGGCCCAAGGCTCAGCGAACTGATCGCCGTGTCGACGCAGTCCGCGCCCGCTTCGATAGCCTTCATCAGGCTGACCAGAGTGACTCCGGTCGTCGAATGTACATGCACCTGCACGCGCACGTCCTGGCCGCATGCATCTTTGATTCCCTTTACGATATCGTAGGCTGGCTGCGGCTTCAGCAGCGCCGCCATGTCCTTGATGCAGATGGAGTTGCATCCCAAGTCCAGCAATCTCTGGGCCATCGCTACAAACTGCGGAGTCGTATGTAGCGGGCTGGTCGTGTAGCAGATCGTTCCCTGGGCGTGTTTGCCTGCCTTCTTCACTGCCGCGACCGCACACTTAAGATTGCGAATGTCGTTCAGCGCGTCGAACACCCGAAAGACGTCCATACCGTTTTCCGAGGCCCTATCGACAAACCGCTCCACGACATTGTCTTCGTAGTGGCGATAGCCGAGCAGGTTCTGTCCCCGCAACAGCATTTGCAGCCGCGTATTCGGCATCAGTTTCCGGAAGGTCCGCAGCCGTTCCCACGGGTCTTCATTGAGGAACCGAATGCAGCTATCAAACGTCGCACCGCCCCAGCATTCCACGGACCAGAAACCCGCCTGGTCCAGATCGGCGCACGCCGGAATCATATCTTCCAGGGACATCCGCGTAGCCATCAGGCTCTGGTGGGCATCTCGGAGAATCAGCTCGGTCACGTCAATGTTTTTCGGCATTTTTCATCCAAATCGCAGTTTACAGGAGATAGCGCTCCGGCAAAGAGCGCGGTGAAATTCCGATGAGGCGCCAGCATCAAACTGCGATGAATAAGCGCCTTCCTCTAGGTCAAGTCCGACGACCTGCCACTACATGCGTGGCACATAGACAAGACTAGCGGCTCGCATTATCCATGCGCTGTGACGGCCAACACTGCGCTATATGCTATTCAATTATTAAGGTATTCCGCGCAACCGTTGCTGCCCGATATACTGATATGGTGACGAAGACTTTCTATATCGAGACGTTCGGCTGCCAGATGAACGCCCATGACTCGGAAAAGGTCATCGGCACTCTCGAGCATGAGGGCTACATGCGCGTTGAGGATGAGGCCGACGCCGGTCTTATCCTCTACAACACCTGCTCGATTCGCGATAAAGCGGAACAGAAGGTCTTTCACCGTTTGAATGAATACAAGAGGTTACAGGGCGAGGGCAAGAAATTCGCTGTGCTCGGGTGCGTGGCGCAGCAGGAGGGCGAGAAAATCTTCGACCGCGCGCCCTATGTCTCGCTCGTCAGCGGGTCGGCCTCCTACCAAAACCTGCCGCAGATGCTGGTGCGGCTCGAAGCCGGCGAATCGCGCATCACTGGCCTGGACGACCGCCAGACCGAGGAGACATTCGACACGGAGTTTACCTCGCGCGGCAATCCCCATCGCGGATACATCACGATCGTCGAGGGTTGCGACAAGTTCTGCGCCTACTGCGTCGTCCCGTACACGCGAGGAAAAGAGCGTTCGCGTGCGTCCAACTCGGTCCTGGCGGAAGCCCGCCGTATGGCCGACGTGGGCTTCACCGAGATCCAACTGCTCGGGCAGAATGTGAACTCGTATCGCGACCCCAGCGGCAAGATGACGTTTGCCGAACTGCTCGCCGCTGTCGGGACCGTCGCCGGCATTCGCCGCGTGCGCTTTACCACCAGCCACCCAAGGGACTTTACCAAGGACATTGTCGAAGCAATCGACGCGATGCCGACGCTGTGCGACCATGTCCATCTGCCGGTGCAGTCGGGGTCGACCGCGGTGCTCAAGGCAATGAGTCGCGAGTATACGCGGGACTGGTACCTCGAGCGCATCGCCTGGATCAAGGCGGCCAGGCGCGAGATCAGCATGACTTCGGACATCATCGTCGGCTTTCCGGGTGAGACGGAGCAGGACCTCGAAGACACGGCGACTCTGCTTGAGGAAGTTGGCTACGACGCGGTGTTTTGCTTCAAGTACTCGCCGCGACCCAATACGCCGGCAATCACCATGGCAGACTCGATCCCGGATGAGGAGAAGTCGCGACGCCTGCAGGTGCTGCTCGACCGCCAGCGCGAAGTGCAGCGCAAGGGCTATGCGCGTCACCTCGGCCAGGTGATGGAGGTGATGGTCGAGGGATACAATCACCCGCGCGGGCAAGTGGTAGGGCGCAGTTCTCAGAACAAGACGGTGAACTTCACCACAGCGCAACCGATTTTGCCGGCCATGGGGAGCTACCTGCCGGTAAGAATCACGCAGACGTTTCCCAACAGCCTCGTAGGCGAGGCAGTGGCGGGCTGATGAAGATCGGGGCCGAGCACGGAGATTCCGCGACCGCGGCGGCGAAGGCCGAGGTGGAGATGCAGATCCGCGGCCTGATGATCGATCCGCTGACCAACATGCCCATCGTCGTCCTGAAGGATGTGGCAGGCGATACCGTGCTGCCGATCTGGGTAGGAATCTTCGAGGCGAATGCGATCTCCGAAGAGCTGGAGAAGATTACGCGGCCGCGGCCGATGACCCACGACCTGCTGCGCAATCTCGCGCGGGGACTGAATGCTGTGGTGCGCAAGGTGGTCGTCTCCGAGTTGCGCGACGATACGTATTACGCGGTGATCTGGATGGAACAAGATGGCGAGACGGTGGCGATCGACTCCCGGCCTTCGGATGCGATTGCGCTCGCGCTGCGATGGGACTGCCCCATCTATGCCAGCCGCGCGGTGCTGGACAACGCCAGGCAAATGACGGGAGACCAGCAGAATATGGATGGGGAAGAGGCGCGACGCCTCCTCGAGAATCTGAACGACGACGATCTGGGCCGTTACAAGATGTGACCGGCCTCAACGTGTCTGCGCGATCGCCCCTTTGACGACCGCCTGAATCTGAGAAGGATCGTTGGCTCCGTCTTTGGTCCCGCATACCACCTGGTAGTTATTCCTGGTGACGACGACGACTGTGGGAGTCCACTCCACGTTGAGTAGCATTCCCAACTCGCGGTCGGCGGTCACCTCTTTCGCCAGCTTCCCGCCAGGATCAAGAACGGCCGGCATCTTCTTCCCACGCTTTTGCAGCCATCTGGATGTGAACTGGCGTACGTCGTCCTCGCTGGAGATCATACTCTGCGACTTGAAGACGGTGCTGCGAAACTCCTCGGCAAGCTGCGGCCCAAAAGTGTCCTGGATGTAACGTGCGCACACCGCGCCCTCAAACGTCCAAACGTGCGCCTCCAGCGGAAAATCGTACCGCAGCAGCGCCACGTGGGTCTGCTTCACGGCCTCTACCTCAAATGGATGGGCTCTCGCACAGGCAGGGCATCCAAGATCCTCGAACACGATCAACGCGACCTTGCTGCCCGCAGGCGGCCTGAGAACTGTCGTGTCGCGAAAGTTATCGCGTTCGCCGGTTCCGGCGAATTGGGCTTGTATCACCGTAGGCATCGACAACAGCGCGAGGCTGATAGCCGCGCCAATCAGGAAATGCCGCATCTTCATCTTCACTCCGCACCGTGATTCATTGCAGTTGTCTTCCTACCTACTTTATTTCAAAAGGATGCCGCCGCAAATGCTCATCCTCGGTCTCAATGGTGGCTCAAGCGCCGCTGCCGCTACAGGTCGATACAATCGAAGGGCGAACACGATGTGTGAGAGGACGGAGCATGCTGGCTGGGATGTTGCTTGCCGCCGAGAGAGTGTTGCGGAGCAAGACGAGGAAGGTGGAACCGGCCCAGGTGCGGCGGGTGCTCGTTCTCGAATACCGGCTTCCCCTCGGCTGCCTGGTGCACATGACGCCGGTGTTCGAGGCGATCAAGCGATCCAGGCCGGAGGTCGAGATTGCGGTTGCCACGCGCGGCCTTGGACTGCAGGTGCTGCGCCACTCGCGGTTTGTCGACCGTCTCATCGAGGCGCCCGATCCGACGACGGATCTCGGCGCAGCAGTGCGCGGCTTGCGAAAAGAGCTTCGGACGTGCGGCTTTCATCCGGATTGCGTGCTCACGGGAGCCTCCGACCAGCGGACGCGGATCGCATTGATGGCGCTGCTTGGGACAGACGCATGGCGCGGAGGGTATACGCAGGCGCCTGCGCTCTACCAAAGGCCGCTGGCGTACGACCAGGGGCTGAGCCTGATCCGCAACAACCTGCGGCTCGCGAAGTTGATTGGCTGCGAGGCGGACGTCTCCCAGCCGCGTGTCTTCTTCTCGGAGCGAGATGTGGCCGCCGCGAAGGCTCTCCTGCGCGACGCCAATCCCGATGGGCGGTCGCTTCTGGTAATGGTGACCCAGAACAGCGGTGGGCAGAGCACCGGCTGGCATACGGACCGATTTGTGCAAGTGATCGACCATGCGGCCCGCGTGCACGGATGTGCGGTGGTCTACGTCGGGACCTCCGGAGATGCGGCGGCGATCGATGCGATTCGCCAGGCTGCAGGAGGCGTCGGGACGTCGCTCGCGGGGAAGACCACGGTAAGTGAACTTGCCGCCGTGCTCGCCGCGAGCGACTACGTGGTCACCCTGGACACCGGCACGATGCATGTGGGGCGGGCGGCAGGTGTCCCGATGGTGGTGCTGGGGCNNTTCTGCGGGGCCCGGACCGGGAAGATATGCCGGAGGGCTATAGGCTCGACGAGGTATCGGCGGACAGTGTGATCGCGGCGCTGGGAGAACTGACGAACCTGTATCCGGCTGCAGCGGCGACGCGCGAGCTGAGGATTGAGGCTGGCCTATCGGACATCGACCATCTCACAACCTGATGAACTCTAACGTTGGGCGAGCGCGTCCAGTAAAGTGAAGAATTCCGGGAACGAGATAGCGGCGCAGTCGGCACCGTGGATTTCAGTGTCACCCGTAGCGCGCAGAGCCGCAATCGCAAAAGCCATGGCAATCCGGTGATCGTCTCCCGAGTCGATTTGCGCCCCGTGCAGGCTCTGGTTGCCAGGAATTTCCAGCCCATCCGGTTGCTCGGTAAGCTCAGCTCCCATGGCGCGGAGATTTTTTGCGACCAGGGCGATGCGGTCGGATTCCTTGACGCGCAGTTCCTGTGCGTCGCGAATGATAAGGCCATTCGCGGTAAAGGGAGCGATCGCGGCGAGCACCGGAAGCTCGTCAATGACCTGCCCCGTGAGCGCTCCCCTGATCGTAAAAGGTGCTCCCGAAGTCGTGCCACCCCGGTTCACCAGGATGCTCCCAATCAGTTCGCCAAAGTGCTCCTCGACGTTCAGCACCTTGATGCGGCCCCCGAGCGCAGTGATCACGTCCAGCAGCGCCGCACGCGTGGGGTTCATGCCGAGCGAATCGAGCACGAGGTTGGAGTCGGGGAAGAGCAGCGCCGCGCACAGAAAGAATGCCGCGGACGAGATATCGCCGGGAACGGTGGCGTCGATAGCCTTGAGCTTCTGCCCGCCCGCAATCGATAGCTTGTCGCCAGACCGTGTGAGCCGCGCGCCGAAAGCCTTGAGCGCGTGTTCGGAATGGTCCCGCGTGCGGATGGCCTCCGACAGACTTGTGGTCCCGTCTGCCTGCAGTCCAGCAAAAAGCACCGCCGTCTTCACCTGCGCCGAAGGGATGGGCGTAATGAAGTCGATAGCGCGCAGCGGGCCGCCACGAATGGTGATCGGAGCATGTCCATCCACAAGATCAAGTTTCGCTCCCATCTCGCTGAGCGGTTTACTGATACGCTCCATCGGACGCAGCGTTAGCGAGTGATCGCCAATCAGGGTAAAGGTGTGCGGATGAGGCGCGATCAGCCCCGCCAGCATACGCATGGTCGACCCGGAGTTCCCACAATCCAGCGCCGCACCTGGCTGGCGGAAGGCTCCCGCGACGCCCGTAACCTCAATCGTCGCGGCCACGCCGACGCCCTTCTCGACGACCGTAGCTCCAAGCGCTTCCATGCACGCGAGCGACGAATGCGGGTCGGCCCCGGTCGAAAAGTTCGAGAGGCGCGTGGTGCCTTCAGCGAGGCCCGCCAGCAAGGCGTACCGGTGAGAGATGGACTTGTCGCCGGGGATAGCGAGGGAACCTTGCAGGGTGCGGGCGGGGCGAATTATTTGCGTGGACATTCGCTCTCTAGTGTAACGAACTCCAGCAGCCGGGTTTGAGCATGACCTGATCCGCCACCTGCCACGCATGAGATAAATGCACACCCCAAAGGCGTATGCTAGCGTCATACCCTGCGAGGTCGCCTTTTGCGCGCATCCATAACCAGGCCGGTCTTCCAACCCTGCTCACGCCTGCACGAGCTTTCGGCTGAAGAGGCCGCCCTCTACGCCCAGCTAGACCCACAAAAGATTCCGCAGCACGTCGCCATCATCATGGACGGCAACGGCCGCTGGGCGGGCAAGCGCGCCCTGAAGCGCTTCCTCGGCCACCAGCAGGGTGCCGAAAGCGTCCAGTTCGTCGTCGAGACGGCCTCGCGCATCAATCTCCCCTTCATCACGCTCTACGCCTTCTCGCTGGAAAACAACCTCCGCCGGCCCAAGTCCGAGGTCAACTTCCTGATGAAGTTGCTGCGCAGCTACCTCGTCGGCAACGTCAAGCGCATGAACGACAACAACGTGCGCATGGAGTACATTGGCCGCATCTGCGAGCTGCCCAGCGAGGTGCAGGACACCATGCAGTGGGCATCCGAGGCCACCGCCCGCAACACTGGCACCACCCTCACCCTGGCCCTCAACTACGGCTCCCGCTCCGAGATCGTCGACGCCGCCCGCAAGATCCTCACCGACCTCATCGCCGAGGCCCACCAGCGCGGCTGCTCGCTCGAAGACCTCATCCAGGTTGACGGCCTCGAAGCCCGCCTCGACGAGCACCACATCAGCGGCGCCCTGTATACCGCACACATGCCCGATCCCGACCTGGTCATCCGCACCTCCGGCGAGCAGCGCATCTCGAACTTCCTGCTCTGGCAGATCGCCTACTCCGAAATCTTCATCACCGACCGCCTCTGGCCCGACTTCCGCGGCATCCACCTGCTCGAAGCCATCCAGAACTACCAGAAGCGCGAGCGCCGCTTTGGAGGCCTCGGCGAGACCTTCACCGACGAAGACCTCGACGCACTCGAACCCGCCGCCGAAGTCGCCGAAGAGATCGTCACCGAATTGACCCCTAAACAACTCGCCCCGCGATGAGGGATTTCACGACCCTTCAATATCCTTTGCATAGAATCAGGTCGGCTGCACGACCATTCTTCATCATCACCATGTAATTGCTATTTCGAAGGTACAGAATGTCATGGACGACTGAGTGATTGTCGTGATCTCCCGTGCCGTTCGGGGTATCGCAGAGCTGTAGGTACGTACTTACTTGCTCGTACGTCTTCGTGTAGCCAAATCGAGCTTGCAATTCGGTGGGAGTGAGCCCGATAACCCGATTTTCGGACGCAACGTCGTGGGTCATCGTACCGAGTGCCATGTCGAGATCAATGTCACTATTCAGACCGTGCTTCCACAGAACATAAGAGAGATTCTTGGGATCTCCGGCATCGGGATAGGTCGCAATCCATAGACGGAAGTGGCCCAGTGTCAATACGGCGCCGGCTACGACGAGAGCCAGTCCGGTGGCTAGTTTTCTTAGCTTCATCAGCGCGCCCGAGTTCAAATCGAATTTGTTACGTTCGAGTATTCCGCAGCGTCTACAACCGGCCATCCCGCCGCGCCGCGTCATACAGCGAGAGCCCAACCAGCGTCTTTCCGTCGTGAATCTTGCCCTCCGCGACCAACTTCATCGCCTCGGACAGAGGCATGCGAAACACCTCGAGATTCTCGTCCTCCTCCAGCTTCGCCTCTCCCTGGCGAATGTCGCGCGCAAGATAAATCTGCATCCACTCGCCCAGAAAACCGGGGCTGGCGAAGTACTTCAGCAGCATCGTCCAGCGCTTTGCACGATAGCCTGTCTCCTCGATCATTTCGCGCTTCGCCGCCGCCAGCGGAGCCTCGCCCGGGTCCCGCGTACCGGCCGGCAGCTCAATCAAAAACTGCCCCGCCGCATGGCGATACTGCCGCTCCAGAATCACGTCCGGGTCCGCCGGATTCTTCGATTCATCCACCGCAAGGATCACCACCGAGCCGTTGTGCCGGATCACGTCGCGCACATTGCGATGCCCGCCCGGCTCGATCAGCGTGTCGGTGAACACGTTGAATACTTTACCCTTGTACGCAAGCTTCGATGAGAGAAGCTTAGCCTTGCCGGCGCGCTTCACCCCGGGTGCGGTCTTTCCCGCAACGGGCTTCGCGGGCTTACTCTTGGTTGAGGTGGACTTTTTGGGCTTGGTGGATGGGGCGACCATAGGTCTACGGTATCATCCTGCATCGGGGCGGCAAATGGCGCATCCAATCGGATGCATGTTCCAATCGATGGGAGAGTTGCGCCGCGCTGACAGGTCAAGGTTTGGTCCAAGGATGTGGGCTCCGTTTAGAGGATTTTGATGAGCACTGAGTGTTATCCCATCGCGACGCTGCCGCACACGACGAAGCTCTTTCGCGACTTC
The DNA here is from genome assembly GCA_003133205.1 of Granulicella sp. Next base: position 11,273 of record PKWK01000286.1, on the reverse strand, counting down.
CTCGCAATGGGCGAGAGCGGCGCAGCATCGCCGGTGCGCGCGTGGTACGGAGCAGAGCCGCTCGGCCGCACATGGATGCGTCCGCCCGCTCCGAGCGCGAACGCCGCGGCCCTGGCCGATGCGCTGGAGCGTCAGAGCCTCGCCTTTGGTGCCGGCCCCGCAACGCTCGCCAACATTGCAAAGCTTCGCAGTGGCGCACGAGTTGTCGTCACTGGCCAGCAGGTCGGTCTGCTCGGAGGCCCGCTGCTCACCCTGCTCAAGGCCGCCACCGCCGTAGCTCGCGCCAAACAGGCGACGGCCGCGACCGGCGTCGAACACGTCCCCATCTTCTGGCTCGCCACCGAGGACCACGATCTCGAAGAGGTCGACCAGGTCTCGCTGCTTACCAAAACATCCGTCGAAACGCTGCGCCTCGGCGCGAAGTCTCCGCACCATGCCGCGCCAGTTGGGAACATCGCTCTCGATGGCCCCATCGACAGCCTGCTCGATCAGGCAAGCGACCTCCTCAGCCACGCCCCCATCTGCGACCTCCTCCGCGAGTGTTACGCGCATCGCGCAGACAACGCCGAGCCCCCGACCTTCGGCAGCGCCTTCGCCCGCCTGATGACGCGCCTCTTCGCGGAACAAGGTTTGATCGTGATGGACGCCGCCGGTCACGACTTCCACGCCCTCGGAGCGCCCGCCCTCCGCCACGCCATCGAACACGCGGAAGACCTCGAAACCGCCCTTCTAGCACGCGCCGCCGAACTCGAATCCTCCGGCTATCACGCGCAGGTCCTGGTCAAGCCCGGCGCCTCGCTGCTCTTCCTCGTCGGCGACGCAAACGGCTCGCAGGAACGCCACGCCCTTCGCCGCCTGCCCGACGGCACCTGGAAGGCCGGGGCCGGGAACTCCGCGCAGTTCTACTCCACCGCCGACCTCCTCACCATCCTCGATTCCGCCCCCGAGCGCCTCAGCCCCAACGCCATCCTCCGCCCGGTCTTTCAGGACACCATCCTGCCCACCACCGCCTACATCGGCGGCCCCGCCGAGGTCGCCTACTTCGCGCAGAGCGCTGTCCTTTACGAGCGCATTCTGTGTCGCATCACGCCCATCCTCCCGCGCCTGTCCGCCACGTTGATCGAGCCCGCCATTGGCGCGATCATGGCGCAGCACGAGGTCTCCCTGCCCGACGCAATGAGCCCGCCCGAGGAGCTCGCCCAGCGTCTCGGCGCACGAGCCATGCCTATCGAAGCCAAGCGCCGCCTCGCCGCCGCCGGCAACGCCCTCGCCGAAGCGCTCACCGCCGCGCAGGACTATCTCGGCACGCTCGACGCCAGCCTGGGCCGCTCCGCCGAGGTCTCTGCCTCGAAGATGCGCTACCAGATGGACCGCCTGCGCCGCCTCGCCGCTACCTTCGAACTCAACAAGGAAGCCAGCCTGCGCAAGCACGCCGAGGCCATGACGCTGCACCTCTTCCCCGAAGGCCATCCCCAGGAGCGCGTCAGCGCCGGCATCTGGTTCCTCGCCGCCTACGAAGCCGCCCAGACCGAAGCGCCCGCCGCCGCTCCCGGCACCGGCCTTATCGCCCGCCTGGTCGAAGAAGCCGCCAACCAGTGTCCCGGGCATATCGTCATCCGCCTCTGACGCAAGCAAATGCCGGTGTACAACCCCCGGTCGTCATCCTGAACGCAGTGAAGGACCCCTGTGTTTTTCTTTGCTTGTTCTTGTCTTCGGACAACCAAGTCTTGCATTTTGCCCCTCCCTTCCCATCACCCCTCCTCGGTCATAGAATGAAGACCGACAAAGAGGAGAACCACCATGGGCCTGAGCGACGAAGCGTTTGAAATAACCTGTCCAGACTGCGGAGCGATGCTGAAGGTCGACCCCGTCACCCGCGCCATCATTGCGCACACTCCCGCGCCGCGCAAGCGCATGTTCGAGGACTTCACCGACGCCGCCAAAGCCCTCCGCGAAGCCGACGCCCGCCGCGAATCCCTCTTCGCCCAGTCCGTCGACGCTCACAAAAACAAGGACGACCTCATGGCCAAGAAGTTCGCCGAAGCCGTCAAGAAAGCCAAAGAAAAGCCCATGGACGAACGTCCCCTCCGCGACTTCGACCTCGACTAGAGACTCTTGGAACGATCATGGCAGAAGATCATCTGAAACGGCTGACAGAGATATGCCTTGCACTGCCGCAGGCGCAGCGCGAGATCTGCGGCTCGCATGCGGCCTTCAAGGTAAAGAAAAAGACCTTCGCGTACTTTCTGAACGACCATCATGGCGACGACATCGTCGGCTTGGCGTGCAAGGTTCTGCCGGGCGAAAATGCCGCGCTGGTCTCCGCCAGTCCGAAGCGTTTCTACATGCCTGCGTACGTCGGGCCAAGAGGTTGGGTTGGCCTCCGGCTGGATGTTGGCAGAGTTGATTGGAAAGAAGTGTCGGAGATCGTCAAGGGCAGCTACTCGTTGATTGCTGGAAAGAAACAGGCAGCGCTGCACCGTTGATCGTAGCCTGGCCAGGTACCGGCACGGAGCACGAGTGCAAATTAGAATAAAGTCATGCCGCCAATTCTCAACGCACAGGGTCTCTCAAAGCGCTTTGGCGCCGTACCGCTCTTCCAGGACATCAGCTTCCCTGTATCCGACGGCGACCGCATCGGCCTGATCGGCCCGAACGGCGCCGGCAAGTCCACGCTACTCGCCGTCCTCGCGGGCGAACAGGACGCCGACTCCGGCGACGTCGCCACCCGCAAGCGCGCCCGCATCGCCTACGTGCTGCAGGAGTCGAGCTTCGCGCCGGGCCTCACCGTCCGCGACGTGCTCGAAGCCGCGCTCACTGCCGCCAACGTCGCCGACGCCGAACACGAAGGCCGCCTGCGCGAGACCTCCGGCCGCACCGGCTTTCCGGACCTCGACGCCGAAGCCGCGACGCTCTCCGGTGGCTGGAGCAAGCGCCTCGCCATCGCCGAAGCCATCGTTACGCATCCCGACGTGCTGCTGCTCGACGAGCCAACCAACCACCTCGACCTCGCCGGAATCGCGTGGCTCGAAGCGCTGCTGAACGAAGCCGCCTTCGCCTGCGTCATGGTCAGCCACGATCGCTATTTTCTCGAGAACGTCGCCACGGAGATCGTCGAACTCAACCGCGTCTATGCCGAAGGCCTGCTGCGCGTGAAGGGAACCTACTCGAAGTTCATCGAAGGCAAACAAGCCTACCTCGAAGCGCAATCCAAATTGCAGGACGCCCTGAAGAATCGAGTCAAGATCGAAGTCGAGTGGCTGCGCCGCGGCCCGAAGGCCCGCTCCACCAAAGCGAAGGCTCGTATCGACAACGCGCAGGATTTGATCGGCCAGCTCCGCGACGTCAACCAGCGCGTCCAGACCTCGACCGCCGGAATCGATTTTGCCGCCACCGATCGCCAGACCAAGCGCCTGGTCGAATTCGAGGACGTAGCCCTGAGTTTCGGTGAGGGTGCGACCGAAAATAAAATCGTCGAGCACCTCGACTTCCTCATCACCAACGGAATGCGCGTTGGCCTGGTCGGCCCCAACGGCAGCGGCAAGACCACGCTGCTGCGCCTGCTTACCGGCGAACTCGAACCAACGGCAGGCAGGATCAAGAAAGCCGCCTCGCTGAAGATCGTTTACTTCTCGCAGATGCGTGAGTTGGAAGAGGGTGTCACGCTGCGCCGCGCTCTCGCGCCGGATTCCGACTCGGTCGTCTATCAAGGCCGCGTCGTACACGTCGCGAGCTATGCAACGAAATTTCTCTTTACCAGCGAGCAACTCAACCAGCCCGTCGGTCGGCTCAGCGGAGGCGAACGCGCGCGCGTCTTAATTGCCAAGCTGATGCTCGAGCCCGCCGACGTGCTGCTGCTCGACGAGCCCACCAACGACCTCGACATCGCCACGCTGGAGATCCTCGAAGAGAGCCTGCTCGAATACGCCGGCGCACTCGTCCTCGTCACGCACGACCGCTACATGCTCGACCGCGTATCCACCATCGTTTTTGGCCTCGACGGACTCGGCCACGCCGAAACGTTCGCCGACTACTCGCAGTGGGAGCAGTGGCAACGCGAACAAGGTTCGGCCAACAGCGACGGCAGTTCAGCGACCGCAACCGCAACGCCTGCGCAATCCGCGCCAGCGTCACCAAACACCAGTAAGAAGAAGCTCTCGTACCTCGAAGCGCGCGAGTATGCGTCGATTGAAGACAAGGTAGAGGCTGCCGAAGAACGCCTGAACGCCGCCCGGGATCTGCTCGACGAGCCAAGCGTCGCCACCAACGCCGATGCGCTGACCGCCGCGCTGCACGAAATGGAGCAGGCGCAGGCTGTCGCAGATGAGCTTTACGCTCGTTGGGCTGAGTTGACAGAGAAGGCTGGCTAATCCGTAGTGCGCGACTCACGTTGCGCAAGGTACAGTATTCCAACCATTCTATTTTACCCTAACCACAAGACAAAAGTCAAGGAAAATCACTTCCTCTGAAGTGCAAATCTTTGCGTGTGTCCCCGAATCAGGTTATCTAAGTCATTGATTTTACTGAATTGGCAAGCTGGAGCTCCGATTGCTGTAATGAGGCCAGCTTCTCTACCTTGCGTTGTGGCATAGCTCTACCTGCCCTCCTATGCAGCGGTAGATGAGATGAGGACTAATCCCATGAGACGTTTGAGTTTTCTTTGTCGCTCTGCTGTTTTCTCGACGGGCTTGATTGCCTGCACCGTTGCAGGTCTAAGTCAGGCAGTCATCACTCTGCCTGGTGGTCAAGTCTCACTGGGTGTAGATGCGCTGGGAGCTTTGGGGGCAGGTAGTCTACCATCAACCTCTAATGTTCCGGGTGGCCTCTATGGCATTTATCTTGCCTCGCAGAATGCGGACGGCATAGCGCCTGGCTGCTTCTGCGAAGGTTGGGGCGTTTCCGTGAACGGAACTACATCCGGCTATGTGGGGAATGCCGATGGAGGCACCAGCAACATTTCCGGAGTCAGTTTCGCCAGCACATCCTCCACCGCAACCTCCAAGACCTCGCTGGACGGCACCGGGCTGACCATCAACCAGGCATTCAGTCCGTCGACGGCAAACACAGTGCTCTTCCAAGACCAGGTCACTCTGACCAACACCGGAAGCACCGCGATGACCAATGTGGAATATACCCGCTCCATGGACTGGGACATCCCTCCGACCGAGTTTAATGAGTATGTGACGGTCGGTGGCGTGCCTGCTTCTGCGCTGATTTTCTCCAACGACGACGGCTTCTGCACCCCTGATCCCCTTGCCGCTTGCAGTGCGATCCTTGGCGGGACAACGAACACGAACTTCACCACGGCTGGTCCGGCGGACCAAGGCTCCTTCTTTACGTTCGACTTCGGAAGCCTTGCTGCGGGCGGCTCAACAACGTTCGATATCTTCTACGGTGCAGCCAACGACGAGGCGGACGCAATTGCCGCTCTCAGCACTGATTCAGCGGAGGTCTATGCACTCGGCCTCGCTTCGAACGGTCCTGGTGGAGCTCCAAACACCGCCTCTGGCACATGGGCGTTTGGATTCGCCGGAGTTGGTGGAACGCCTCTGCCGCCGCCATCCGGGACGCCGGAGCCTTCATCCATCGTTCTGGTCGCGTCCGGTCTACTCGGCGGAATCACCACGCTCCGTCGCCGCTTCGCTCGCTAATCAATAGCCTCACAGGCATCAACGTGCGGTTGCAGCTGCCAGTAGCCTCATCCTGGTAGCTGCAACCTTGTTTTGTGCTTAGCCATTCACATTTGAAAGAAGCATTCCCATGAAGAGTAGTTATCCTGGCTGGGCGCTTGTCGGATTGTTGCCGTTGGTTGCGATATCAGGGTGTGGACGCTCCCATGTTTGGAACGGGACCTGGCAGTTGAACACGTCGAAGAGCAGTGTTCCCGGGCCCGCCTTTTCGATCTCGATCACCCCGGCAGGCGAATACCACGTAGAAAGCGGTGTTACCAGTTACAGCTTCGCTTGTAACGGAAAAGAGTATCCCACGAGTCCGCAGCAGACTATGTCTTGCGTACAGAAGACGCCGCTGGTGTTTGACACGGCCGCGAAAAAGAGTGGCAAGGAGGTGGGGACCGCTCATTGGGAGTTATCCGCTGATGGAAAACTGCTGACCGTTCTGTCGGTTCCGACCGGTGGCAAGGAACCGGTGAAGCCGACAGAGAGTTCCTATGAGCGCGATTCTGGATCCACGGGCTTCGCAGGCGGATGGAAGATCGCGAAGCCCTTCGCGGCGAGTCCGAAACATCTGCAGTTGGCCCAGAAGGACCAGACGTTGCACATTGCATTTCCTGACATCGGTCAGTATGCCGATGTAACCCTGGATGGTTCGGACGCGGCAATGCACGGTCCCTCCGTCCCGAATGGACTCACCATTTCCATTACGCCGCAGGGTCCCCAGGAGCTTGCCACGTTGAACAAGTTCAATGGCACGGTTGTGAACCAGGGCTACCTTCGGATCAGCGCGGACGGGCGCAGTTTGCAGGAAGAGTTCGGGCCTCCGGGAAGCACCCAGAAGACCCAGTTGGTGTACGACAAGCAGTAGTCAACTGGTCTGTATTCGAAGTGTTGGGATTGGCTAGCTCGCTTTCTTGTGCGCTGGATTTGAAGTGTGAGGCTTGCTGCCCAGTTGCTTCCACTCGGTCTCTCTCATTTCGACGCCAGACTTTTCGCTGTAGCCTTCACGTTGTGAAAAGGCCTCTTTGCGTTCTTCGTCGGAGACGACCTTAGCCTGGTCGAATCGTGCGATCACATTGCGTACGTGTGCAGCGTCGTTCGGCGCTCTTTCCGCTTAGGGAAGACCGAGTCTGCCATCTTCTCCCGATCCTCAGGGGCAGAAGGATTCCGCAAACTGCTTTGCTTCCTCGCCATCCTTCTGCTGGTTGGAGCTGCGTCTGCTCCGCCCGCTATCGCCCAGGATACCGTCGGCTACCGTACCTTGTAGGACTTTGTGGCCGGCTTGCTGGCCGTTTCCGCGCATTCGGAGTCACAAGCGCCCAGCGAAGCGAGTTCCGGGGCCATGCACATGCATACGCCGGCGAAGGCGAAGGCAGCTTCGGCGGGCAAAATCCGCACCTATTACATCGCAGCGGACGACGTGCAATGGAACTATATGCGAACCGCGCCAACATATGTACTTCGCGGTGAGAATGAATTGGTCCCGGTGCCACCGGCCAAGTCCAATTCGTATCGCAAGGCGATGTATCGCGAATACACGGACGATACTTTCAAGACTTTGAAACCGCGTCCGCAGGAGTGGGAGCACCTTGGGATTCTCGGGCCACTGATCCGCGCCGAGGTGGGTGACACGATCAAGATCGTATTCAAGAACAATTCTTCGATCATATGCAGCATGCACGCCCACGGGTTGTCGTACGACAAGGACTCCGAGGGCGCGTACTACAGCGAGGCTGCGGCCGTGCCGCCGGATGCCACGAAGAAGGGCGACGCAGTCAAACCCGGCGAACGATTTACGTATACGTGGAGTGTTCCTGAGCGTGCGGGCCCTGGGCCGGGAGATCCCAGCTCGATGCTGTGGATGTACCACTCGCACTTCAACGAGTCGAGGGACATGAACTCCGGACTGATTGGGCCATCATCATCTCCAGGAAGGGTTCCACGAAGCCGGACGGAACACCCAAAGGGGTGGATCGCGAATTTGTGGTCGCGTTTGCCATATTCGAAGAGACTGACAGCGCTTACTTGATGATGAATATTGTGCACGATCAGCAGTATCCGTCTTCGATGATCACCAATCCTAATCTTGCGAAGACGCTTGAGTACTACACGATGAACGGCTTTATCCGGGGCACCATGCCGTTACCGACAATGAAGAAAGGCGAGCACGTGCGCTGGTACCTGATGGCGAACAGCAACGAAGACGATGTGCACGCGCCGCACTGGCACGGCCAGACTGTTTTATCTAACAGTATGCGCACCGACACCCTGAGCCTGGAACCGATGGCCATGATGGTCGCGGACATGGTGCCGGACAACCCCGGAACATGGCTCTTCCACTGTCACGTGAACGAACACTTTGATAACGGGATGTACGCTCTGTTCAAAGTCACTCCCTAAAGTCTTATCCAAGCTGCTTTGAGGTGCTCTGACCATGGTTCATTGGAACATTGAGAAGTTTCGGCCAGTCTTCGGTACAGGAAAGCGATTCGGCCTCGGCTCGGGTTGTGCCTGGTTCCGCCGGGTAATGCTGGGAGGGCTCGCCTGCGTTTGTATCTCTTCCTTGGTTCTTGCTCAAGACGGGACCCAGAAGCCGACCTCGGAGCCGATGGCAGTTTTTGCCGGGCAGCCCATTGACACGGACCAGCTTCCGGCCACTGAACAGGCACAACTGCAGAGGATGATGGAGCAGGTATATGCAGTGAAGCTTCGGGCACTGCATGCAGTTCTGGATCGGAAATTGATCGAAGCCGAGGCGAAGAAGAAGGGAGTTAGTCTGGACGACCTTATCAATTCTGAAGTTGATTCCAAAGTTGCAGATCCGACCGATGATCAAGTGAGGGCGAGCTATGAGGCCCGCCAGGATCTGAGGAACCAATCCTTTGACGACGTGAAAGACAAGGTTCGAAAGGGGTTGAAAGACGTGGCAATCCAGAAGGCGCGGATGGTCTATATCCAGAACCTCATGCAACAGGCTATGAACAATGGAGAGCTTGTCATGCTTCTGAGCCCGCCCAAGGTCGAAGTGACCGCCGATCCCGCACGGTTCAGGGGAGATCCCAAAGCGCCAATTACCATCGTCGAATTCTCCGATTTCAGTTGTCCCTTCTGTCGCAAAGCGGAGTCCACGGTCGCCGAGCTGCTAGCGAAGTACCCAGGAAAAGTAAACCTCGGATATAGGGATTTTCCCCTCAATCAATTGCACCCCGACGCGGCACTGGCCGCCGAAGCCTCCCACTGTGCGGCTGACCAAGGCAAGTACTGGGAGTATCACGATCTGCTCTTCGCCAATCCGGGCAAGCAAGATCGTAACGGCCTTCTCGAGGACGCACGCACCCTTAAGCTGAACGGTCAGCAATTCGATGCCTGCTTGAGCAGCGGCCGATACAGGGCTCAAGTCGACCAGGACTTTAAGATGGGATCCAGCGCCGGCGTCATCGCTACTCCGGGATTCTTTGTCAACGGTGTATTCGTCAGCGGCGCTCAACCCGCCGCCACTTTCGAGAAAATCATTGACAGGGAACTTTCCGCCGCCAGCCAAAAACACGCAGTAAACTGAACCTCCGCGGCGGTATAGATTGCGGGTTTAGAGCTGAAGAGAGGAGATTCCAGATGCTGTTGAACCGCATCGCTCCTGTGTGCCGCACCGTAGGTCTTTTCTTCCTCGGAGGCGGCCTCGCTTGTGCACAATCGTCGAGCCTGCCTGCCGCGCGCCCCACCGCTCCCGGTCCGCAGCAAGCCGGAAGTATAGCGGAGGTCGCTTACTTGCAAGGCCAGCTCGAGATCACTGCAGACAACTCCAGCCTCAATCAGATTCTGCGTGAAATCGCGAGAAAAACCGGGATGAAGATTACAGGAGGTGTCATCGACCAGCGAGTCTATGGCAAGTATGGTCCCGCCGCGCCCGCGGAAGTACTATCGATCCTGCTCGACCGCTGAGCCGGCTACCCTGCAAGGTGCGACTGGCGGCCCGAGTACACAATCAACCGGAATGCCCAGTCTGGCGTCACCGGACGGGTTCCAGACGGAACAGCAGGTCGCACTGCACTTAAAGCAGATTCAGCAGATGCAACGACAGCTGAATACGGGTTCACATTAGGTCTGCGCCGGTTCGAGCCACAGTTTGCACTTTCCGAACGCGGTATTCTCTTTTCACGATGAGAAAGTTGCTGAGTGTCTTCTTGGTGGCATCCGCTGCGTCCTACTGCGTGGCCCAGGGAGCGGGCGCGCCGCCTGCCCCGCCGACCATCCTCCATGCTGCCCATATGCTCGACGTCGCCGCCGGACAGATCGTCTCGCCCGGCGAGGTTCTCGTGGTTGGGGAGCGCATCGTCGCCGCCGGCCAGCACGTCGACCATCCGGCTGGTGCCGAGGTCATCGATCTGGGCGACCGGACTTTGCTGCCTGGGTTGATCGATGCGCACGTGCATCTGTTTCTGCATCCCGGAGCCGAAGACCTGCAGACGGTTGAGGAGAGCGTTCCGCAGCGCGTCATCCTCGCGGAGATTGCGGCGAAGGCAGACCTTATGGCCGGCTTCACCGCGGAGCGCGACATGGGCACCGAAGGCGCAGGCTCCGCATCCACGGCCGTCCGCAATGCCATTGACGCCGGCCTCATCCCTGGCCCGCGCATGAGGATGAGCGGCAACGCCATCGACATCACCGGCGGCCACGAAGACGCCCTCGGCTACAACCCAGCCGTGCACGTCCCATCGAACGCCGATTACGCCGACTCGACCGATGATCTTGTCCGCGTCATGCGCCAACAGCATAAGGAGGGCGCCGACTTCGCCAAGATTTACGAAACCGGCCCCGACTCGCTCGCAAACGGCGTCTTCACCACGCTCTACCAGTACACCGAGGCCGAACTTCACGCAGCCGTCGTCGAGTCCGCGCGTCTCGCCGCCGGATCGCCTGGAGCCATGGGAGTCGCGGTCCACTGCACCGGCGAGCCCGCTGCCTCCTACGCCGTCGCCGCGGGAGTCGCGTCGATCGACCACGCCTACTTCCTCTCCGACCGCACCATGGCCGAGATGAAGGCGAAGCGGATCTATGCCGTGCCCACATTCGCCATCATGGAGTACTTCGGCGAGCATCCCGAGACGCCTCGTGCGGGCGAAAAGTTCAAGGCGCTACAGGCCTTCCACGCGTCCCAGTTCAAGCGTCAACTCGCCGCTGGTGTCCCTTTCGTCGTCGGCTCGGATGTCGGCCCGTTCCCGCACGGCACTCAGGCCCGCGAACTGGAGCTGATGGTGCAGTACGGCATGTCGCCGGCAGACGTGCTCCGCGCCGACCTGCTGAACGGAGCGCGCCTGCTCGGCTGGGCCGGACAGATCGGCGAACTGAAGGCCGGACTCTACGCCGACATCATCGCTGTCGAAGGCAATCCGCTCGAAGACATCTCCGCGCTCGGACACGTCGAGTTTGTGATGAAGGATGGGACGGTGTATCGGCGGCCGTGAGTTAGGGCTGGGCGGTCCGGCGATAGAAACTACTTGCCTGGGTTGAACTGCTCGTCAGCGGATGGGCCGTAGACGCCGGGCACCGCGACATTGTTCAAGCGCAGATAAACGCCAAGCTGCGCGCGATGGTGGATGA
>PKWK01000241.1 GCA_003133205.1 Granulicella sp. | reverse complement strand
CTCCGTCAGCACCTCCATGCCGTCTCGTTTCGGGAGACTCAGGTCGAGCAGGATCAGGTCCGGGTGGTCCGCCGAGACATGGGCCAGCGCGGCCTCGCCATCCTCGACCCACTCGACACGGTGGCCCTCGAACCCCAATCCCGTTTTTAGGAATGCACCCAACGAACGATCATCTTCTACAATCAGCACCCGCATTGATACCCCTCCACAGTTGGTCTCGCAATCCAGACTCAGGACAACAAGATGGTTCATCGCTGCTGCCGATGACGGATCCAGGCACAGCCAACGTGTCTAGAGTCCATCTTCATCTCGCTTTTTGAACAAAAAACGGCCGTTGGTGATCAAGGCAAGTTCCAAAAAGGGAATGGCCGCAATCCCCCCTCATGGAGCCATCGCTTCGCCCTCTGGACCTTGAACGCGCTATGGTAAGACTTCGCAGCATGGATGTCCTTCCAGAGTCGCCGTCTGAGAAGATGGTGAAGACCCCCGTGGATAGCCAGCGAGATCGTCAGACCGTTTGTGCAGTTGGAGAGGTTTTCATGCAAGCCGCCAGACTCATCGCATTGTTGATACTTGTTCCACCAGCCTGCTGTGTCGCACAGACCTCGACTGCTAAACCGGAGATCGCCCCGCTCTCCAGCCAAGCCGTCAAGCGCTGGACTTTAGCTACCGCCAGCGAACCTGTCCTCTCGCACGATGCCAAGCTGAAACTGCTGCGCGAAAAGGTGAAGTATGTCTTCGTGCTTTTTCAGGAAAACCGCTCCTTCGATTTCTACTTCGCTACGTACCCCGGCGCAGACGGCCTGTACTCCCATCCTCCCTCCGAAATCGCTGGCTACAGGCAGCCGATCGTCAACGTCGACGGCACGGTTTCCTATATCTCTCCCTTCAAAATTCCGTTCTCGGTCGTCGATGCGAATGGCAAAACTGTCCCGCTCTACCCGTCCGACATAACCTCGGTGAACCACTCGCATACCGCCATCGCTCATAAGCTCGACCTGGATGCCCATGGGGTCGCGCGCAACGACCGCTACGCCCTCACTGAAGAGGGAGTCACGTTCGAGAACAGCAAGCCGTCCAAAAGCCCTTCCCTTGAGCGCAAGCAGTTCGGCGAGCTCGTAATGTCCCACATCGACTGCGACGCCGCGCCCTTTATGTGGCGCTACGCCGATCGCTTCACCCTGTTCGATCACTTCTTCGACACGGTCATCGGACCATCCACGCCCAACGCCATCGCCCTGATCGCAGGCCAGTCCGGCGAGACTCAGTGGATGCTGCACCCGGACGCCGTGAAGCCCGGTGGCGGTTCCGGCAGCCCGCTTCCCATGCTCTCCGATCCCGGCCCCTATTGGGGCTCGCTGCTCGACAAGGGCGACCACCCGAAGCAGCCTGACCCCAAGCCATCCAGTTCTCCCGCACCCAACCTCACCTTCGCCACGTTGCCGCTCTCCTTCATGGGCTCCGACATTGAGAAGACCACCGCCACCGACTATGACCCAACCTTCGATCTCATCGACGTTCAGGCCGACATCCGGAAGATCGCCGGGCACGGAGTGGCCGCCGTCAACTGGGGCTGGTACCAACAGGGCTACGATCACGAACCCACCGACGGCAGCGGCACTGCTTCGCATGACACGTATGTGGTCCACCATAACGCTCCGCAATACTTCGGGTACATTGCCAACAATCCCGGCGTCAACACGCACATGCGCGGACTGGGCGATTTCTTCGCCGACATTGAAGCCAAGAATCTTCCAGCCTCCGGCGTTTTCTACGTGCGCGGCGGATACGGCAACATCCTCGGCTTGAAGCCGCTCGATCCCAACCCAAACCTGGCCGCCGTCTACAACGGCGACGACGACCACCCCGGGTACTCTGATTCGCAACTCTCCGAAGCACTGCTCGCGCGCGAGATTAACGCCATCGCGCGCAGTCCTTACTGGTCGCAATCCGTCATCCTGATCACCTACGACGAGTCGGACGGTCTGTACGATCATGCCCGCCCGCGCGTTCGGTCGCGCAACATCGCGGGCCTGCCGCTCGATCAGGGGCCGCGAATTCCAGCTATCCTCATCTCGCCCTACAGCGTCGTCCACGGCGTCTCGCATGAACTCGCCGAACACAGCTCCATCATCAAGCTCGTCGATGAACTCTTCAATCTGATCCCGCTCGCCGATCTCCCCGACGAAGAGCGCGGTCGCGCGATCGGTGTCGCCAAATACCACCAGAAAGACCTCGGCCCTGCCGACGATAAGGTTCCCGGCGTGGGCGATCTGCTCTCCGGGTTCGACAACCGCCGCCTGCTCGGCCGCGCCGAACCGCTGCCGCCCGACTACGCCGAGATTCCCGAGGCCGAGATCACCAGCTTCCCCCACATGGGCGGCCATGGATGCTCCGCTTTACAGATACGTCCCACCGACACCGGTCGCCCCAACCCCATTCCCGCCGACTTCAACCCCCGCCCTGATACCACCCCCGGAATTCCCACCTCCGGCAACTGGACGCCATGACACCGTCGCCAATCCGGGTGCCCCATGATCACCCAGGCGTAGCCGAGGTTATCGTGGGATTACTCACTCCAGTCTTCCACCGTTGCCGGAAATCGGTGCGCCTCGCCCCTCTACTCCTGCTCGTCATCACCGTTTCCCCTGCCCACGCTGCCTCCACCCTCGACCACATCCGCCAAACGAAGACCCTCCGCTGCGGCATCAATCAGGAGACGCCCGAATACTCGACCTCCGATGACCACGGCGCCCGCCAGGCCTTTGACGCCGACATCTGCAAGGCCGTGGCAATCGCGATCCTGGGCCCGACCGCCCGCACTACCATCACCGCATATCCCGATGATGTCGCCAGCATGGAGGGTCTGGGTAACGGCAAGGTAGACCTGCTCCCGACGCTAACCCTTGACCTCAAGCACTCCACCGTGATGGGGATCGCGTTCAGCCCACCGCTGCTCTACGACGGCGTAGGCTTCCTCGTCCCTGTTGCCGCGAATCTCACCCATGCCAGCGGGCTGAACGATAAGAAAATCTGCTTCCTCGCCGAAACCGAGGTCGAAGTCGCCCTACAAGCCTGGTTCTCACAGCAAAACTTGAAGTTTCTCCCCTTCCCTTTTCAGGAAGAAGGAGAAATGGAGGCCGCCTTCGTGACCGGAAACTGCACGGCCCTTGCCGGCGATCTCACCCGTCTCGCCAACACCAGGGTCGCGTTTGGCCCACTCGCCGCCCGTTACGCGCTGTTGCCGGAGCAGATATCGAAAGACCCGCTAGCAGCAGCCTCCCGCTCCGACGATCCGGCCTTCGCCGCAGTTGTTCGCTGGACCATTGAAGTCCTGCTGCAAGCCGAAGAGAGTGGCCTCACCCAACGCAGCATCGCAACCGCCCAGACCAATCCCGACCCGACGATCCAGATTCTTACCGGCCGTACCCACGAGATAGGCCCGCACCTCGGCCTCGGCAACGCCTGGGCCGTGCACGTCATCGCCGCCGTCGGCAACTACGGCGAAATATACGACCGCGACCTCGGCGACCAATCTCCACTCAAACTGCCCCGCACGCTCAACCGTCTCGACACGCAGGGCGGCTTGATGATCCCACTCCCGCTGAAGTGAAGCAGGCAGTTGCTCGCAGTGCACTAACTGACATCCAGCAAGCGATAGCCTGCAACTGCCTACTTCGCCACCTCGAACTCCAGGTGCGACGGGTACCTCGCCGAGCCGTAGATCGTCACCGTCTCGGGCTTGTACGCGCGCTTCGGTGCGGTCATGATGTTCGGCACAAAGGTCTGCGGATTTCGGTCGTACAGCGGGAACCAGCTCGATTGCACCTCGACCATAATTCTGTGGCCCTTCAGGAATGTATGGTCCACGCCGTGCAGGCTCCACTTGAACTCGTTCACCTCGCCGGGCTTCAGTGGCGTAGGCTGCTCGAAGCTCTTGAGATAGCGGCCGCGAAAGATCTCGTCCGCAACCATCAACTGATAGCCGGCGTTGGGTGCAGGCGCGTCGTCGGGATACACGTCGATCAGCTTGACGATCCAGTCCGCATCGCTTCCCGTCGTTGTGGCAAACAGATCCGCCATCACGTCGCCTGTGATCGTCACCTCATGGTCCAGCGCAGGCATGGTAAAGCTCGCGACGTCATTGCGCCCGGTGACAAAACGCTGGTCCTCAACCAGCCACGTGTACCACTTCGAGCCCCTCGCATAGGTCGACTGGATCGGTCGATGACGGTACGGCACCGGGTCCGCGGGGTCCGACCGATAGCTCGCCGCAACACCGTCTTCACTGCTCGGAGGAGCGGCAAAACTAAGCGTCTTCCCCGGCTCAAGATACAGCCGGCCCGATGCGAAGCTGGTTTTCGGATTCGGAGGCCATGCTTCGTACCGCTCCCACTGGTTCACGCCGGTGCGAAAGCTGGCCGTGTCGGCGAAATCGAATCCGGGCCTGTCCTTCAGGTATCTCTCGAAGAAAGGAAACTCCATCGTCTTACGAAACTCGCTTCCCGTCGGCTCGCCGAAGTCCAGCCTGCCGAAGTCTGAGCCCAACTTGCGGGCTACTCCCTCCCAGCCGCCATGGTTCCACGGCCCCAGCACCAGAAAGACTTCGTGACCGGAATCATGCTGCTTGAGGGCGGCGTATTCCGCCTGCGTACCCCACATGTCCTCCTGGTCCCAGTAGCCGCCAACTTCGAGCGTCGGTACTTGCGCGTGATCAAGTCGATCTTCCACTGCCATGTCCTGCCAGAACTTTGTGTAAGCGGGTTGCGCCAGGAATGCTTTGGCCGTGGGCAGGCCGCTCATCTTCGCAGCCGACGCCGCGCCCGCGAAGTTGCCGTGCTGAAGAAAAAAATCGTAGGTGTCCTGCTTCGCATCTACGCGCGCATCTGTCTTCTTAGCCTCCATCTGCTGCACGTAGTCGAAGCCGTAGGTCTCGCGGAATGCGCCGTTGTGAAAGAAGTCGTCGCCCATCCACACGTTCGTCATCGGCGCTTGAGGCGAGATGGCCTTCACCGCCGGATGCGCATCGATGCCTGCCATCATCGCCAGAAAGCCGTCGTATGAGACGCCCGCGACGCCCACTCGCCCGTTGTTGCCCGGCACATTGTTCAGCAGCCAGTCGATGGTGTCATGGGTGTCGGTTGTCTCGTCCACATCAGCCTTGCCGTTATGGGGAAGGATCGGCCGGTTCATCACGAACTGTCCCTCGGACTTGTAGCGCCCGCGGATGTCCTCATATACGAAGATGTACCCGCTCGCGGCCAGTTCTGGCTTGTCCTGGTTCACGCTCTGGGAATCGAAATCAGCCACTCCATACGGCGTCCGGTACATCAGGAACGGCAGCGCGTCGCCCGCCTCGACATGGGCCGGCCGCAGAATCACAACATGCAATCGAACACCATCGCGCATCGGCAGCATCGCCTCCTGGCGCGNNGCCCTGGGCGACTCGATGCGAAACTGGTCCGCGGTCTCTGGCCCAGCGTCGAGGATCAACTTCTGACGCGCTCTCCGCTCGCTCTCCTCATACAGAACGCCGCCATCAAGATAGACAGCGTGTACCTGATCGGGGTCAGACGTGTCGTGGTACTGCCCTTCATACTGGGCAAGATCCTGGACGTACGCTGCTTGCGGGGTCGCCGCGTCGGAACGCGACGCTGAATCCTGCGCGCACAAGAGCCGACCGCTGGAGCACAACACCAACAGCGTGGCCAGGAGAGCTGCCCCATAACGCCGCGCGCATGTACGCAACCGAGCCTTACGGCCTCGGGGACTTAGTCGAAAACTTAGATTCCAACTCACCTGCGGCCCTAGGGGAGAGGTTCGGGGCTGGCCGCGCACTGGAAGCCAATCCGGTTGTGCGAGCCGTCGCAGAACGGACGCTTCTCGCTCGCACCGCATCGGCACAGCGATACGGCTGGCTTGCCGGTCAGGTCCCACACCTTGCCGTTGGCATCGCTCAGCACAATCGATCCCTCGACCCGCAGCGGGCCATTGGGTCGAACAGTAATCTTCACAGTCTCAGACATGAATACACTCACTCCCGGATCAACTGCCGGTTGGACACCGGCAAGCCCCAGCATAGCAGCAGATGTTCCGGCGGTCCGTCAGGGCCTCAATCGTCCACCGACTCCCCTGCCTCTCCCAGGCCGTACTCTTTCAGCTTGCGGTACAGCGTCGTCTTGCCGATCCCCAGCAGCCGCGCCGCCATCAGCTTGTCTCCCTTCAACTGCCGGATTGTCCCCAGGATCGCCTGCTTCTCCATGTCGGCGATGGAGACGATGCCGCCACCGGTGTTTGCATGGCCGTCCCTCGCACCGTCGCCGGCCTGGTTCGCCGACGCGCCGGCCTCGCGGAGATGCGCGTGAAAGTCCTGCAGTTGCGTGGGCAGGTCCACTCTATGCAGCACCGGTCCCGAAGACATCGCGCAGGTGCGCTCGATGGCATGCTGGAGTTCGCGGACATTGCCTGGCCAGTTGTACTCCATCATCAGCCGGACAGCGTCCTCGGAGAAGTTATGAGATTTTCCCGATTCGCGTTGCACACGTTCGAGGAAGTGCTCGGCAAGAACCGCTATATCTTCCCTGCGGTCCCGCAGTGGCGGAATCTTCAGGTTCACTACATTCAGCCGGAAGTAAAGGTCTTTGCGGAAGAGCCCCTGCGCAACCATCGCGGTCAGATCGCGGTTGGTTGCGGCCAGCACGCGCGCCGAGATGGGCACCGCGTGCGTCGCTCCCACCGGGCGTACCTCTTTCTCCTGCAACGCGCGCAGCAGCTTCGCCTGCAGATCCAGAGGCAACTCGCCGATCTCGTCGAGCAGGACCGTCCCTCCGTCCGCTGCGGAGAGCAGGCCCTCCTTCGCCCGGGTCGCCCCGGTGAACGCTCCCTTCACATGTCCGAAGAGTTCGCTTTCGATCAGCGTTGGCACCAGCGACCCACAGTCGACCGGGATGAATGGTTTGGATGCGTTCGGGCCGTTCAGGTGGATCGCTCGCGCCACAAGCTCTTTGCCAGTGCCGCTCTCACCCAGGATTAGCACCGGATGCGTTGAGAACGCCACCTTCGACAGGATGCGGTAGACCTTATCCATCGCGGGAGAGTTCCCGATCAGGTCTCCGGCGCCTTTCTGCGTGCGCAGCCGCTCCCGCAGCTTGCGCCTTTCGACGTCGATGTGGAGTTTATGGCGCGATTGGTCGAGCACGGCCGTCAACTCGTCCAGCGCGAATGGCTTGGTGAGGTAGTCGCCCGCGCCGATGCGCATCGCCTCCACCGCGGAAGAGACGGTTGCGAATGCGGTCATCACCACGACGCCAGTGTTCGGATAGAGGGCCTTGACCTCTCCGAGCAGCTTCAGGCCGCCCCCGCCGGGAAGCTTCAGGTCGAGCAGAAGCATGTCCACCGGCTGCTGCTCCTTCAGCGCCGACAGGGCATCCGGCACATTGCCGGCGGAAAGCGGAACGAAGCCCATGCCGGAGGCGATCTCGCAACACGCCTTGCGCAAGGAGGGGTCGTCGTCCACCACCAGCAGGCGGAGTGCCGGCATGCCCTGCGGCAGAGACAGAGACCCGCTGCTGACGTCCTCGAGCCGGGAGATATCTGCGAACGTCTCCGACGGGACGACGGATGCGGTTGCACCATGCACCGGTTCGCGATCCCGGAACAAGTGATCCGCGGCCTCGCGTTGGCCGGACTTTTCGGTTGGCGGAAGCCTATACACCTCTGGCATTAACATGAACCCCACCCTTCTGCGTCCGTTCTGGAATCTCCGGTGCGCCTTGATCTGGTGCCGCACTCGCACCCATCCTCCGGCAACTGCGAGGAGGGCGGCGGAGTCTGCGCTCGCGCTGGTCGCAGCGTCCCGGAGCATTCTTCGGTGCCGTCCGGGTTCGATGCCTCGCACGGGTCGTCCTCATTCCCAATCGCATCCGTCGCGGACGTCGCGGCTACAGGCCATTCGATCTGTACCCGTGTGCCGATTCCCGGCTCGCTCACCACCCTGAGGTCCCCGTCTGAGGCGGCAACCAACTCGCGCACCACGCGAAAACCGATCCCATGGCTGCCCCGCGACGGCGCCCGTCCGCCGGATAGCAAGCGTTCGAGTTTCTCAGCAGTCATTCCGGACCCCGAATCTTCCACCGTGAGCCTCACCCTCCGGAACGGCCAGGGTTTGGGGTCGCCCACTCGGTTGACCAGCAAACCCACCCCGATGCGAATCGCTCCGGGGGTTTCGTCTTCAGTGCTGTCCGCAGACATCTCCCGCACCGAACCAGAGGCACCTGCGGTCGCATCGCTCGATGGATTGCATGCCATCGCGCCCTCATCCAGCGCCGCAGATGCGTTGCGCACCAGGTTGACCAGAATCCGCTCGATCGCCTCTTCCGCTACCAGCAGCGGCACTGCGGCAGCGACACCGTAACTCACCTCGATCACCCTGCCGCCGGCGACCTGGCTCAACAGACCCGAGCAGCGCTCGACAACAGTGCGCAGACTCGCCGGTTTGATGGCGTTCCCCGAATCCCCGGAAGGCCGATGCGTCCTTGTTAGACCCGCTGAAGAGGAATCGGCATACTCCGCTTTATCAGCCGCGGCCAGACAGAGACCGTCTGCGCGCCCTTGCGCAAGCAAGGACTGCATCAGATTTTCGATGAGCGCCCTGCTGCGTGTGCCCAGCAGACGTAACTCTTCCGGATAGTGGTTGTGTTCCGGCTTGAGCACTCCCGGCATCGACAGCAGATCGCAATAAAGTCCAAGCGCCCCCATCAGGTTGCGGGCGTCGTGCAGCATGCCTTCGCCCTGGACGGCTGCCGGACACGGCTGCGACGCGCGGCATGCCGGGCGTGGCCCAAAATTCAATGGAGATGGGGGTGAGTGGTGGCGCGCGATGCCGTTCGCACAACCCGGCACTGCGGCGTAGATCGGTAGAGGCGGCGTGAATGATCCGGAACAGCTATACATCCCTGAGGCGGTGGAACTCTGCTTTGCCCGCAATGCGAAACTCCAGGTTCAAATCCAGGTTGAGCCTGCGTCTCTCCTGTTTCGGGAGATGCAGGCACCCACTCTATATCAGGTGGAGTGCCAAACTGGTACGATGACCGTAACTAACGGCAAACAATAGCGCAATGAACTCAACCTCTCAATTCTTGCCTTGTAACTGATTCCCGATATGGAACCGAAGCCATGCTCCTGAGCCGCGCATCCGCAACAAAAGACAAGGACACTCCAAGATTCCCAAATTGGGACGGATTCCCCATTTGGGAAGCGCCCGGGACTGACGACCTCAACCCGCTGCGCTGAAACTTTGAACGCTGTTGACGGCTGAGGCATCGAACTTCCTGCGCGCCTTCGTTCGCTACCTCCGCAAAGCCCGATTTCGGCACGCACCACTATAATCGCGCAATGGCCTCGACCCCAGCGTTAACTTCCTCTCCGTCTTCCTCGCAACTCTTCCGTCCCGATGGACGTGCCGCCGACGCCCTCCGCCCCACCCGCTTCACCCTGGGCTTCGTGGCCACCGCAGAGGGTTCGGTGCTCATCGAGACCGGCAACACTCGCGTTCTATGCAACGCCACCATTGAGGCTGGCGTCCCCGGCTGGATGCGCAACTCGGGCCGTGGCTGGGTCACCGCCGAGTACGGAATGCTGCCTCGCGCCACACTGACGCGCACCCCGCGCGAGTCGGAACGGGGCAAGATTGGTGGCCGCACCCACGAGATCCAGCGGCTCATCGGCCGGTCGTTGCGAGCGGTGGTGGACATGAAGGCGCTGGGTGAGCGCACGATCATCCTCGACTGCGATGTACTCCAGGCCGACGGAGGCACGCGNNNCTCGGTCGGCATCGTCGACGGCCACGTTCTGCTTGACCTGGCTTACGAGGAAGACTCGCGCGCCGACGTGGACATGAATGTAGTCATGCTGGGCGATGGCGGCCTGGTCGAGACTCAGGCGACCGCTGAGCGCGTCTCCTACACTCGCGCCCAGCTCACCGCCATGCTGGACTACGCGGAAAAGGGTATCCGCGAACTGCTCGCGGCGCAACAAGCGGCTGTTGCAGGCGCCATCTAGGTTCGCCTGGACTGCGTCGCCTGCTGATCCTGGCCGTCTCCGTCTATGCCGACCGCTCCGGCGCAATCCAGTATCCATACGCCAGCAGCGCCAGCCCTACGAACATAGGGATTATTCCGACCAGATAGACCGGCTCGTCATGCACCAACGCATGCAACAGGATCATCAGTGCGGGACCAACCGCAATGTTGATCAGCCCACCCAGCTTGATCCCGCCCAGCCGCTTCGTTGCTGCGATTCTCTCCTGCTCGCGCAGGTACTCGATTGCCGGGTTGCGCTCTCCGCCAACCTCCGCGATCTTCTTCATCATCTCGGCCTTGTAATACTCCACGCGCTCGGCCTGCCGGGTTCCGGCCCACGCCGAAACGGAAAGGAATGTGAACAGCGCCACCGCTGAGATACCTAGAAACAGAAATACTGAAACTCCGGGGTTATCGAACATGACCATCTCCTTTTGGCTCTCCTGTTGCTCTGTACCGTGGGACATCGCCCGCTCCCGGACGGTTTCGTTTTCTTCCAGAAATTCCGCCCACCGGGAGGGCTACAATAAAACGCAACCGCCGCCTTCCCTTACGCGTCACACCGTACTGAGGAGACATGGTGAGCACCTCCGGCAACCCGGGATTGGTCAACCAGCGCGCCGAGGACGACCGGCAGGACGCCGCCCGGGTACTGGCCGACGACACTCGCGCCTTCGAGGGCATCGTGCGCCGCTGGCAGTCTCCGCTCATCAATCTCGCTTACCGCTTCTGCCACGACCGTGGCCGCGCCGAAGAGATGGCCCAGGAGGCCTTCCTGCGGGCCTTCCGCAATCTCGCGTCCTGGCGGCAGGAGTCCGCCTTCTCCACCTGGCTGTTCGCGCTGGCGACCAACCTCTACTGCACAGAGTTGCGCCGCCTTCCGCCCATAACCCTGCCCTTCGACGAGATCCGCGAGCCTGCCGATCCCCACGCAATCGACGGTGGCCTCAAGCAGCGTAACCAGAGCGCGGCCATTCACAAGGCCGTGCAGACCCTCCCGGCCAAGTACCGCGAAGTGCTGACGCTGTATTACTTTCACGAGATGGACGTCCCATCTACCGCGCGGAGCCTGAACCTGCCCAAGGGGACGGTCAAGGCACACCTCTTTCGCGCGCTCAATCTCCTCCGCGGCAAGTTGAAGCCGCTGGTCGAGCATCCTCTTATTGCACAACGGCAAGCCAGGGAGTCCTTATGACCCACGCACCCAAGCCAACCCCCACGGACGACGCAGTCGAGCGCCTTGTAGACGCCCACCTCGCCGCAGCCAGCGAGGAAATTGCGCCCTCCTCCGGTTTCGCCGCGTCGGTGATGGAATCGATCCACGCGCAAGCAACGGAGCCGCCGCCCATTGCCTTCCCGTGGGGTCGCGTTCTCCCGGGAGCCATCGCGATCGTCTGTGCGCTGCTCGTGTTCGTTGTCTTCGCGATCCGGGCTGCGAAGGCAGGACTAGCGGTCGCACCATCTTCCAGCGCAACCCTTCAGCCGCACCTGGCGCTCGCGCTCTCCTTCACTCCGGGCGAAGTGACCCTTGGCTGGATTGTCCTGGCCGCGTGTCTCTCTATCGCCGCCATCGCCGCGTCGTTTCGATTGACCGGCCGCAGCGAATAACCGCTTGTTACGGACCTAAGGAGTCGACGCCACCAGTTGGGTTGCGGGCTTGTCGGTGGGCGCGTCCGGCGGAGTTGCAGCAGGCGCACTTGCCGGGTTCGGGGCGCTCTTATCCTGTGGAGGATCCGCAGGTTTCACCGGCAACCGAACGCGCTGCGAGCTGCCCGGCGCGACCTCGCCCGGCTTCAGGATGGAGGGTGGGGCTCTGCCGGGCGCGTCTTCCCCGCCGCTGGGCTGGCTGTCTCCCATGGCAACCTCGCGGGTGCCCCCGGGATCGAGGTAGCCGTGCATCTCGTTCTCGGTGTGAATGGCGATAGGCTGACCCAGCGCAGCGATGCGTACCTGAGTGACGCGGTCGCCTTCGAAGCGGACGAAGCGCACGGTCTGCGGTACCTGGCCGTAGAGCCATTCTTCATAGTGCCTGTCGGTCGATCCCGGGACGAGTTCGCGAACCTTTGATTCTGGCGCGCCCATCGCGGCAAGCACCATCTTGCGGTTCATACCTACCAGCACATCGTGGTGGGAGATGGCATCTTTGAGGAAGGGCGGAAGGCTGTCCGCATAAGCTTCCCCGGAGGTCTTAACGCCGAAGTCGATGAGGGGATCGAGCAGAGCCTTCACCTCGGGCGCGCTGATTTCCGGGATTCCACCTTCGAAGACCAGCGTCACGCGGCAGCCCGTCACCTGCGAGCCGTCGTCGGCGGCGAGAGGAGTGTCATTCAATTCGATATGGCGCAGGAAGCGATGCTTGAGATACGGTCCGCCGTTGAGATCAAAGACGATGCGGTCGGCCTTCACGGTGACCGTGGTGATGGCGACGCGGTCTCCGGGCGCGGCCGCTTGCCCCTTCTTGTACAGCATCTGTTTGTAGGCGTCGCCACCTGGCTTGAGGTTGCCGTTCGCCATCAGGACGAGATCCTGGCCAAGTGGAAGTGGGCGGTGCGCAAAGCCTTGCTCCGCCTCAAGGTTACGAATCAGTTCCCGGCGTCCGCGCTCGGTGATTGGAGTCGTCGGCAGCTCGACCCGGGTGGGGTGGAAGTCTGTGGAGACGTCGGCCATGGCGGACTTTTCGCCGACCACAAAGACCTGCGCGCGCGCCAGAGAGGTCGCAGCCGCCAACACCGCGACGGCGCTAATTGCCGATGCGAGAAACGGGTGACGAAAGGCCATGGCGGGCACCTCGTGTAGTCAGAATTTTGCGCCTAGTCTTCCCTTTTTACAAGTGGGTTCAGCCGCTGTGCCAGCCGCGTCACGCCCGCGCGTTCGTACGGGAACGGTGGATAGGTGAGGTGCAAAATTCGCATTTGCGGGTATTCTCCGGGAGCAGGAGGACGCGGACGCCTGCTGGGCTCGAGGAATTGCCGCAGAACCAAGTATCTCCCCTTGGTTTCAAGGATGGGATGCCAAGACAAACAAATGACAAACAACAGACAGAGAAAATGCCGGAAGGGTGTCCCTTGGGGGCTTAGTCGGAAGGGCCGCTGCCGATGGGGCTTTGGGGTGTAGCAGGGAGTATCTGGACCAGCGATGCCGGATTCACGGGCTGGGCCGCCATAGCCGACTGCTCCACGGCAACGTGGGCAGCGGGCGGGGGGATAGTGACATCGTATCCGGCGGGGATGATCGGAGGGTGGGTGTAGTTCCAGGCGTAATCGCTGGTGGCCCGCACCAGCAGAGGAATGGCGGTGACGAGAACAAGGATCGAGAAGGCAGCCGCTGTGGGGCCGTAGCTGCCACCGGTAAGCCAGGGCGGTCCACCCGCGCGAGTATCGACGATAGAGGAGAACGAAACGTCACCGCCGAGCGGAAGTCCGAAGAGTATGCCGGTCGATGCCGCCCACGCGAAATGCAGTCCCCAGGGAAGCCACAAGCCGTGCGTGCGAAGCCAGCAAATGCAGAGCAGCAAACTGGCCAGCATCTCGACCAGAATGCGAGTCCCGTCCGGAGTTCCGTAAGCACTTGGAGTAATCCCGGCATGGATGGCCGACAAGGAAACTATGATCAGAGTTGCCCGTGCCGGCCCGGTTGCCTCGATCAGCCGTTGGAAGCCATAGCCATAGATTGCCAGCGTGTGGGCCACACTTGCCACCGCGAGCGTAGCAAGGCTGAGCGCAAGCAACTCAAAGGCGCGCGGAGCAGTCCACAAATGGACACTCAGCGTCCGGGCGAGTGCCATCGGAAGAACCGCGGCAACCGCGAGTCCCCAACCGAACGCCGCGCCCATGGCCCATTCCCTGCGCGATGTTGCACGCCACGGAAGGCCAAGCGTCAGCCGCAGAGGCGCGCGCCGGCGTTCGATGGCTCGCAACAGCGAGAATCCGCAGACCACAAGGAAGAGCAGGAAAAGAGACTCGAGCAATGGGCGTTCGTCGCCAAGGTCGAAGCGCAGGGCAAGGCCGCTCGCGGCGCTCTCGGACAACAATCGCGCACACAGAAACCACACCATCGCGGCAAGAAAGAGAGCGAACTGCAACGAGCGCGGACGCTGCCGGGCGCCAGCGAACGCGGGCGGCGGGGGCGGTGGAACGGCGGTGGTGTTAGTGGCCTGCATGTTTAGTTTCCGGCCGCACTGGCGGGGCGAGTAACGGCTAGGTGAGATGCGAACTACAGGGGTTCTTCGACTGCGAATCCGCGTGAACCGGCGAATTCTCTGCGCGGCAGCATAAGGTTGATCGGCACAGTCTCCGAGTCAAGGTGCTATTCGGCGGTGGTGTAGCACTGCGCAATATTGCGGAACTTCGTGTAACGCTCTTTGAGCAACTGCTCGATCGGCTTGGTATCGAGTTGCGCAAGATGGAAGCTCAGCCTTTCGTTGACCAGGGCCATAGCGTACGCCGGATCGAGGTGAGTTCCGCCCTCGGGCTCGGAGAGAACATCGTCGACGCATCCCAGTTCCTGCGCGCTGAACGCCGTGTACTTGAGCGCAGAGGCGGCCTGCTGCTTCTTGCCCGCGTCCTTCCACATGATCGACGCGCAGCCTTCCGGAGAGATGACCGTGTAGATTGCGTTCTCCAGCATCAGCACCCGATCTGCGACTGCCAGCGCCAGCGCCCCACCCGACCCGCCTTCGCCGGTCACGGTGGCGATGGTCGGAACGCGCAGCCTCGCCATTTCGCGCAGGTTGCGAGCAATAGCCTCGCCCTGACCGCGCTCTTCCGCTCCTATTCCTGGATTCGCGCCCGCAAGGTCGAGGAACGTGAAGATGGGGTGGCCGAATTTCTCGGCCATCTTCATCGCGCGCAAGGCCTTGCGATAGCCTTCGGGATCAGGAGAACCGAACTTGCGCACCACGCGCTCTTTCAGAGTGCGCCCCTTCAGGTTGGCGACCACCAGCACCGCGCGTCCGTGGAACCGCGCCATGCCACAGGCCATCGCGGGATCGTCGCCGAAGGCCCGGTCGCCATGAATCTCGCTGAAGTCAGTAAAGAGTGCTTCGATGAAGTCCATCGGATAGGGACGATCGGGATGCCGCGCAAGCTCTGTCCTGCGCCAGGCTTCGGGCATGTTGCCTGCTTCTTGATCTGCCATCAGCATCATTGTATCGGACTGACGCTTGTTCGGTTGCCGGTTGTTTGACGATGTTGCTGGACAGCAATAGGTTGCCTTTACCTACCCTACAGCCGGCTACCTGCCATTGCGCCGATACATTGCAACTATTTGCGAGTGGAGACTGGCCAAACCGTGTCGAACTCTACAGGGGATATATATAGGATGAGAGGTCGAAGGTCAGGATTCGCGGTGGCTGGCGTTGTTTCGCTCCTGGCGGCAGTCGCGTCGATACGCCCCTGCGCGGCGGCGCAGCAGGACCCCAACGGGACGACAACCCTCCAGATGTATTCGCGCCTAACCGTAATCGATGTGACCGCGACCGACCGGGACGGACAGCCAGTCTACGGCTTGCAGCAGTCGGATTTCACCATTCTCGAAGACGGCAAGCCGCAGCCGATCCGAAACTTCGAGGAGGTCGGCCTCAGGCCGGTGATGCCCATGCGCGACCTGCCGCCGAACATCTATACCAATCTACAGCCACCCGCCCCGAGCAGCGCGGTCAACATCCTGCTACTCGACTTCGAGAACGAGGCGCCGATCGACAGCACAAACCCCGACCAGGTGTCGCGGTCCGTCGCGATGCAGAAGCGAGTGAAGGATGCCGCAAAACAGGCGCTCCAGAAGATGCCGGATGGGACGCGGATCGCGGTCCTCTCTATGACCAACAACCTGCGCATCCTGCAGAGCTTTACCTCGGACCGGGCTCTGCTCGCAGCGGCGATCGATGCGACTCCATACGACGTGGACGGCAACGGCGACCGGCAGTGCATCCAGTCGAATAACCGCAATCGGTCGGTACTGGAGTCGTTCGACCAGATCGCCGTCTCCTCTGCCGCGGTCAAAGGGAGGAAGAATCTCATCTGGTTCACCGTCGGGATTCCGGCCATTACTGACCCGAACGATCGGCGACCCTGTCTTCCCGACTACTCCCTGGGGCTAAGCCACGCATACGACCAACTGACTGCGGCGCAAGTATCGGTGTATCCGGTGGACGCTATGGGTGTGGACCGTCTTGGAGCACGGAGCCTCTCGATGGAGATGGTGGCGGAGGCCACCGGCGGCGTGGCGTATTCGGGCACCAACGACATGGCGACGTCAGTGCTCAAGGCGATCAACAATGGCGCTAACTACTACTCCATCGCGTACAGCCCTCCGAGCCAGAAATACAATGGGGCCTACCACAACATCGACGTCAAGGTGGACCGCCCGGGCACCACATTGGTCTTCCGCAAGGGCTACTACGCGGACGATCTCGCCAAAGACAAGCTGCCGCCGGGACTGACGCTCTCGCTGACCCCGCCGCCAGCATACGCAGGCAACATGAAGGCTCCGATGAGTCGTGGCCTGCCAACGTCTCAGCAAATATTATTCGACGTCGGCGTCCAGCCCAGCACCGTGGCGCCGAAGCCCACCGACCCGCCAGTTTTTGGAACTCTCGATCCGAAACTCAGCGGCAAACACCTGACACGGTACGGCTTCGCGTATGTCGTGCCTGCCGAGCAGATCGTGTTTACCAATGGTCCGAACAACACTCATCGGGGCGCGCTCGACTTTGACATCGCTGTCTATGACTCGAACGACAGACTGCTGACGGGCCTCAGCCAAATCGTGAAGGCACCGCTGAGCGACGGAAAATATCAGCAGATGATCGCTAACAAGGAACCGATCCGATTCTTTCAGCAGATCGACCTGCCGCCCGGCCAATTGTTCCTCCGCGTCGGCGTACTCGACCGCACATCCAACAAAACCGGCACGCTGGAGCTTCCGCTGAAGGTGGGCAAGAAGTAGACCAAGTGCATGCTTGCTGCGCCGTCGGCTACACTGGGTGCGGTTTGCGGAGGCGTGCTTGGGAATCCGGATGCGTGGTCTGGTGGGTGGGGTTATGGTGACGGCGCTGGCTGCAGGTTTCGCGGCCGGCGCGGCGAAGGGACAGTCCCCTGCCCCGTCGGCGACGGAGTCAAGCGCGGCGAAGGGCGCTGCTGCGGTGCCGCTGTTCCGCGATCCAGTACACGATGGCGCGGCGGACCCAGTGGTGGTGTGGAATCGCGCCCGTAAGACCTGGTGGATGCTCTACACCAATCGCCGCGCCGACCTGAACGACGGAAGCGGTGTGACGTGGGTGCATGGCACGCACATTGGCATTGCAGAGTCGGTCGATGGCGGCGCGCATTGGAAGTATGTGAGCGAGGCGGACATTCCCCTGCCCCAGCCGGATTACACGCTCTGGGCGCCCGAGGTGATCGATGTGAATGGGACGTCACATGTTCCTGACTGTTGTGCCCGGGACGTTTACCGACTGGAACCACCCGCGACATATCTTGCATTTGACCAGCAAGGATCTGCTGCATTGGAAGCCTCTGGAGAATGTGAACCTCGAGTCAGAACGAACCATCGATGCCTGCGTATTCCGGCTGGCGGATGGCAACTGGCGCCTGTGGTACAAGAACGAGGCTGACAGTTCGAAGGTCTACTTCAGCGACTCCCCCGACCTGGTGCACTGGACGCACAAGGGCATCGCAACGACGAATCATGGCGAAGGGCCGGTGGTCTTTCAGTGGCACGGCTCCTACTGGCTGATCAATGACCCGCACTCCGGGCTTGGCGTATTTCGTTCGGACGATCTGACGACTTGGAAGCAGCAGCCGCAGAATCTGCTGCGCGAACCGGGCACGCAGCCGACGGACCGAGTCATGGGCAGCCATCCCGATGTAGTGGTCGACGGCAGTGGACGCGGGTGGCTCTTCTACTTCACGCAGCAGAGCGGCCCGGACGCGGAGGGGCACGATCGTGGCTGGGCGCGGCACACGTTTCTGCACGTGACGGAGTTGCATGAGAAGGACGGCGTGCTGACGGTGGACCGCAACGCGCCCGCCTATATCCACATGATTCCACCGCCGAAGAATAAGAAGAGCGACGTGGCGAAGGCGTGGTGACGCGAAGTTCCGTCAAT
The DNA here is from genome assembly GCA_003133205.1 of Granulicella sp. The sequence continues at coordinate 5,965 of PKWK01000241.1, read as the reverse complement.
CGATAACGCGAACGCCACCGCGGCCCACTAATTTCTCCACGCGGTCGATGAACAGACGGTCGGCGTTGACCGTGACGTTGTGCGGCTCGAGCACGGCGCAGAACTCGCCCGGCTCTTCGAGGTCGAGCAGAAGCTTGCCCTTGCCCGGTGCCGCGAGAAAGACAGCATGAAGTTTTTCCAGCAAAGCAGCGTCGGGATGATGCAGTGGAACTTTGATACGTAACGATTCCGGCAGCTTGAGCACAACGTCCTCGAGCGCCTGAATATTCGAGACCGAGAGCTTCGGGGCTGAGTCCTCTTCGCCGCGCAGCACTCCGCGCACCAGCACTGGCACATCGATCTTCAGCTTCTCTGCGAGCTTCTGATAAGCAGTCGAGAACGCGATCAGCTCGATTTTGCCGACCGAGTCTTCGAGCGATGCCTGTGCGTACATCTCGCCCGATTTCTTTGACTTCGCGACCTTCAGTCCGGTGATGACTCCGGCAATCTGTATCTCATTCTGTGGCTCATTGGAGCCGCGCCGGAAGACCTGCGGCTCCGGCTTCATCTCGCACGCGGTTGCCGTGTCGACGACCTTGAGGTTCCGCAACTTCTCACGGTACCTGTCGAGCGGGTGGCCTGAGACGAAGAAGCCCAGGACTTCCTTCTCATTCTGCAGCCGGGTGTGTTCATCCCAATCGGGCGCGGGTGGCAAGGCTTCAGCCTCTTGGCTTGCGGCCGGAGTAACGTCCGCGTCGAAGATGCCACCGAAGAGGCCGCTCTGTCCCGCAGCGGCGTCCTTCTGCGACTTCTGGGCGCGTTCTATCGCCTTGTCGAGGGCTGCGAAGACCTGGCCGCGGCGTCCGAAGGCGTCCATCGCTCCGGCCTTGATGAGCGACTCAAGCACGCGTTTGTTGAGGAGCCGCAGGTCGACCTTATCACAGAACTCCCAGAGGCTGACGAATCCCGATTTGCCATCCACTCGCAAGGCGTTGCGCGCCTCGATGATCGAGACAATAGCATTGTGGCCGACGTTCTTGATCGCAGCCAGGCCAAACCCGATGGCCTCACCCGACTCCGCTTGCACAGGCGTGAAATTCGCGTCCGACATCTGCACGTTCGGCGGCACAACGGGGATGTTCATCTCGCGGCACTCGGAGATGTACTTGACGACATTCTCGGGCTTCGATGTTTCACTGGTCAGCAACGCCGCCATGAACTCGACGGGATAATGCGTCTTCAGCCAAGCGGTGTGATACGCCAGCAGTGCGTAGGCGGCGGAATGCGACTTGTTGAAGCCATATCCAGCAAACTGCGCCATGAGGTCGAAGATAGTACCGGCGACTTGCTTGGGGTGCTTATTGATTGCAGCTCCAGCCATGAAATGCTCTCGCTGCTTGGCCATCTCCTTCTCATCTTTTTTGCCCATCGCGCGGCGCAGCAGGTCGGCCTCGCCGAGGGAGTAGCCGGCGACAACATTCGATATCTGCATCACCTGTTCCTGGTAGACGATGACGCCGAGCGTTTCGCGCAGCAGCGGTTCTAGTTCAGGCAGCAGGTACTCGACCGCCCGTCGCCCCCACTTGCGCTCGATGAAGTCGTCGATCATGCCGCCCTGGATCGGGCCTGGCCGATAGAGGGCATTCAATGCGGTGAGGTCCTCGACGCAAGTTGGCTTGTAGCGGCGCAGCACATCGCGCATGCCGCTGGATTCAAACTGGAAGACGCCCGACGTAAGCGCACGGTGAAAGACCTGCTCGTAGGTCTTCGCATCGTCGAGCGCAATGGTGGCAAGATCCAGGTCGATGCCCTTGGTGGACTTGATCAGCTTGAGCGCATCGTCGATAACGGTGAGCGTAGTCAGACCGAGGAAGTCCATCTTGAGTAGGCCCATCTTCTCAATCGACTTCATGTCGTAGGAGGTGACGATGGCCTCGTCCTTGGTGCGCGTCACGGGGACGAGTTCGGTAAGCGGCTTGGGGGCAATGACAACGCCGGCGGCATGCACGCCCGCGCCGCGCACCAGGCCTTCAAGACGCATTGCGGTGTCGATCAGCTCGCGAATCTTCGGATCGTCGTACGCGGCAGCCAGCGGAGGCGAGTCTTTCAGTGCGCGCTCGATGGTGATACCGATAGTCGCGGGGATCAGTTTAGCAATGCGATCGACTTCGCCGTAGGGCATGTCGAGCGCGCGGCCTACGTCCTTGATCGCAGCCTTCGCCGCCATGGTGTTGAACGTGATGATCTGCGCCACCTGGTCTTCGCCGTACTTCTGCTTGACATACTCGATCACCTCGCCGCGGCGGTTCATGCAGAAGTCGATGTCGATGTCGGGCATGTTCACGCGCTCCGGATTCAGGAAGCGCTCGAACAGAAGCTCGTGCTGCAGCGGGTCGATGTCGGTGATCTCCATGCAGTACGCCACCAGCGAGCCGGCGGCCGAGCCGCGCCCCGGCCCCACCGGGATCGACTGCTCCCGCGCGTAGCGGATGAAGTCCCACACAATCATGAAGTATCCGGGGTACTTCATCTGCTGGATGCAGGCGATCTCGCGGTCCAACCGCGCGTGATAGTCGGGAATCGTCTTCTTCAGCAGGCCCGTGGCGCGCAAGTGTTCGATCGACGTGGCCAGCCGCTTCTCCAGCCCCTTGCGGCACACCTTCTCGAAGTAGCTGTCCAGCGTCTCGCCCTCGGGAACGGGAAAGTCCGGAAAGGGATTTTCAATCTTGTTCAGCGTCAGGTTGCAGCGCTCGGGAAACTGCATGGTCCCGCTCACCACATGCGGCGCATGCGCGAACAGCCGCGCCATCTCGTCGGCGCTCTTGATGTAGAACTCGTTGGTGTCGAACTTGAACCGTTTGGGGTCGTTCATCGATCCCGCGGTCTGCACGCAGAGCAGTATCTCGTGCGCGCGGCTGTCGTCCGCGCTGATGTAGTGCGAGTCGTTGGTGGCGATCAGCGGAATGTCCAGCTCTTTTTCCATCTGCAACATCGCATCGCACACCTGCTTGTCCGGGCCGAGCTGGTGGTCCTGAATCTCCAGAAAAAAATTTCCCCGTCCAAAGATGTCCTGATACTGTCCGGCGGTCGCCTTGGCCAGCTCAGTGTGGCCCTCCATGATGTGCTGCGCAACCTCGCCCGCCAGGCATGCGGAGAAACCGATCAGCCCCGCCGAGTGCTTCGCCAGATAAGCCTTGCTGATGCGCGGCTTGCGATAGAAGCCATGCAGCGCGGCCTCGCTGGTCAGCCGCACCAGGTTGCGATACCCCTCTTCGTTCTCGGCCAGCACCAGCAGGTGGTTGTACTTCAGGTCGGGATCGGGCTTGGCGCGGTGGTCCTCTTCCTTGCAGATGTAGAGCTCGCAGCCCAGGATGGGCTTGATCCCCTTCTCCTTCGCCGCGTTGAAAAAATGCACCGCGCCAAAGATATTGCCGTGGTCGGTCATGGCGACCGACGTCTGCCCCAGCGCGTGGACGTGCTTCACCAGCTTCTCCACGTCGCATGCGCCGTCCAGCAAAGAATAGTCGGAATGCAGATGAAGATGGGTGAACTCAGCAGCCATGCTCATAGTTTAAGCCTGCCGGAACTCGCGTGCCGCTGAGGAAAAGCAGGCTGTAATTCACCGCACCAGACTCGTCGCCAGATCGGCGTAGAGATCGATTGAGGCAAGCAGTTCCTTCTTGCTGATCCGCTCATCCGGCGTGTGCGCCACGTGGATCGAGCCCGGCCCCAGCAGGAACGGCTCGCCCCACGCCTTCAGCATGGGAATGTCCGTTGCAAACTTCGCCACCATCGTTGGCAGCTCGCCCACGCGCCTCATGCGCACGCACGCCAGGTCGAGCGATGTACTGACCTCGGCGCGTCCCGCAACCACGCGCGTGATCGCGTCCTTCACCTCCTGCGACGGCCCGACAGTGCGCACCAGCAGGTGAGCCTCGGCCTTGTCCGCGATGACGTTGGGCGCGTATCCGCCGGAGATCACCCCGATGTTCACGGTAGTCGTGCCCGCATCGCCAAACTCCGGCTCGATCGGCAGTGGCATGGCCAGCACATCGTGCAGCGCCTCCACCAGCTTGGCGATCGCCGACTCGCCCAGCTCCGGGTAGGCCGAGTGCGCCATCCGCCCATGCGCGCGCAGCTCCACGCGCAGCGCTCCCTTGGTGGCCAGCGCGAGCCGGTTGTCCGTCGGCTCGCCGTTAATCAAGATGCGCGAGCCGCGCGGGTTGCGATTGGCAACCTTCGCGCCGGCCGAGTCGCGTTCCTCGCCGACAACGAACAGCAGCCCCACCTTCACTCCCGACTCGCGCAGCCGCTCCGCTGCGGAAACCTGCGCGGCAATGATTCCCTTGGCGTCGCACGCTCCGCGCCCGTAGAGAAACTCGTCGTCTTCCGTGCATCCAAAGAAGGGCGGAACGGTGTCCATGTGGGTCGAGAGAACCACGTCGGGCGTAACGCCGGACTCTGCGGCGTAGACGTTGAATCGTTCGCCTGCGTCGTCACCCTGCGTCCGCGCGGGATCGCGCTGCTCCACCTTCATGCGCTCGACGGCGTAGCGCTGCGCGGCGAGATAGCCGGCGAGATACGCGCCAACCGCGCCCTCGTTGTAGGAGGTGGATTCGATGTTGACGAGGGAGCGCGTCAGTTCGATTGCGTCGATGGCCATTAGCTACAGGATAACCCGTCAGCCTTCCGCGTTGAATCCGGGGCGCGCCGATTAGACTAGAGGAGATGACTTCGTCGACAGCCCACCGCCCGCGTACTTCAACGCAGATTCGCTCGCTGGACGGCCTGCGCGGCCCCGCGGGCCGGATCGAAGCTCTCCTCAACACGGGAAGCGCGGATGCGCCTTATTCGGCGCTGATCTGCCATCCGCATCCGTCGGGCGGCGGCACCATGCACAACAAAGTTGTCTACCACGCGATGAAGGCCTTCGCGACCTTCGGGCTTCCCGTGCTGCGCTTCAACTTTCGCGGCGTCGGCCTCAGCCAGGGAGAACACGACCACGGGCATGGCGAGCAGGACGACGTGCGCGCCGCCCTCGACTGGCTGGATGCCGAGTTCCATCGGCCAATCCTCTTCGCGGGATTCTCCTTCGGCGCGCAGGTCGGTCTGCGGGCCTGCTGCGGCGATGCGCGCGTTGCCGGACTGATCGGGTTGGGTCTGCCGGTTCATGCCGACGGGCGCGACTATTCCTACGGCTTTCTGCCGCAGTGCTCCGCGCCCAAGCTCTTCCTCAGCGGGGACCAGGACGAGTTTGGCCCGCGCGAGTTGCTGACCGCCGTCTGCCAGCGCGCGCCGGAGCCGAAGCGGCTGGTCTGGATCGCCGGCGCGAACCACTTCTTTCAGGGCACCACAGAATCGCCCGGAGCAAAGCTCAAGCTCATGCAGACAGAGATGCGCGCGTGGCTTGGTGAGACCTTCGCGCTGAAGGCTGCCGAGAAATCCTAGAGCATCTTCGGCGAAGACGGTTGATTGCCGTTTGTTCGCGGTCTGTTCGTTGTTTATTCACCCCCCTCCCCCCACTCCCCTTTCGGGTGAAATTCGTCCAAGTACAATGGAATCTAGCGGTTGCGATGGGTGATGGGCGCCAAAGTATTCATTCTATTTGAGTTATTGATAAAGTATTTCATGCGTTATGGTTAGGGGTGAAAATGGCGGGTTTGGCGGGGTGGTCTCCGGTAAAGTATTCATTCTATGTCTGTTGATGGTAAAGTATTTATTCGGTTTGGGTTGCGGTTGTGCGTTGTTGATGGTGCGTTAAATGCGAAGCCCCGGCTGATTGGCCGGGTCTGTTTGTTTACTACTGCTTTAATTATATGCCTTCGAGCATAACTACTATGCCAACTATTTTTCCTTGATATGTGGTTGATGGATTGTGGGTTAGTGGTATTTTTTGGCGTCGAGGGGCTTGACACGCGGATTTGCTGGGGTTTTTGCGGGGATTATTTTCGCGGAGTGTTCGGTCCACCTGTGATCTTTCAAGAGG
>PKWK01000233.1 GCA_003133205.1 Granulicella sp. | reverse complement strand
CGGCGAGATCACGCTGCGCGGCAAGGTGCTGGCGATCGGTGGGTTGAAGGAGAAGCTGCTGGCGGCACACCGCGCGGGCATCTTCGAGGTGATTGTGCCCGAAGACAATCGCAAAGACATGGCCGACATGCCGGAGTTGCTGAAGACCGAAATGAAGCTGCATTTTGTTGAGCAGATGGACGAGGTGCTGCAGATCGCTCTCGAAGAGAAGCTGCCTGTGTTGGAAGAGGAGACTCCGACGACGCTGGCCGCGGTGATGCCACCGGTGTTGCCGGCGACGCAGCCTGTCGCACACCAATAGCCCTCGCACTAGAAACACGAGAGGCCGAGCCCAATCCGGGCGCGGTTTCTGTTTTGCGAGTTAGCCCGCTAGTGCTATACGGTGCTGCGACCGCTGATGAAGTGCATGATGAGCGAGATCACGGCGAATAGCAGAAGCAGATGGATGAGCAGGCCCGCGCTCTTGAACATGACGAAACCGCCGAGCCACAACACAACCAGTACAACTGCGAGGATAAGAAACATGAGCAATCCTGCTTTCTTCCTTCAAATGTCTCGCGTCTTGCGCGAGGGCCTACATCCTATTGAGAGAGGAAGAAGCGGTGCGGCGTTGCTCGGCATGAAAACAAATGCGTGATGAATGAACTGAGATAACGCGGCGAGAGACGCCGGCATCTATGCAAATCGTCGGGAGTTTCGATAAACGGTTGCTCAAGGAGAACCGATGCTGATTTTGTCGATTCTTCTCTTGCTGCTGACGTTTGGCTCATTTCCGGCCTGGCCGTATAGCCGCGGCTGGGGATACTATCCGAGCGGTGGCCTGGGGCTAGTCCTTTTGATTGTGCTGATTGTCGTGTTATTCAACCATGGATTCTAGGGATGGTTGTTAGTCGCTGGTTGCTAGTTGTTTGTGAAATGCAGAAGGAGCGCCCACAATGAGCGCTCCTTCTGCTTTCTGTGGCGTGAATGGCGAGTCTTAGCTGCCGCCACCGGCGATGGACGGAATGAGCATCACTTCGTCGCCGTCCTGGAAGGCATAGGCGTCACCGCCGAGGAAACGGATGTCTTCGTCGTTGATGTAAATGTTGATGAACTTGCGCAGCTTGCCGTGCTCGTCCTTGATCTGGGTGGAGAGCGCGGGAAAGGTCGTATCGAACTCCGTGAGCAGCGCGGGAAGGTTCGCGGCGCTCGAGTCGAACTGCTTGTGGCCGTCGGTGTGGCGCGTGAAGGCGGTGGGAAGCACTACTTTAATGGGCACTAACGTTCTCCTGCTGCAATCAGCTCTGGTAAAGATTCTCCGTCGAGCGAGCGGAGGTAGGCGTCGAAGTCGGCGAGGCGCGGGCGGACGGTCCGTGCGTCGAGGTGGTCGAAACGGCCGGCGAGTGCGTCTGTGGTCTTCAGGCCGTTGCCGGTAATGCAGATTACGGTGGTCTCATCCGGCTGGATGCGGCCGTGAGCGTAAAGCCGCGCGGTGACAGAGGTCGTAACGCCGCCGGCAGTCTCGGTGAAGATGCCCTCGGTCTCGGCGAGTTCCTGAATGCCGGAGACAATCTCGACATCGGAGACATCCTCGGCCCAGCCTCCATCTGCAAGGATCATCTTTGCGGCAGCGAGGCCGTCGGCAGGGTTGCCGATGGCGAGCGAACGCGCGATGGTGTTGGGTCGCTGCGGAACGATGTCGTCAGTTCCCTCTTTGACGGCCACTGAGATCGGCGAGCAGCCCGTAGCCTGCGCCCCGAAAAAGCGGACCGGACGCGCGGGCTTCTTGACCAGGCCAAGGAAGATCAGTTCGTTGAAGGCCTTGCGGATCTTGCGGATCAAGCTGCCGCCGGCCATGGGGACGACGACGTTATCGGGCAGTCGCCAGCCCAGTTGCTCGGCAATCTCGTAGCCGACGGTCTTCGATCCTTCCGCATAGTACGGGCGCAGGTTGACGTTGACGAAGCCCCAGTTGTACTCGTCGGCGATGAGCGTCGAGAGGCGGTTGACGTGGTCGTAGTTGCCATCGATGCGGATGAGGCGCGCGCCGTAAACGAGGGTGTTGAGGATCTTCGCAGGCTCAAGGTCGGCGGGCACGAGGATGCAGGCCTTCAGGCCGAGGCGGGCAGCCTGCGCGGCGACGGAATTCGCGAGATTGCCCGTCGACGAGCAGCCAACCGTGTCGAAGCCGAACTTGCGCGCATTCGCCAGCGCAATCGAGACAACACGATCCTTGAAGCTAAGGGTCGGAAAGCAGACCGCGTCATTCTTGACGTAGAGGTTGTTCGCGCCGATGCGTGCGCCCAGGCGACTGGCGCGAATCAGCGGCGTGAAGCCGACGGGCAGATCGGGCTGGAAGCCCTCCGGCACGGGCAGAAGGCGTGCGTAGCGCCAGATGCTGGCAGGACCTCGGGCGATCGAGTCACGCGTGAAGACTCCCTTGGCGGAAAGCAGATCGTAGACAATTTCGAGTGGGGCGAGGCAGTCGGGGCAGCCCGATAGCGGCCTGTTGCCGTAGCGCTTGCCGCACTCGTTGCACATGAGTTCATACGTGGAACAGGAATAATCCATCTAGCTCTCTCCGAGCGGGAGAGGTACGTTTCCTGCGACTAAGCTCTCTTGGGGGCGCCGCGAACGGCAAAGGAAGGAGGATTACGGGTGCAGGGCTTGCTACGCACTGCGTGCTCCGAATCTCATGTTCCCTGCGGCTTTGCGGCCAGCCAGGAGAGAGTTGACACCGGTACTGTGTTCTGTCCGGTTGTCGTGGCGTCACAGGGCTCGTCCCTCAACCACTCTGCATGAAATTCAAATCTGCGGTAAGGCAGACTGGAATACCTACTTGTAGCACAGTCGAGAGGTGTGATTCAAGCTCGCCAGCGGTGTCGACTCGTCCCCGTTGTCACTTGACTTGGCTTGCGACCGCGTGGAAACCTAACCGCATTGAGGTATCGCTATGAGGGCTGTTCTGGCTGCCGGTTTGCTTGTAACTTGTTTGATTGCGCGTTCGCAAACGCCCGCCGAGGCGACCGCGCATGCGCCGGATGGTGGGACCGTCATGCGTATCCAAAGCATTGCGATCTTTCCTCTGACCGGCGCTCCGTTTTCCGCGACCGTCAATACCGAGTCGACGAGACTCCTGGCGGATGGCACGACGGCGACGGAGAAGAACCGGCGTACCGTGGCACGGGACAGTTCGGGAAGGATATTCCAGCAGAGGGTCATCTTCAGCCCGAACGGAGACACAGAGCCCATCCGCATTCGGGCCCTTCAATATCAGGACCCGAACCGGCATGAATTCTATGACTGCATTGTGGCCGAGAAGACCTGCTACGTCAGCAAGTACCGGCTGCTCCCTATGACGGCGATGCCGGCGGGGATGGGTGGTCTGGAGGCGTGCGCGTGCNNCCAGTCCGAAGAGGCCGGGCGTGACGATTACACATGAGGCTCTGGGCCAAAAGACAATTGAGGACGTCGACGTGACGGGCTCACGCGAAATCACAACCCTCCCGGCGGGACAGGTCGGAAATGAAAAACCGCAGCCAATCGTGAAGGAGTTCTGGTACTCACCGCGGCTGGGAATCAATCTCGTGACGAAGCGGTTCGACCCTCGCTCCGGGATAGAGAATTTCGTGGTGGATCATGTTTCGTTGAGCGAGCCCGACCCAAAGATGTTCGAGCCGCCTGCGAATTACCAGGTCGTGCGCCAGGTTGTGGAAAGGCCGGGCGTGGCGCAGTCCACACCGTAAAGACCTCTCTTTCTAATTACGCAGGGTCGTAGTTCAGGTTTTGCCCTAGCCATCGCTCGACCTCTGCC
>PKWK01000039.1 GCA_003133205.1 Granulicella sp. | reverse complement strand
TGTCAGCGCCGGAATAAAACGCCCGCATTTCTGCCGGTTTTGCCGACCGCAGTGACCGCAGCATCGGCGGGGACGCGGTAGGTACTCTACAGCAGTTTCTATATCTTTTGCATTTCACACGTCGTTATCTGTTTTGCTCAGAGGTTGGAATCTTTTCGATTTCTGAGGAGCGCCGCATTGCCCCAGACCCATCGCTGCCCTTATTGCCAGCGAAGCTTTCACCCCTCCCCCTACCGACTCCAGCAGCGCGTCTGCAGCCAGCCGGAGTGTCAGCGTCGTCGTCGCGCCGACTACCACCGGGACAAGATTGAAAGCGACCCGGTGTATGCCCAGGTGGTCGTTGACAGCCGGAAGCAATGGCGGACCGAGCATCCCGACTATCAGAAGATCTACTGGCGCACCCATCGCGAAGCCGCCGAGCGCAACCGTCAGCGGCAACGCCAGCTCGATCGGCAACGCCGTGTTACCTCGCTTGTAAAGAACAACGTAGCTCTGGATCTAAAGCATTCCGCAGCAGAGGTTTGGCTCGTTGGGCCGGACGCGGCCGATCTTGTAAGGAACAACGTAGCTTTCTCCGAAGTTATGGTTTTTAAGAGGGTTATCTCCTCCCCTCCGGAATCTTGTAAAGAACATCGTTCTGGTTCCGGCGGCGTTTTGCCAGTATAAATGGGGAGCGAGCCATGCTCACTTTCGATCAAATCAACGACCTGCATCGCCTCTACTGGTCCGAACGGTGGCCGATCCGTAAGATCGAACGCCACCTGAAAATGGGCTGGCGGACGATCAAGAAGTATCTGGACATGCCGGCCCAAACGCCGGCTGGGCGGCCACGTACCAGCAAGCTGGATCCGTATAAAGTCACCATCGCGGAGTTGATTGAGAAAGATCCCACCGCCAGCGCCGCGGTCATTGGACAGCGGCTCCGGCCGCTCGGCTATACCGGCGGTGACAGCATTCTGCGCGAGCACGTGCACAAGGCGCGCCCGCGGCTTCACCCCCAACGCGCCTTCGTCCGCATGGAGCCCAACGCCGGCGAACGTTTCGAGGTCGATTGGGGTCACTTCGGATCGCTCGATTACCAGGGCGATCTCCGCAAACTCTACGCCTTCGCACTCGTCGACGGGCACAGCCGCATGCAATACCTGGAGTTCACCCATAGCCAGAGTTTCGAAACCTTTACACGCTGCCACATGCATGCTTTCCAGCAGTTCAACGGTACCGCACGCGAGATCTGGTACGACAACTTGGCCACTGCCGTCGCCGAACATGATGGACGGCTGGTTCGATTCCATCCGCGCTTTCTCGGCTTCGCCCGCGAGTTCAACTTCTACCCGCGGGCCTGCAATCAGGCCAGCGGATGGGAGAAAGGCAAAGTGGAACGCGGCGGCGTGGGTTACGTCCGTCAGAACTTCTGGCCGCTTCGTGACTTCACCGATCTGCACGACGTAAACCGCCAGGCACGCCAATGGCTGGAACAAATCGCCAATCAGCGCATGCATAGCGAAACACGAGAGCGGCCGATCGACCGTTTTGTGCCGTCCGCGCTCCGTCCGCTGCCGATCATCATGCCGGACTACCGAGACACCGTCGAGGCTCTGGTGCATAAGGACATCCGCCTGCAGTTCGACGGCAATCGCTATTGTGTGCCGCATCGTTTCGTCGGACGCAGGCTCACCCTCAAAGCCGATTCCAGTTCGGTCACCATCTATGACCGAGTCCATGAACTCGTCGCCTATCCACGATGCTGGCGGCGGGGACAGACTTTCGGGGCCGAGCGATTCGAAGCCGCACTGGCTGAATTCCGGCCTGCGGCCAGGCGGTCGCGAGCGCAGGACCGGTTGTTCGCTTTCCTTAATGGCCTATGTTCGAAGGCCCTCGTCGAAGCCTATCTCCGCGACATCGCCGACAGCGACCGCGCACTGTCTCGCCAGATTACCGAACTGCTCGAACTGATCCGGCAGTACGGACCCGAGGCAGTGGCGGGCGCCATGGAGAAAGCTTCCGCGGCACGCGCCTTCGGGGCCGACTATGTCACCAACATTCTGCGGCAGCAGCAATGCCCGCGCCGCGAACAGCCGCCGCTTCGGCTCCGNNGAACGAACTGGTCACCGATCCGCTGTCGTTGCTCTCCTACGACGCCTTCATTCTTCAATCCCAAAAGGAAGAACCCGATGATACCGCTGGAACAGAAACTTCTCGAACTGAACCTGGCGACGATGAGCCGCCAACTGGAGACGACCCTTTCTGAGGCTGCCGCCAAGAATCTCACCGTGGCATCTACTCTAGAATGGCTAACCGACATGGAGTTGGAATCGCGTCGCAACCGCGCCGTCGAGCGCCGCTTCAAATGCTCGCGCTTACAAACGCAGCCGAGCATCGACGCGTTTCACTTCCAGCATCACAAGAGCCGCTCGCAGAATAAAACTCGCATCCTGCGCCTGCTCGATCTGAGTTTCCTCGCCAAAGGAACTAACCTGGTGCTGATCGGAAATCCGGGTGTCGGAAAAACATTCTTGGCGAAGGCTGTCGGCTGGCGGGCTTGCCAGGCGAATCAGCGCGTGGTGTTCACCACAGCCATGGACATGCTCAATCATCTGCTTGCGGCGCAGGTGGATCACTCGTTGGTCCGCAAACTCAGAGCCTACACCGACCCCACGCTTCTCATCTGCGACGAGCTAGGATATCTGGCTCTCGATCAGCAGACCTCGAATCTTTTCTACCAGGTGATCTCGACTCGTCACAGCCAGAACCGCTCGACGATCATTACAACCAACTCCCCGTTTTCCGACTGGGGCAACATCCGGTTCAACACAACCATCGCGACCGCCATCGCCGACCGGCTCGTCGAGAACTCCGAGATCTTCCTGCTCGGCGGCGACAGTCTTCGCAAAGCCAACAAAACCCCAGATCCGCCGGCCGAGTAGTTGGGCCGGCTGCAAGCAAGCGCCGCGCTGTGGCGATATTCCGGGCCGGAGGAGTCCGCCGGATAACCCCTCAACGGCGCTGCCGATGCGAGCGGGAGCCTTCACTCCCGCTCGTTGGTTTCATCCCCTTCCGATGTTCAACTTCAGCGCCAATCATCTGTTCCTACTCTCACGGACGGAATACTCCAAGTGTGCGGTGTTTTTGTTGCGGGATCTCGACACACAGCGCGTTTACCGGCTCCATGACTTCACCAAAGCCCTGCTCCTCCGGCCCGGAGTGGCCTACTCGGTAGCGGGCAAGGTCAACAGCGCCGACAAACTCTACCTGGTGCTCGAATCGTTCCGGCCGGACACCAAGCACTCGCGATCTTCCAATGCTCCTGTTCCTGCTGACGGCGCGGGAGGGTCGCCTATCGGCTAACGGCACCCTTCTTAGACCCGGCCCACTGGACGCGCCCCGCTGTCGCGAGTCGCACGTCGTCGCCGTCGTGTGCGCCGATGTCGTAACCGGCGCCTCCGCTGACTACAAAACCGGCGAAAACGCTGTCATTTTAAGTCGGCGCTAACAGTAGTCCTTCCAGCGGAAGGTCACGCGCTCGCCATCGAAGTCCAACAGGCGGTGATTGCTGATAGCAACGCGGTGCGTATACCGCCCGAGATAGCGAAGCACCTGTGTAGGTCCGCCGAATGCGGGCTTCGCGTATACCACCCACTTTTTCTGGAAGAGTGAATCGACAAAAGCGGCAAGACGCTTTGGATTCTCAAGTTCGGCGATCGACTCTGGAAAGACGAGCTTTCCCTGCTGGTACGCCATTCGCAATCCGTCTACGAACTTCGCTCGAAAGACGGAGCTCAGCACGTCCACAGGCAGGAAGAAGTTGTACTTCGGGTGGATCCAGCTTTGATGGTCAGGGGAGAATCCGCCTGCTGGAACCAGGCAGTGGATATGGGGATGGAGGAGCAGGTTTTGCCCCCAGGTGTGCAGGATGCTGATGAACCCAATCTGCGCGCCAAGTCGTTTGGGATTGGCCGCGACTTCCAGCATGGTCGCGGCACTGGTTCGAAATAGCAGATCGTACAGAACCCGGGCGTTGTACCGGCAGAGAGGGTTCAACTCATGCGGCAAGGTGAATACGACGTGGAAGTAGGGGACGCCGAGGAGTTCTTTTTCTCGTGCGGCGAGCCAGCGTTGGCGAGCTTGTGCCTGACACTTTGGACAGTGCCGGTTTCGACAGGAGTTGTAAGAGATGGCCTGATGACCGCATTGCGAACATTGATCGATGTGGCCGCCGAGCGCGGCCGTTCGGCAGCGCCGGATCGCCCGCAGCACAGACAGTTGCTGGTAATTCAGCCACGGATTCTGTTCGATGAAGCGGTCACCTTGCTCGCGGAGTATATCGGCCACCTCCACGGCAGGCCGGCTCATTTCGGTTTGCGCAGCCTCCGCGAACGTAGGACTTGGGCGGAATTGGAGGTGCTGATCTGGTCGAGCGGATTTGCGGCTGCTTGGAGGTGCCGCCTGGAAAGGTGCAGGTAAACCGTTGTCGCTTCCAGATCCGAATGGCCGAGCATCATCTGAATGCTCCGCAGGTCGGCGCCAGATTCCAGGAGGTGAGTTGCGAAGCAATGTCTGAGGGTGTGCGGCGACACTCGTTTCTTGATCCCGGCACGGGTGCAAGCCTCGCGGACAGCCTGCCACACGATCTTCTCCGTAACCGGCTTATCGGCGCGCCAATTGTTCACAGTGCCCGGGAACAGGTAGGTCTGGGGGCGCATCCAGCGGTAATATTCACGCAAGGCGGTGAGCAGTTTCATGCTCAGGGGAACCTCACGGTCGATACCGCCTTTGCCTTGTACAACGCGCAGCATCATGCGCTCGCTGTCTATGTCGCTGACCTTGAGCCGGCACAACTCGGCACGCCGGAGGCCCGTCGAATAGAG
>PKWK01000078.1 GCA_003133205.1 Granulicella sp. | reverse complement strand
TACCAGACCAGCGGCAGCGTGCCAATGCCCACATGCGCCGAAAAGATGACGCAGAAGCTGCCCTGCTTGGCGATGTTCTCCGCGACGATAGCCGAGCTGACCTTGTCCATCCCCATGCCGCCGTACTCCTCGGGAATATCGACGGAAGTGAGGCCGAGTTCGCTGGCCTCGCGCAGCAGGCGGCGCGTGACGGCGAAGTCCTTGGCCTCGATGGCGTCGCTGGCGGGGACGACTTCGTTCATCGCGAAGTCGGCGGTGGTCTGCGCGATCTGGCGATGCTCGTCGGTGAAGTCCTCAGGGAAGAAACAGTCGGCGGGGGTGGCGTCAGAGATGAGGAAGGAGCCGCCTGGGATGCGTTTGATCGGAGTAAGTGGTGCAGTCATTGTTGCCATGGTGTTACCTCGTGTAAGCGGAGCTTTCTCAACTTTGTATAGCTAATGATAGCGAAGCCAAATATCCAAATGGCTGGTAGGAAGACAAACGGGAAAACTTCACCCGAATCGTTGTTGCCCGCGGCGATAGGCTGAATTTCGACTAAGAATGCCAACACGCCAACGACGATACAGGCAGAAGATACGGTTCCGATCCAGAGCGCGTGCCACGGTTTGGATCGCACTACAAGCAATCCACCGATTAACGCGCAACTCGCTGCGAAGCTGATTGCGACAGGGGTGTACATTGTCAGCTTATTCGACCATCCGCTCATCCACAGCCACTCAATCGCCGTTACGAGAATGGCTGCTAGTCCGGAAAAAACTGCAAAGACCAAGTACTTCCATCCGAAGACTCGCCCTGTGTTGCTCGTGCTCACTCTACCGCCTCGAAGATGCCGGCGGCGCCCATGCCGCCGCCGACGCACATGGTGACCACACCGTATTGGAGTTTGCGGCGAGGCATTTCGCGCAGTAGCGTCGCGGTGAGCTTCGCGCCGGTGCAGCCGAGTGGATGGCCGAGCGCGATGGCGCCGCCNNCGTTCAGTTCGATCAGGCCGATGTCGTCGAGCGTGAGGCCGGCCATGCGCAGCGCCTTGGGAATGGCGTAGACCGGGCCGATGCCCATCTCTTCGGGGTCGCAGCCGGCGGTAGCGAAGGCGACGAAGCGGGCCAGCGCTGGGATGCCAAGCTGCGCGGCGCGCTCGGCGGAGAGGACTACGGCGGCGGCCGCGCCATCGGAGGTCTGCGACGCGTTGCCGGGCGTCACGGTGCCGTGGGCGTGGAAGACGGGTTTGAGTTTGGCGAGCGCTTCGAGCGAGGTGTCGGCGCGCGGGCCTTCGTCCACTTTGAAGACAGATTCGACGGGCCTTGCTTTCGTTGCGCCGGCTTTGTCCTTCGAGTCGATCATGGTGTTCGTAACCGGAATCGGCACAATCTCGTCCTCGAAGCGTCCGGCGGCGATGGCGGCGAGCGCCTTCTGGTGCGACTCGTAAGCGAACTGGTCCATCTGCTCCCGCGTAATGCCGTAGTGTTTGGCGACGCGTTCGGCAGTAAGGCCCATGGAGAGGTAGGAGCCGGGGTAGTTCTCCACCAGCCAGGGGTTCATCGAGGGTTTGTTGCCGCCCATGGGCACGAAGGACATGCTTTCGACACCGCCCGCGACTATGGCCTCTACGCCGCCGCCACGGATGCGTTCCGCGGCCAGCGCGATCGACTGCAGGCCCGACGAGCAGAAGCGGTTGATGGTCATCGCCGAGCATTCGACCGGCAGTCCCGCGCGAAAGCTAGCGACGCGGGCGATGTTCAGGCCCTGCTCGGCTTCGGGCATCGCGCAGCCGAGGATCACATCCTCAATCTCCGAGCGGTCGAGTTGCGGGATCCGCTCTAGCGCGCCGTTGATGGCGAAGGCGGCGAGATCGTCGGGGCGCGTCGTGCGCAGCGCTCCCCGCGGCGATTTGCCGATGGCGGTGCGGACAGCCGATGCGATGATGACGTCCTTCATTGAATAGCTTTCTGGTTGACGACCTTGAATTTGACCTTTGCGCCGTCGGGCAGATCTTTAGTCTGACCGTAAAAGTAGCCCATAAAGCTCACATACTCGGCCATTGTCGCGACATACATGTTCTCCGGTGTGTATTCCTTGAAAATAGAGTAGGGCTTTAGCCCATAACATTGTCCCGGGCCAAGTTTGAGACCATGAATTTCCATGCGGGCTATGAATTCGTTTAGCCCAGACAATAGCTTCCGTTCCTCATCATCCAACAAGCGAATCTCACCACAGGCCGGGACAAGAACGAATTCAGAGCCTGATTTATCTCTTAGAATCACGTCCCCGAGGCATGAGGTGTCGACGATTTCCAACTCCTCCATATTCCTTAGCCACGACCAATCCGCTAATGCTTCTCTTAGATTTGTGACCATATCTAGTTCCTCAACGGCTTGCCTGTTTTCAGCGTGAAGGCAATGCGCTCTTGCGTCTTCTTTTCGCCGCAGAGCGAGAGGAAGGCCTCGCGTTCGAGGTCGAGCAGATATTGTTCGCTGACCGACGTCCCCGGTTGCACTTTTCCGCCGCAGAGCGCGTACGCGGCCCAGTTAGCCACCTTAACGTCGTGGTCGGAGATGAATGCAGCTTCGCGCATGGTCCATATGGCGAGCTTTAGCGTGGCGAGGACACTCTCGCCCGGCGCGGGTATATCGGTGCGTGGCAGCGGCGCCGAGTAACCTGCGTCGGCGATCGCGCGTGCGCTTGTGGCGGCATCGGCGAGCAGCCGTGCGCGGTTCATGGTGATGGTGTCGGCGGGCCGCAGGAATCCGAGCAATCGCGCGTCGGCGGCCGAGGTCGAAACCTTGGCCATTGCAATCGTCTCGAAGTTCTTCCTCAGTGGCTCGAAGATGGCCAACTCGTCCCCGCGCAGATCGGTCCGGATCGCGGCCCCGGCTTCAATCGCTCGCAGGAGCATTTCTTTGCATCCGCCGCCTGCGGGGATGAGGCCGACGCTACTCTCGACCAGGCCCATGTAGAGTTCGGCGTGGGGATGGCGCGCCGCCGCGTGCAGCGCGATCTCCGCGCCGCCGCCGAGGCACATGCCATACGGCGCGACGACCACCGGGCGCGGGCAGAACTTGATGACCTGGGTCATGTTCTGGAAGGCGCGCACAGCGAGGTTGACCTCGTCCCACTCCTGGTCCTGCATAGTGAGCAGCAGTTGCATCAGGTTCGCGCCGACCGAGAAGTTCGCGCCCTCGCCGGTGATAACGAAGGCCTCGAAGTCCGCGACCTGCTGGCTCGCAGGCTTCAGCGTCTGCGTGATCAGCGAGACGATGTCGTCGCCCAGCGCGTTCATCTTCGAATGGAGTTCGATGGCCGCAACGCCGTTGCCGACGTCGATGACGGAGGCGCCGGCATTCTTCCGCACCGCTCCGCGCGCGCGCTTGATGACGCCGAGGCTCGCGGTGCCTTCGGGCTGGATGACCGGCTTATACGCGCCGCTCGCAGCGTCGAAGAAGAGGCGGCCGGACGCGACGGTTGGATCGTCTTTGTACCATGTGGCCTCACCTGATCCGCCGCCGACGGCCAGCAGTTTTTCGACATTCGCCGCGATGGGCTGCCCGAGCGCACGCATCTTCTCGGTCGTCGCGCGCACGCCCGCTGCATCGAACATCTCGAACGGGCCAAGCTCCCAGTTGAAGCCCGTCTTCATGGCGGTATCGATTTCGACGACGCTATCGGCAATCGGACTAGGCGCAGGCGCGAGGCGGTTGGCCGCGTAGGTAAAGAGTTCGGTCAGCAGCGGCCAGTAGAACGCTGCGGCTTTGTCCTTCGCGGTGCCGCCGCGGAGCAGTTGCGGAATGCGCGAGGCGGTCTGCTCGATGTTCTTCGCCATATCGAGCGCGGGGAACTTCGGCCGCGCGCTGGGGTGGTACTCCATCGTCTTCCAGTCGAGCGCGAGGCGAACGTCGCGGCCCTGCTCATCCTTGCCGGCCTTCTTGTAAAACCCCTGCTGCGTCTTGTCGCCGAGCCACTTGCTGGAAAGCATCGTCCCAACAAACGGCGGCAAAGTGACGTCCGCGCGGTCGTCGCCGATGCGCCCGGCCTGTGCGGCGAAGTTGGTCGCGACATGCGCCAGTACGTCGATGCCGACCATGTCGCCGAGGCGAAACGTCCCCGTCTTCGGCCAGCCCAGCGCCGCGCCGGTCAGCGTGTCCACCTCTTCGATGGTGAGGCCCTGCGCCATCGTCAGGCGGATTGCGTTGAGCATGGAGAACGTGCCGATGCGGTTGGCGATGAAGTTGGGCGTGTCGCTCGAGCGGACGACTGCCTTGCCGAGGCGCTGGTCGCAGAAGTGTGAGATCGCTGCGACGTCGGCGGCGTCCGTCTCCGGCGTCGCGATGATTTCCAGCAGCCGCATGTAACGCGGCGGATTGAAGAAATGTGTCCCGAACCAATGGTGGCGAAGCTCGTCCGGCATTCCCTCGACGATGCTCGCGACGGGCAGGCCGGAGGTGTTGGTGGTGACGATCGCGCCGGGCTTGCGGTGCTCAACCACCTTCGCCAGCAGGGCGCGCTTGATGTCGAGATTCTCGGCGACCGCCTCGACGATCCAGTCGCAGTCGGCGATCTGCTTCATATCGTCGTCGAGATTGCCGGGGGTGATGAGGCGCGCTGCGTCGAGGGTATAGAACGCTGCCGGCTTCGCCTTCTTCAGGCCGTCCAGCGCGGCCAGCACGAGCTTGTTGCGGGCGGCGGGGGGAGCGTCGGCGGTCGTTCCCGGCGGCACGATGTCCAGCAGGACCACGGAAACGCCGGCGTTGGCGATGTGCGCGGCGATCCGCGACCCCATCGTTCCCGCGCCCAGCACCGCAACCCGGCGAATCTGCTTCGCGGGCGCGGCCCCTTTCCCAGGCGCGTCTGCGGCGGAAGCTGCCGGGCTGAATTCTGTAGTACGGGATGCGGCCCCACCCGAATTCATTGGAATTGCTCCCCGGCGCGAAAACACCGAATGGGGGCAAGGGTACCGAGTGGCCTGCCTTCCGTCAAGTGAAGTTCGCGTGAAGGCGAGTCTGAGTCGCCGGTTTCCTTTCGCGGCCGGCCCAGTCTAACCACCATTCGTCACAAAGTGTTTCTTCGGCGGAATGTCTGGTCGAACCGGAGCCTCTATCCGGTATTGTTATCCAGTATTGTTAATGATCTAGCTTGATTCTTTTTGCTGGAGGGTCTTTCGTGCGAATACGTCGTCTGGTCGCCGTAGTAATGGCGTTTGCAATGAGTTGGGGAATCGCGGCGCGTGCGCAGGACCTCGCCGGCTTCGAGAAGAAAACCACGGTGAAGGTGCTGCCGAACGGCCTGACGCTGATCGTCTGCGAGCGGCCTGAGGCGCCGGTCTTCAGCTACTACACGCTGGTAGACGCTGGCTCGGCCGACGATCCGCAGGGCGCAAGCGGTCTGGCGCACATGTTCGAGCACATGGCCTTCAAGGGCACCGAGGAGATTGGCACGAACAACTATCCGGCGGAGAAGGTCGCGCTGGCTAAGGTGGAGATCGCCTATGCCGCGTACGACGCCGAATATCGCAAGATGGTCGGGCAGGACGCCGCCAAGCTTGCCTCTCTGAAGAAGGTCTTCGAGGATGCACAGGCGGCGGCAGGGAAGTTCGTCGTGCCCAACCAGTTTGCCGAGATGGCCGAGCAGAACGGCGCGGTCGGTCTGAACGCATCGACCGCGGAAGACTCGACCCAGTTCTTCTGGAGCATGCCCTCGAACCGGCTGGAGCTGTGGGCCTACATGGAGAGCGGCCGCATCGGCCACCCGGTGGAGCGCGAGTTCTACAAGGAGCGC
>PKWK01000295.1 GCA_003133205.1 Granulicella sp. | reverse complement strand
CCGCCCGCCGGCACGCCCGCCATCCAGCAGACGCGCCAGATGAGGCCCATCCGCCAGATTGCACGCTCGACACGGTACTGAACCCGGTCCCCGGTCTAAGCTGGCAGAACCGAGAAGCTATGCGCCCCAAGAAGACTATCCTCTGCGTCGATGACAACGAACAGATCCTCTCCGTCCGAACCTTCCTACTCGAAACCAGAGGCTATCGGGTTATTGCCGCAGCCAATCCGCACGATGCGCTCGACACCATCTCCAGTTCACTTCCAGGTTCGCTCGACCTGCTGCTCTGCGACCTGATCATGCCGCAAATGGACGGCAACGAACTCGTCCGCCGCGCCAAGCAACTGCACCCAGCTCTCCCAGCCATGATCGTCTCCGGCACCGTCACTGCATATGATCGCGCTGGGCGGGCCGACGTCTTCCTGCCCAAAGGCGCATGCTCCCCGGCGGAAATGCTCGAACGCATCCGAATCCTCGTCGCCCGCAAGCGCGGCCCCAGAAAGATGTCCCTTGCGGCCCCGCCCGCCGCTCCCAGCTTCAACGCCACCGCCTCTGCCGCATCCTGAGAAACGCGGCGCCAACTCCGATTAGCCCCATTCTCGCCGCGATCTCATCGCGGCAGGGTGCGGGAGGTGGCACATCGTCTGGAGGCTGCGCCCTGTGCACCAAAGGTGTTATCTGCTCAAAGGCAGCGTGGTCGTAAGATGAGTCGCAATGCGCCTGCAGCCAAACCCGCTCGATCAAACCCTTGACGCGCTCTCCACTCACAGCGACCTGGAGAGGAAAGTCCGATGAGCAGCTCGCTCGAAGAGGTGGCCTCGCCGCAAGGCCAATCTGCGGGTTCCGCCACCGCTTCCAAGCCGCACCCAGCCCCAATGAGTTGGCAGCAAGCATTGCCTGTGACTCTGTTCTGCCTGCCCTTACTCTGGTTGCGGTTGCAGCTCCTCTTCACCCCGCTGCCCCTGTTCGACTTCATGAGCTATTGGGTCGCTGGCCGCCTTTTCCTGTCCGGCGCCAATCCCTACTCCGGGATCGCCATGCTGCCGATCGAGCACGCCCTCGGATGGCCATACCGGCCATTGGTCATGCTGAATCCGCCTTGGGCTCTGCCGTTTGTCGCCTGGCTTGGCCTGGTTTCGTTCCCGGTGGCGCACTATGTGTGCCTCGTCCTCTCCCTGTTGCTCGAAGCCGCCTCTTTTCTCATGCTCTGGCGCTACTTCGGCGGAGAGAAGAAAAAACAGTGGATCGCGCTCGCTCTCTTTGCCACGCTCCTCCCCGCCGGGGTTGCGGAGCATGCAGGCCAGGTGACGCCGCTCATTCTGGCCGGGTTGACAGCGTTTCTATTCCTGCTGCGCCACCAGCGTTATGTGCTCGCGGGAGCCTGCCTGCTCATGCTCGGCCCGAAACCGCACCTGCTCTATCTCGTGATTCTCGCGATCGTGCTTTGGGCGGCCCAGGGCAGAAAATGGTCGCTCTTCATCAGTGCGATTGTGACCTATGCGAGCGCCACAATTGCCGCTATCGCATACAACCGCAATGTCCTGGACTACTTTCACGGCACCATCCGCGCCGCCATGGATACATCCTGCGGAGTCGGCGGAGCCCTGCGCTCGATCTTTGGATTGCAGCATGCATGGCTTCAGTTCCCGACCACGGTGATTGGAGTTGCATGGTTCGCGTTCTACTGGATGAGGAACCGCCGCACCTGGACGTGGGAAGAGCATCTTCCGCTGCTGCTGGTGGTCTCGGTCAGCACGTCCCCGTATTTTTGGGCGCATGACTTTATTCTGGCGGTACCAGCCCTCATCTCTCTCGCCGTTGCATTCTCAAAAACCCGCACGAACTGGATCGCCGCATCGGGGCTCTATCTTCTGGCGCAGATTGCCATCTCAGAGGCCTCGGTGATCTCCGGCTCCAAAGCGTGGATGGCTACCGCCAGCCTGGTCTGGCTCGCTCTCTATAAGCTAGGCACCTCCAGGCTGGCTAAAGCCAGACAAGCATCCATCGAGCCCCAACCTTCACTCTCGCTCTTCGACCGCTCTCAGCCTGCAGACTAAGGCAATGCAGGAAACTCTCTCCGCACGCGCCCAAACGCTTCGTTGATGGGCAGGCTCCAACTCGCCCATCACCGATAGGCTCTCGTCCCTAGGCGCCCGACGCCATCGGACACTCGTGGATGACCATCCAGGACGTGCCAAACCTGTCGCGGAGTTGGCCAAAGCGATGCGCAAAGAACGTCTCTCCCATTTTTATGTAGACCTCGCCGCCGTCGGCAAGTATCCCGTAGATCCGCTCCGCCTCTTCGCTGCTGTCGACCGACAACGAAAGATAAACGCTGCGCATAGGCTGATAGTTCGGAACGTCGCTCGCCATGATCACCGTCTCCCCCCAGGGCCATGCGAGCGTGCAAAACAGCCTTTTCGTATCTTGGCGGAGTGTGTTTCCCGGCATCTGGCATCTGGGCCCACGTCATCATTCCCATGATCTTGCCGCCGAGATGATGCAGCCCATTCGTCCCGCAAATTTAGTCAGTGGACCCCTTGACAGCATACCGACTGGTCGGTACCATACCATTTAGTTGGTACGCAGGCAAGGGAAAATTGTGACAAATCAGAAGCAGCACGAATCCCCAACCCAGCAGCCCCCGGCGCAGCGCCAGTCCAAGATCCGGCTGCTGGACGCAGCGCTGCACGTCATCCGTGCCAAAGGCTACGCCGCCACCACGGTAGATGATATCTGCCGCGAGGCCGGTGTGACCAAGGGCAGCTTCTTCCATCACTTCAAGAGCAAGGACGACCTCGCGCTGGCTGCGGTGGCTCATTGGAGGGCCATGACGGAGGGCTTTTTCGCCACCGCGCCCTACCACCAACCTCAGGACCCGCTGGATCGCCTGCTCGGCTATCTGGACTTTCGCGCGACGATCCTAACTGGGGAGCTGCCCGACTACACCTGCCTGCTCGGCACGCTGGTGCAGGAGACCTACGACACCCACCCCATCATCCGAGCGGCCTGCGACCAGGCGTTGTCCTCCCACGTCGCCGAGCTGACGCGCGACGTCCAGGCCGCCAAAGAGCGCTACGCGCCCGACGCGCCGTGGACCGCGGAGAGCGTTGGCACTTTCATGCAAGCCGTCCTGCAGGGTGCCTTCATCTTTGCCAAGGCAAGGCAAGGCCCCGAGGTCGCGGCTGAGTGTATCGAGCACCTGCGGCGCTATCTACAGATGTTGTTCGACCGGCCTGAACCCGCAAAATCAGAAGAGAAGGAGCACCAAACCATAAGCATCACGGAACGCTACGAACTCAACCCCGCTGACCTCTAGTCATACGATCACGGGTTGGTTCGTTATTGAACCGTTGCCGATCGCGAGGCGCACGGCTCGCGCCCGATGCAGAGTCCGCTTGCAACAAGAACAATTTCACCAATAACAAAGTCAAGAGGATCTCATGGGCGATTTGCAAAGCCATTCCCGCATCACTCCGTTTCTCTGGTTCGATTCGAACGCCGAGGAGGCAGTCGACTTCTACATCTCAGTCTTCAAGAACTCGCGCCGGCTCCATGAACTGCGCAACTCCGCCTCCGACGACCCTCGCCACGGACCAAAGGGCGGCGTCCTGGTCGTAGCCTTCGAACTCGATGGCCAGCAATTCTCAGCGCTCAACGGCGGCCCAATGTTCAAGTTCACCGAAGCCATCTCCTTCGTCGTTCGCTGCGATTCGCAGGAAGAGGTTGACTACTACTGGCAGAAGCTCTCTGCCGGAGGCGCCGAAGTCCAGTGTGGATGGCTGAAGGACAAGTTCGGCCTCTCCTGGCAGATCGTGCCTGCCCGCCTGCCCGAGTTGATCAAGCATCCGAAGGCGATGCACGCCATGACGGGGATGAAGAAGCTCGACATCGCGGAACTCGAACGCGCAGCACAATCCTAGCGGTCTGAGTGCCGCGCGCCGGGCCGCCCTGCGAGCCGAATCCCTTACTCCGCAAGCGCCCCGCGCGCTGCCTCGAGCACGCGCTCGATCTCCATCGGGCCGTGCGCCGCGCTCACAAACGCAGCTTCGTACTGGCTCGGCGGCAGCCACACGCCGGCCTCCAGCATCCGGCGGTGGAATCGTCCAAACGCCTCGGAGTCCGACGTGCCCGCCGACGCAAAATCCGTCACCGGCGCGGACGTAAAGAACCACGTGAACATCGATCCCACGCGGTTCGTCGTCACCGATACATTCGCCTCGCGCGCGATCTCCGCCACGCCCTCTGCGATTGCTTTGGTCACGCGTTCTAGCCGCGGATAGACCTCGTCCTCATGCTCGATCAAGTGCGCAATCGTCGCGACGCCCGCCGCCATCGCCAGGGGATTTCCGCTCAGTGTACCGGCCTGATACACCGGCCCCAGTGGCGCGAGAAAGTCCATCACCTCCGCCCGCCCGCCGAACGCGCCGCACGGCAACCCTCCGCCCAGAATCTTGCCCAGCGTCGTCAGGTCGGGAGTGATGCCATACACCCGCTGAGCCCCGCCCAGCGACAACCGGAAGCCCGTCATCACCTCATCGACGATCAGCAGAGCACCGTGTTCCGTGCATAGCCGCCGCAGCCCTTCGAGATACCCGGTCGCCGGTGGAATCGTCCCCGCATTGCCCACCACCGGCTCGACAATCACGCACGCAATCTCATCGGGCCGCGCCGCGAACGCCGCCTCCACCGCCGCCAGATCGTTGTACGGCAGCGCCAGCGTATGCTGCGCCGTCTCCGCCGGAACGCCCGCCGATCCGGGAATGCCCAGCGTCGCCACGCCCGATCCAGCCTTCACCAGCAGAGCGTCCGCATGGCCGTGATAGCAGCCTTCAAACTTGATTACGAAATTCCGGCCAGTAAATCCGCGCGCCAGCCGAATCGCCGACATGCACGCCTCCGTCCCCGAACTGACGAAGCGCATCTTTTCGACCGACGGAAAACATCGCCGCACCAACTCCGCCAGGTTCGCCTCGCCGGCATGCGACGCGCCAAAGCTCGCACCGCGCCCCGCAGCTTCACGGATCGCCTCGACCACCGGCGGAAACGCATGCCCCAGGATCATCGGCCCCCACGAGCCAAACAGATCGACATACCGGTTCCCATCCGCGTCGAACAGGTACGCGCCTTCACCACGCACTACAAACGGAGGATGCCCACCCACCGCGCGAAACGCCCGCACCGGCGAGTTCACCCCACCCGGAAAATACCCCTCCGCCCGCCGCTCAAGATCGAGCGACTGCACAAATGGCTTCAATTCCTTCGTCCCAGATTGCATGCAACCAGTATAGGAGGACACATGCTTCGCGCGTTCTCGCTCGCGCCCAGCAATTCAGCTTACTCAGTATTCATTTGGGATGAACATCATATTTCGCGATGTACGCGTGCAACAGATCGCGATGCGCAGCACGATACGCGACATAATCCTGCGCGATCCCCTGGTCCGCGTGATCGAGCAGAATCCAGCACTCCAGCATCCCGTCCGCATCCAGAGCTTTTAGTGACTTCAACGTCGGATCCAGTTTCTTGTCTGGAATCTTCTGCTCCTTCACCACCTCAAGCACTCCCACCAACGCTGCCTTCGCCGAAAAGCGCATGCCACTCTCCTGTCGAGAACGCAGCCATCCTCGCACGTCATAATCCACACAACAAATTAAATCTTTGGTTTCCATCGTCTTAGCCTGGCTCGCAGGGGCGAGACAGTCCTGCTGTGCGGATATCGTCAGATCAGCAGTACACGACGATGCAATGGCCGCTTGCCCAAGCCGCCCACGATTCCGGTCCAATTTCTTCCCGATCTATCCGAAACTCGCGCTCCCGCTAACTCCGCATGATGCTTTTATCCTCACGCGCGGCTGTTAGACTGGGTGTTCGCCGATCAGCACGACGAGCCCAACGCCGCAACCCGCACCACCCAGCAATCTACACAAGCTGGTCCTGAGTTGGTTCAGCGCAAGAAACCAAAGAGAATCCGAGTGCCTCCAGAGTCCCCCAACCCGCCCGCCCATCAGCCTGCCTCCAACGTGGTTGAAACCCCGACCGCAGCGGCCAAGCCCGCACATTCGAAGTCGCCTGCCACCTACGCCAGCGCCGGCGTCGACATCACCTCAGGCGATCGCGCCAAGCAGCGCATCAAGATGCTCGCGCGCAAGACCTTCAACAAGCATGTGCTCTCGGAGATTGGCGGCTTCGGCGGCCTGTTCGCGCTCGACCTCGAAAAATTTCCGCAGCCGGTGCTGGTCTCGAGCGCAGACGGCGTCGGCACCAAGCTCAAGGTCGCCTTCGAACTCGGCATCCACCACACCATCGGGGCCGACCTGGTCAATCACTGCGTCAACGACATCGCCGTGCAGGGCGCGACGCCGCTCTTCTTCCTCGACTACCTCGCCACCGGCAAACTCCGCGAGCAGGACAGCGACACCGTCGAGACCGTCGTCCGCGGCCTCTCCGAAGCCTGCCGCGCCAACGGCTGCGCCCTCATTGGCGGCGAGACCGCGCAGATGCCGGGCTTTTACGCCGACGGCGAATATGAGCTCGCAGGCACCATCGTCGGCTGCGTCAACCGGCCAGACGTCATCACCGGTGAACACATCCAGATCGGCGACGTGCTCATCGGCCTGCCCTCAAACGGCCTGCACACTAACGGCTACTCGCTCGCTCGCAAGTTGCTCTTCGACGTCGCCCACTATGGCCCCGAACAGTACGTCAACGAGTTGAAAGACAAGACCGGCGCAGCCCTAATGCGCACCCACCGCAGCTATCTCGCGATCATCAAGAAGCTCACCGCCGGAGGCCCCGAGACAGGCCTAATCCGCGGCATGGCGCACATCACCGGC
>PKWK01000337.1 GCA_003133205.1 Granulicella sp. | reverse complement strand
CGGGGCCACCCGGTCCACCCGGTCCACCGGCGGCCTGTTGTGCAGCCTGACGGGCCTGGGCAGCCAGAGCCGCCTCTGTTTTTGGACCGAATCCGAAGGTTCTGGAGAGCCGCAGGTTGAAGCTCACGTTGCTCGGACCGGTGCAGAAGTTGACCGGAATCTCGGTGTAGGTCTCGCCGGCAGTCAGGCTGGTGCCCTGGGTTCCTGCAACGAAGTTGTTCGGATTGATGCAATTCAGGAACGTCGGAGCCACCGAGCCATTCTTGAACGCAGGGCGATCATCCGTTACGCCGTCGTCATTGTTGTCCACTCCTGTCGTAATGCTGTAGGGCCGGCCGGACGACACCTGCATAATCGGACTGGCCGTCACCAGGAAGGGGAGGGGAATCGTCCCCAGCAGCGTCATCTGACTGCGCACTGCAAAGCTGGCCCGCCCGTAATCGTACGCTGGGTGATACGGATCGGTAATGCCGCTGGTGTTGGAGTTCGCCCAGTTCGCCGAGTAGAAGCCTGTAATGCTGGTTCCCTTTGGCGTCTGGATCCGGACGCTGGTCGTGAGCTGGTTCTGCCGGAAAATGCCTTCCGACTGGCTGCACTGGATATAGCCCGTGGTCAAGTTCGTCGGGTTCGGGCAGTAGCCCAACTGAATCGGGAACACACGCGTGATGAACTGATGGATCCCGTGTCCGTTCAGGTACGTTACGGAAAGGCTGGTGTACTTGCCCAGCTTCTGTTCCAAAGTGGCCGCGGCCTCGACCATGTACGGCGCGCGCAGTCCAAGACCCGCGGCCGGAACCTGAACCCGGCTCGACGAGTTTACGCCCAAGCCTGAGGTGCAGCCGGAGGTGTTCGATGGTGTGCAGGTAGAGCCGGGGTTCTGGTACAGGGTGGTGGACTGGTTAGTCGGGTTGCCCTGGATCAGATTCGTAATGCTGCCCAGACTATACCGGTCGTAGAAGATGCCGAATCCGCCGCGCAGCACGGTGATGGTCGGTTTTCCATTCTTCCGCGGAACGCCATAGGCGATCGACATGCGCGGGGCAAAGTCGTGCGTACTGTTGACGTAGTTCTGCGCCTCCATGCGTATGCCATAGCTGATGGTCAAATTGTTTCTGGCCTTCCAGTCGTCCTCCAGGTAAAAGCCCACGTCGGTCTCGCGCGCGCTAGTCGTCGGATTATGGATCGTGGTAAGGGAGAACTGGAACGGGATGCCGCACTGATAGGAAGTGTAGGGGGAATAGTTTTGCCCTGGAGTGCTCGGGTTGGGCAGCATGTTGGATGGGAGGCACGGGGTCGTGGCGTTCGAGAGGCAATTGGCCTTATTGGACGCAGAAGCATTGGGGTCTGTGCACGGATCCAGCAGGTAGGAGTAGCTCAGCGACCCATTCTGGGTAGTACTCGAATTGATCGAGTTATCCTCGGTCCGCAGCCGTCCGCCCAACCGAATGAAGTTTTTGGTCAACTGGATCGACGTGTAGTTCTGGATTTCGATGTGGTTGGTTGTGTTGCTGGTGCCGCCGCTGCCGGTGCCGTGCGTGTTGAAGTTGCCCACCACTGAAACCAAGGTTCCCGGATTGACTGGAGTGGAGTTGGACGTTTCATGCTCAAACTCGAACCGCGTCTCATTGATCACCCGGTCGCTCAGCAGTTGCGTATCGCTGATCTGGATGGTGTTGTCGGCGCTGCTCGAGGAACTCGCCTGGGTGGTCAACGAGTTGCCGTTGCCAGGATTTGTGCTCGAGCCGGTCTCGTACGAATAGCGCGCGGTGAATGTGTTCTTCGATCCAACCATCGTGTCGAAACGCGGGTTGATCTCCCAGCGCTTCTGCGGAGCGGACACCGCGCGTGCCGTCAGCGGATACGGATTGGCGCTGCAGGTCAGGTCCCCGGGGTTGCACACGGTGGTTGAAGTAGGTCCAGCGCTGTAAATCTCCGGCGGATTGATGATGTTGTTGTTGGCAATATCGCGGTAGGTCCCGTTCAGCGAAAAGGACATGCCCGGCCGGATTGGCCCGGTGAGATTGCCGGTAAAGAACAGCTGGTGATAGTTCGGCTGAACGTTAGCAGGGCCCAGGAATGGCGTCGAGGTATTGAATACCTTGTCCTGGCCCTGGATGCTTCCGCCGCCATGGAACTTGTCCGCGCCCGGCTTGGTGATGATCTCGATGCGCCCGTACCCGGCCCGGTCGTATTGTGCCGAAAAGGGGTTCTGATTGATGCGGATTGCCAGGATGGAGGACTTGGGGGGCAGTTGACCGCCGGTGAAGCCATCGATATAAATCTGGCCGCCGTTCGGACCCATCGAGGGACCTGCGAGCGCCGCCAGTTCGCTGGCCAACTCGTCCGGATCGTCGGAAAGTGCATTCAACGCATCACCGCTGATCACCGTGGCGCTCTGGTTACTATCCGGGTCTACGTTGAGCTGAACCGTATCCGTGGTGACATTCACCGTCTGCGTGGTGTCCTGCAGCCCCATCGTCACGTCCGAGTTCACGTTCGCACCCGCGGTCACGACAATCCCCGCTTTGACAAACGTGGCAAAGCCAGGCGCAACCACGCTCATCGAATAAGAGCCCGGGGCCAGCCCGCGAAACGAGTAAGTGCCGTCGCTCTTCGAGGTCGTCGTCTGCGCCTTGCCGGCCGCGGTCGTCAGGGTCACCGTCGCGGCCGGAATCAACGCGTCATCTGGATCGACAACCATGCCATGTACCGTGGCGCCAGTCACCGGAGCCTGCTGCGCAATCGCGGCAAACGGCAGAGAAGCGATCAGAAAAAATAAAACAGTCGACAGACCTTTACGAAAAGACATCCTCACTCCTAATAGGTTCCTAAGAAAAATTGCATTCGCACAAAGACTGGAAGGCGTCATTCCGCTCCACCGCCCCCGCCCCCACCGACGCTCATCGACAAATCCATGCCGCCATTCGGGTTCGCAGTCAGGATCGGATCGACTCCTGTAAGTACCGTAACTGCCATCACCGTGCTTGCTCCGGGTGTCGGCTCGCTGGCAACAATCATCACCGCATCCCCTTTATGCAGGTCTGCCAGCGTAATTGTCGGAAAGCGAGTGATCATCTGGGATAGGTCCGCGCCCGCCGACCGACGCGTTCCGCCAGCGCCGCCACCAGCACCCGGTCCGCCTTGTGCTGCCGGCGCTCCCTGTGCATCGGCAGTAATTGCCCCGCCACCTCCGCCACCGCCTCGTCGGCCGCCGGCTGCGCTACCGCCGCCATTGCTGCGTGCGGCGAACATGTTCGCCATCTGAAGCGGCATATTGCGAATGTCGGAGCTCGCCGTCACGTCGACGGTTATCACCTTCTTGGTTGCGAGGTCCTTCAGCGTAATCTTCCCCGCAGCCGGGTCGACGGTCGCAATCTGGCCCGAGAGGTTCTCGAACGATCCGCTGATGACCTCCTCGGCCTGCATCGAAGCGCCGTCCTCCGACTTCGTTCCGCGCGCCTGCAACTGGTCCTTAGGCTGAATCTGCGCCAGAGTTCCCGGCTTGGCGTCCGAATACTTCACCGAACCGCCTGCGAATCGCTTGAAATCCGTCTTGCTGGAGGTACTCACGACGATCTTCTTGGCGCCCGACGTGATCGTGATGGCGCCGGTGGCAGGGTCGACCGCACTCACCACGCCCCCCATTCCACGAGCCTTCCAGTCAGCCTGCTGTGCAGCCTGCATCGAGGCGATATCGGAGGACTTCATCAGAATCACGCGCACCGCGCCAAACGTCTCTGGCGTCTCCCCCACCTTGCCCGTGACCAGAACGCGGTCGCCCACGGCAATGTCCGTCAACTGGCTGGCCGTCGCCGTCTTCAGATCCGTGCTGCCTACCGCCAATTGCATGATCATCGCACCGGTGGCCACGTTGACCGTGACTGTTTGCCCGGCGTCCGCAACCATGGTGATCGTGTTGCCGGAGACCGCCTTGACGGTGCCCCTCTGCGAAACCGCCGCCGCAGCAGCCGGAGCGGCTGGCGCGGGCGCCTGTGCCGCAAGCCCACAGTTCATCGAGCCGGCCAGAGCAAAAAGAACTCCGAGGCTGAGTGCAATCTTGAGCGTGAGCGAGTTGTTCCGAATTGCCATTTGAATCCTCATCTGAGCCTGGCGCCGGAAGCATTTCCCCCGACCAAGCTATCGAAACGTCGGACCCCAGGTACTGGACTCGCGTTCCTTGGCAAGCAAAGTGTGTTGTCTACCTAAGGATACGACCCGGCAATCCAAAAGTTTCGCGCAACTGCAACATTCCGGCCTCGAATCTTGCTTTCCAGTGGGCGAACACGCAGCGAAGCCACACGAATTCAAGCGAAGTCTGGAACACCCGAAGCCATCTGCTCCGAGCGGTTCCTTCACCGAACTCGCCGTCCGTCGGTCTCAGGCCGCCTTCCGAGCATAGATGGATCGTGCTTAACTGACCCTGAAGCCGCCCTCAGCGCCCCACCCACTCGCGCCCAGTCCACCACTCCAGACCGCTATTCCAGTTCGCTCGACAGCACCGCCAGCGTAGTTGGAGGAAGCAGAATCTTCCCCGCCTCGCCGTCCACCCCGTTCCGCGACACCAGCGCCACGCAAAACCCTGCCGGCAGCTCAAAGCTCGCATCCTGCTGCCCAAGGTTCACCAACACCTGCACGCTGCCGCGGTCCATCACCAGCCAGCGCTTCTGCTCATCGAAGCGCACCTTGATGTGCCCCATGTCGCCGTCGTTCAGAGAAACGGACCTGCGCCGCAGATGAATCAGCGCGCGATACCACTCCAGCATCTCCTTGTGACTCCCCTCGCCAACCTCCTTCCAGTTCAACCTGGAACGCTCGAACGTCTCACGCGCCTCCGGATCAGGAACCTCCTGCGCCTCGAATCCAAACGCCGCAAACTCCTTCTTGCGTCCCGCGGAGACCGCCTTCGCCATCTCAGGATCATCGTGATCCGCAAAATAAAGAAAGGGTGTGGACGCCGCAAACTCCTCGCCCTGGAAGATCAGCGGCACAAACGGAGCCGTCAGCACAATCCCCGCCGCCACCTTCGCGGCATCCATCCCCACAATCTGCTCCAGCCGGTCGCCCGTCGCGCGATTGCCCACCTGGTCGTGATTCTGGATGAACCCGAGAAAGCGGTGCGCCGACAGCCCCTCCACCGGCCTGCCATGCCGCCGCCGCCGGTACTTCGAGTACTCCCCGTCGTACACGAAGACATGCGTCAGCGACTTCACCAGTTTCTCGAGAGTCCCGAAGTCCGAGTAGTAGCCCCAACCCTCTTCGTGGTGCAACACAGTAAACAGCGCATGGTGGAAGTCGTCGCTCCACTGCGCATCAATCCCGTATCCGCCCGCCTCGCGCGGCCTCACCACGCGCGGATCGTTCAGATCACTCTCCGCGATCAGCACCAGCCTGCGGCCAAGCGTCGCCGCCAGCACCTCCACCTCCGCCGACAATTGCTCCAGAAAGTTGATCGCCGAGCGGTCGACAAATCCATGCACCGCATCCAGCCGCAGCCCGTCAATGTGGAAGTCGCGCATCCACATCAGCGCGTTGTCGATGAAGAAGCGTCGCACCTCGTCGCTCCATGGCCCCTCGAGGTTCACCGCGTCGCCCCACGGCGTGCAGTGGCGATCAGTCATATATGGCCCAAATTTTCCCGCGTACGCACCCACCGGCCCGAAGTGGTTGTAGACCACATCCAGCACCGCCGCCAGGCCGCGCACATGGCACGCATCGACAAAACGCTTCAACCCATCCGGCCCGCCATAGTGCTCGGCCACCGCATACAGGTCGACGCCGTCGTACCCCCATCCGCGGTCCCCTGCGAACGCCGCCACCGGCATCAACTCGATGTGCGTGATGCCCAGCTCAAAAAGATAGTCCAGGCGCTCGATCGCGCTATCGAACGTGCCTCCCGGAGTAAACGTGCCGACATGCATCTCATAGTGAATCGCACCCGCCAGCGGAGGCGCCGTCCAGGGCTTGTCGTGCCACGCAAACGTCTTATGGTCGTAGACGCGCGACACGGCATGCACCCCTTGCGGCTGCCACTGGCTGCGCGGATCGGGATACACCGCGGGATTGTCGTCGAGTTGGAATCCGTAATCCGAGCCCGCCCCCGCGTCCGCCACCGAAGCCTTCCACCATCCACGCTCGTCCGGCCCCTCCATCGCATGCAGCCCATCCCCGACCTTCACGGACACCTTCTTCGCTCCCGGTGCCCACACCCTAAACTCATGCATCGCTCATCGCCCCCACCGCCCCCAGTTTCCTCATGGTTCACACCTCATGCCTCATAGCTGATACCTGAAAGCTGATCCCTAATCCGGCCTTCGCCTCAATCCCTCACCAGAAGCGCTACCGGAAAATCTCGCAACGCCTCCTTCATCCCAACCTTGCCGCCTGCCACGGCCGCGCCCGTTAGCCGGTTCGTCCATCGGCCCAGCGGCAGTTCGACAGCCGTCTCTCCCCATTCTCCGCCGAGCACCGTCACAAGTCGCGGCACAATCGTCGCCACGCTCTCGCCGCGCAGATACGCGATCACATGTCCTGCGTTCGCACCCTCCACCTTCAGCGGCGTGTAGGCCGCCTGCGCGCCAAAGCTCTCCGGCCGCTCGCGCCGCAAACACAGCGCCTGGTGGATGGTCCACAGCTTGGGCAGTCCCTCGTCCGCGCGCCGCATCGCCTCGGCCGCGGCTCCAGTCGCGGACAGCCGAAGCATCTCCCGCAACAGCTTCGTGCGCAGCCCATAATCCACCGGCCGGCGATTGTCCGGATCAACCAGCGTAAGGTCCCACAGCTCCGATCCCTGGTACAAATCGGGCACGCCCGGCGCCGTGTGCTTCATCAGCGTCTGCGCCAGCGAGTTTACCCGTCCTGCATCCTTCATCTCGTCCACAAACCGCTCAAGATCGGTTACGAAAGGCGCGTACCGCATCACCGCCTCGATAAATTGATGCAGCGCATCCTCAAACTCCGCATTGTTAGCCGTCCACGAGGTCTTCTGCTTGGCCTCGCGCACTGCCTTCAGCATGTACTCCTGCATCCGCTCAATCGTGATCGGCCACGCGCCAATCAGCGTCTGGTATAGCAAGTACTCGGTGTTGCGGTCGGGCATATCGCCGGGTCCGCCGCCAAACAACTCCGTCCGCAGATCGTTATTCATCCGCGACCAGCGGTTCAGCGCCCCGCCAAACTTCGCCGGCATCTCCGTGAGCACCGCCAGCCGCGCCCGCACGTCATCGCTGCGCTTGGTGTCGTGCGTCGAAAGCGTAAGCATCGTATGCGGATGCGTCGCCTGCATCTTCGCGTTATACGCGTGGAACTCCGCCACGCCGATGCCGTTCGACCCAGGATCGCACCCAACCTCGCACATCGCCACCAGCCGGTTGTAGCAGTAGAACGCCGTGTCCTCCACGCCCTTCGCCATCACCGGCGGCGTGAACTGCTGGAACCGCATCAGGAACTCCGCTTCCTGCTTGCCCTTCACCTCCAGCGTCAACACGCCGCGCATGAAGTCGAACAGCCCCGCGCCGATGTCTCGCCGCTTCTGCTTGGCGCACTCGATCGCCCGCTCGATATATCCGCGATCCTCATCCGTAATCTCTCCCCGAGCAGGCGCAACGTAGCTCCGGTAGACCGCGAAGCACGCCGCAATCTCGCGTATAGCCCGCCGCATCTCCGCCCGCGTGTAGTCGCGCTGGTCCCGGTTGGCCTCGCAAATTTCGACCAGCAGCGACGTCAGCCGGTTTACGTCGCTGCCCAGCGCCTCCTGGGTCGCATTGATCTTCTTCTCGTGCGCAATCGCGCGGAACTCCGACGGCTCCGAGGTGAACTCCTCATAAATCTCGTCCAACTCCTTCATCCCATCCGGCGACACCATCACTCCCAGCGCAACGTTGAGAAAGTCGTATCCGCTGGTTCCTTCAATCGGCCAGCTCTCGCGCAGAAACTCACCCGGCTCCAGAATCTTTTCGCCGACGATCCACGCATTCGGCGAATGTTCGCGCAGGCGATTGAAGTATTGCAGCGGATCGCGCAACCCATCCGGATGATCGACGCGCACACCATCCAGCACGCCGCGCCGCAGCCAGTCCAGCACCAGCGCATGCGTCTCTTCGAAGACGTGCTCGCGCTCCATACGCAGTCCGATCAGCGTATTCACGTCGAAGAATCGCCTGTACCCAAGCTGTTGGTCCGCCGCCTTCCAGTACGCCAGCCGATAGTTCTGCTGATTCAGAAATTCATCCAGCGCATCCCTGTTCTCGTTCAGTTCTGCCACCGCCTGGTCGAGCGCCTCGCCGATTCCCGGCTCCTCCAGGCACAGCCGCGACAGCAGACCCTTGAGCACGAGTTTGTCCCGATGCCGCGCCAGAATCGTGCGCCGGTCCGCGTACTCCGGCGAGGGCAGACGACCGAACGACGCCGCAAGAAAACTCAGCGTGTCCGACTTCGCATATTCCGCCGCCTTCCCCAGAATCGTCAGCAAGGACTGCGGCGCCACCGGCAGCTTCTGCTCTCCGTACTCCACCTGAAAACTGTTGCCGTGCCGCACCAGCTTGATATCGCCAACCTGCAGCACCTTCCCATACTGGTCCGCCAGCACCGGCACCAGCACCTTGTTGCGCAGGCGCTCCTCGTGCGACTGCCAGTCGATGTCGAAGAACGACGCGTAACGGCTCGACTCGCCGTTCTCCATCACGTCCCACCAGTAGCGGTTCTCCTTGCCCAGCGACATGTGGTTGGGCACAATATCGAGCACCTGCCCCAGGCCCGCCTCGCCCAGCCGCTTGCAGAAGCGCTCGTGCCCCTCCGCTCCGCCCAACTCCATGTTCACCCGTTGATGGTCGACCACATCGTAGCCATGCGCGCTTCCCGGCGCCGCCTCCAGATACGGCGAGCTATAAACATGCGAGATGCCAAGGTCGCGCAGATAGCGGGCGATGCTCGCGGCGTCGTCGAAGTTGAAACCCCTGTGCAACTGCAGGCGGTAGGTCGAACATGGAATGATTGGCATGGGCCGTGTCGGACATCAAGTGTTAACAGAGCTTTGTGGGGAGTCGCCGACCACAATCCTCAGCAACGCATACCTGTTAGGAGCGCTTCGAGCGCCCTTTGGTTGTACCCTTCGCCTCCCGATCGCGAGTCACTCCGCTCTTTTTCGCGGACTTCGCATCGCCACCGGCGCCCTCGCCCGCACGTTGCGGGACCCAATCACCTGCCATCGCGAATGCCGCATGGATCAGCGAGATATGCGAAAGCGCCTGCGGGAAATTCCCGACCATGCGCCCGGCGTCCGAGTCGTACTCTTCCGAGAGCAAGCCCACATCGTTGCGCAGCGCAAGCAGCCGCTCGAACAGCGCCCTGGCGTCGTCCTTGCGCCCAATCAGCCATAGATTCGCGACCATCCAGAAGCTGCACGCCAGGAACTGACCCTCGCTGCCCGTCAATCCGTCCTCGGTCTGGCGCGTGTTGTACCGCTTCACAAATCCGTTCGTCATCAGCCGTTTCTCAATCGCCTCCACGGTGCCGCGTATGCGCGGGTCCGTCGCCGGTAGAAACCCCACCAGCGCAATCCTCAGGCACGACGCATCCAGCGCCTTCGAGCCGTACGACTGCACAAAGCTGTTCAACCTCTTATCGAATCCCTTCGCGCAAACCTCCTTGTGGATCGTCGCGCGCACCCTCTTCCAGCGCGCCACATCGTGCGCCCACTCCCTCCTTGTTTTTGGATCGCGCTCCTCGTCTCTCCTGCACTCGACAAACTGGATCGCGCGATCCAGCGCAACCCACGCCATCACCTTCGAGTGGACAAAGTGCTTCGTCCCTCCGCGCACCTCCCAAATCCCCTCATCCGGCAGTTGCCATACCTTGCACAGATGATTCGCCAGCGCAATCTGTACTTCAGCCGCGGAGACCCGTATGTCGTCCTCCGCCTCGGGCATCCGTGCCAGCGCCGACGCCACCTCGCCAAACACATCCAACTGAAACTGCTCCGCAGCCCCATTGCCAATTCGCACCGGGCGCGAATTCTCGTAACCCGGCAGCCACTCCGCCTCCCACTCAACGATGTCGCGCTCGCCGGAGAGGCCATAGATGGCCTGCACCTGGTCCGGTGCGCCCGCAACCGCTCGCAGTAGCCACCGCCGCCACGCCACCGCCTCATCGCGATAGCCCGCGCGTAGCAGCACCAGCAGCGTGAACGCCGTATCGCGCAGCCAGCAGTAACGATAGTCCCAGTTGCGCGCGCCTCCGATCTTCTCCGGCAGGGAAGTGGTCACCGCCGCAACAATCCCGCCCGTCGGCCTGTAGGTCAACGCCTTCAGCGTCATCAGCGATCGCGATACCGCCGCCGCGTACTCGCCGCGATACGTATTCTTTCCCAGCCAGCGCGTCCAGAACCGCTGCGTATCCTTCAGCGCCTTTTTGGCCGAACTCTCTCGCGGTGTCTTCTCCAGCGACGAACAGTACGTCAGCGTGAACGCCATCGTCTGGCCCTTGCGCACCATAAACTCGCTGACTGTGGTCGGGCCCTCGCCATGCAGCGGCGCCTTCGTCTGCAGCACGATCATGTCCGAGCCCGCCACCGCACGCAATTTGCTGTTCGACGTCACCCACGGCACCGTCCGCCCATAGTCGAAACGAATCGCCGGGTCCATCCGCATCCGAACGCTGCCACGCACGCCGCGCACAATGCGCACAAGCTGCGAGTGGCGCTGCCGCGGAGGCATGAAGTCTGTGACACATACCTCACCGCCCGATGTCTCGAAGATCGTTTCAACGATCAGAGTCTCGTCTCTGTACTGCCGCCGGCTCTCCTTCACCTTGCCCTTGGGCGCGATCCTCCAGAAACCGTGATCGCACGTCCCCACCAGCGCCGCAAAGCATGCCGGGGAAGAGAACGTCGGCCAGCAAAGCCAATCGATCGGGCCCTCCCGCGAGACCAGCGCGGCCGTCTCGCAATCCCCGATCAGCGCATAATCTTCAATCGCTGTTCCATGTAGCCGGGCTTGGCTACCGCTGTCCGGCCGGCGAACCGTCTTGCCTCGTGCCATAACCCTCTCCGTGCTCTGCGCGCTCTCGTTTCATGCGTTCGACAACCGCGGACCCCGAACTGCGCATCTCTCCAGTGAGCGCCTCGCGGCCCGTCGTCCAGAACCAATCCACGCGACTCTTCGGTAAGATGCATCGAGCGGCCTAAACAACCAATGAGCTTTCCTATACAAATGAAAGATATGCAGCGCATCCTGGTGAACCGAACAAAATGAAACCCGCCGAAGGCCGTAAACGAGTCATCATCGAAGAGATCAAGCCCCAGGTCGATTGCGGCCGCTACCCCGCGCGCCGCATCCTCGGCGATCGCGTCGACATCACCGCCGCCATCTTCTCCGATGGCCACGACCACGTAGCCGCCCGCCTCCTCTTCAAGCACGACGGCGAACGCGAGTGGCGCTCCACACCCATGACCGAGTTGACCAACGACATGTGGTCGGCCAGCTTCACCGTCGATCAACTCGGCAGATGGATCTACACCATTGAGGCCTGGGTCGACCACTTCGACACCTGGTGCGCGGACCTCAAAAAACGCCTCGCCGCCCAGCCCGATCCCTCAAGTCCCGACCCCGCGAAGCGCGACCTGCCGCCGCAGGACATTCCCGTCGCGTTCACCATCGGCGCGCTCCTGCTCGACCAGACCGCGGCCCGAGCCAAAGGCGCCGACGCCAAACAACTGAAGTCCCTCGCCGCATCCTTGCGCTCCCTGGCAGACCAGAACTCCCCCCTCTACGACTACCCGCTGACGCCAGCGGACGAAGATCTCGCCGCCCGCTATCCCGACTTCAGCTATGCCTCCGACGCCGGCAAAGAACTGCATCTCTGGGTCGATCGTGAGCGCGCCCGCTTCTCCAGTTGGTACGAACTCTTCCCCCGCTCGACCTCCGCGGATCCCTCACGCCACGGCACCTTCGCCGACGTCGAGCTTCTTCTCCCCGAAATCGCCGCCATGGGCTTCGACATCCTCTACCTGCCGCCCATCCACCCCATCGGCATGGCCTTCCGCAAAGGCCGCAACAATACCGCCTCCACCAACCCCGACGACGAGGGTAGCCCCTGGGCGATCGGCTCGCCCGAAGGCGGCCACAAAGCCATCTACTCCAAGCTGGGCACCTTCGCCGACTTCGACCACCTCGTCGCCGAAGCCCACGACAACGGCATGGAAATCGCCCTCGACATCGCCTTCCAGTGCTCCCCCGACCACCCCTGGGTCAAGCAGCATCCCGACTGGTTTATCCACCGCCCCGACGGCACCATCCAGTACGCCGAGAACCCGCCCAAAAAGTATCAGGACATCTACCCGCTCAACTTTGAATCGCCCGACTGGAAAGGCCTATGGGACGAACTCCGCTCCGTCTTCCAGTTCTGGATTCACCGCGGCGTCCGCGTCTTCCGCGTCGACAATCCGCACACCAAGGCCCTCCCCTTCTGGGAGTGGTGCATCGCCGACCTGCACACCGAATCACCCGACGTAATCTTCCTCGCCGAGGCCTTCACCCGCCCGCACGTCATGTACTCGCTCACCAAGGGCGGCTTCACGCAGTCTTACACGTACTTCACGTGGCGCACCGAAAAGCCCGAACTGCAGGCCTACTTCGAAGAGATCACCAAGCCGCCCGTCACCGACTTCTTCACCCCTAACGTCTGGCCCAACACCCCCGACATCCTGCACGCCTCGCTCCAAACCGGAGGCCGCCCCGCCTTCATGCAGCGCATCATTCTTGCCACCACGCTGGCCGCCAGCTACGGCATCTACGGCCCCGCGTACGAACTAGGCGAAAACGTTCCTGCCAAGCCCGTCAGCGAAGAGTACCTCCACAGCGAGAAGTACCAGATCCGCCGCTGGGAACGCTCGGCCCCGCACTCCATTGCGCCGCTCGTTACGCGCCTCAACCAGATCCGCCGCACCAACCCCGCGCTGCAAAGCGACCTCTCGCTCCACTTCCACCACGTCGACAACCCGCAGATCATCGCCTACTCCAAGTCCGCTCCCGCCATCGACGGTGGCACGGCCAACGTCATCCTCGTTGCCGTCAATCTCGATCCCCACAACGAGCAGGCCGGCTGGATCGACCTCGACCTCAAGCAGCTAGGCATCGCCCACGACGAGATCTTCGACGTCGAAGACCTCCTCACCGGCAACCACTACCAGTGGCACGACCGCAGCAACTACGTCGCCCTCCGCCCCGACGTCATGCCCGCCCACATCTTCCGCGTCATCCACAAATCACCCCGCTCCGAAATGCTGGACATCAGCACAATTTAGGCTGGGCATGGAGCGAAATGCAGCTACCTGTTGCCTGCCGATTTCACTGACTCCAGCATTTCGCGCCTCAAAATCGCATTGATGCGCGACTGATAGCCCTTTCCTTGTGCTTGGAGCCAGTCCAGAACATCCGCATCCACGCGCGCGGTAATCTGCCTTTTCAGCGGCCGATAGAATCGACCCCGCTCCGCATTCTTCCACTGCGCGTCCGTCATCTCGGGGATATCGCTGGTGTCGATCTCGCTGTCTCGGCGAGCCGCCAACTTCTTCAGATTCGCACGCTGGGCGTCCGTTAATGGCGGCAAAGTGTCCAACGTGTAACTAACCATTCTCTTCTTCATAGCGTCGCCTTTCTTTCGGAGTCGTGTGTCGAGCGGAGATGATACGGATGATCTCTACAAATCCGCCCTCATCGTTTTCTTCCTCGACCGTGTGTGCCACCATGAGCAGGAGGATGTTGCCGACTAAGCCAAAGGTCTGCCAGCGTTCTTCGCCGCCCTGCATGCGCTCCTTCACGGAAACATATAAGGGGTCGCGGAATACCTGACTGGCCTCCTCGAAGCTCACGCCATGCTTACGCCGGTTGGAGAGGTTCTTGGCCTCGTCCCACTCAAAGCGAATTCCAGTCACATCCCAATTATAATGACAAATTTATAATTATCAAGTGCGGCTCGGAGTAGCATGATTCGCATATCCGACGTCCGCGCCGCAATACGCATCCAACAAGATTCGGAGCTATATACGCGTGAAGAAAGCCGGCAGCGCCACCGATCCCCTCTGGTACAAAGACGCCGTCATCTATGAGTTACACGTCCGCGCCTTCCAGGACTCCAACGGCGACGGCATCGGCGACTTCGCCGGCCTGCTCTCCCGCCTCGACTATCTCCAGGACCTCGGCGTCACCTGCCTCTGGCTCCTGCCCTTCTTCCCCTCGCCCCTGCGCGACGACGGCTACGACATCGCCAACTATGTCGACGTCAACCCCGCCTACGGCACCCTCGACGACTTCAAGCAGTTCCTCGACGCAGCCCATCAGCGCAACATGCAGGTCCTCATCGAGCTGGTCATCAACCACACCTCCGACCAGCATCCCTGGTTCCAGGCCGCCCGCCGCGCGCCCGCCGGATCGCCCGAACGAGATTTCTACGTCTGGTCCGACACCGACGACCTCTACAAAGACGCCCGCATCATCTTCACCGACACGGAAAAATCCAACTGGACCTGGGACGAGACCGCCAAGGCCTTCTACTGGCACCGTTTCTTCTCCCACCAGCCCGACCTCAACTTCGACAATCCCGCCGTCATGGAAGAGATTCTCAAGGCCATGCGCTTCTGGCTCGACCTGGGCGTCGACGCCCTGCGCATGGACGCCATCCCTTACCTCGTCGAGCGCGACGGCACCTCCTGCGAGAATCTCCCCGAAACTCACCTCGCCATCAAGGCCATCCGCACCGCCATCGACGCCGAATACTCCAATCGCCTCATCCTCGCTGAAGCCAACCAGTGGCCCGCCGACGTCCGCCCCTACTTCGGCGAGGGCGACGAGTGCCACATGGCCTTCCACTTCCCGCTGATGCCGCGCATCTACATGGCCCTCCGCCAGGAAGACCGCCTCCCCATCACCGACATCATGGCGCAGACCCCTGCCATCCCCGACAACTGCCAGTGGGGCCTCTTCCTGCGCAACCACGACGAGCTCACCCTCGAGATGGTCACCAACGACGAGCGCGACTACATGTATCTCGCCTACTCCGCCGACCCGCGCATGCGCATCAATGTAGGCATTCGCCGCCGCCTGGCGCCTCTGCTCGACAACAACCGCGGCCGCATCGAGCTGCTCAACTCGCTCCTCTTCAGCTTCCCCGGCACGCCCATCCTCTACTATGGCGACGAGATCGGCATGGGCGACAACATCTACCTCGGCGACCGAAACGGCGTCCGAACTCCCATGCAGTGGACGTCTGACCGCAACGCCGGCTTCTCCCGCGCCGTGCCCGCCCGCCTCTACGCCCCCGTCATCATGGACCCCATCTGGGGCTATCAGGCGGTCAATGTCGAAGCCCAGTTGAGCGATCAATCCTCGCTCCTCCACTGGACGCGCAACATGATCGCCCTGCGCAAGCTCTTCAAGGTCTTCGGCCGCGGCACCCAGGAGTTCCTCGCCCCCGACAACCGCAAGGTCCTCGCCTACATGCGCCAGTACACCCACGAAGATGGCGCCCACGAGATCGTCCTCTGCGTCGCCAATCTCTCCCGCTTCGCCCAGCCCGCCTCGCTCGACCTCTCCCGCTTCGCCGGCATGGTCCCAGTCGAGATGCTCGGCTACGTCCCATTCCCACCGATCGACAAAACGCCCTACGCACTCTCCCTCGCGCCCTACTCCTTCCTCTGGCTCGAACTCCAGCCCGCGCCCGAGGTCCCCGAGGCCCCCACCGTCGAAACCGAAGAGACCGCCCTCCATCTCGTCACCGGCTCCTGGCAAGACCTGATCGCCGGCCCCGGCCTCATCCTCATCCAGGAACTCCTCCCCGCCTACCTCATTCGTCAACGCTGGTTCGGCGCAAAGTCCCGCCCCATCTCCACCGTCCGAATTCTGGATTGGGTCGAACTTCCCAACATTCCCGCCGCCATCGTCTTCATCGAAATCACCTACGCCGAAGGCGACCCCGACACCTACCAACTCCCCCTCGCCCTGACCACCGGCCCCGAAGCCGCCGCCATCCGCGCCAACTCCCCCGCATCCGTCCTCGCCTCGCTCACCACCGCCAACGGCCCTGCCATCCTCCACGACGCCACCGCCCGCGAAGACGTCCGCCAGTCCCTCCTCACCCTCATCGAAACCGGCAACCGCCTGACCGCCTCCACCCCCGCCGAAGCCAAAGCCGCCTCAACCCCCGATGCCGCTCCCGGGATTAGCAGCGGGCTTCAGCTCCCTGAAACAAGCCCAATACAAGAAGGGGCTTCAGCCCCGGGCCCCACCCTCGCCGGCCACAAATCCTCCGCCTTCGCCGCCGCCCGAGGCACCGGCCCACTCCCCGCCCGCACCGGCTCAGCCGAGCAATCCAACACCTCCATCCTCTACAAAAGCAAACTCATCCTCAAACTCTTTCGCCGCCTCCAGCCCGGCGAAAATCCCGACACGGAAATCGGCCGCTTCCTCACCGAAGTCGCCCATTTCCCCCGTATCGCTCCCTTCCTCGGAGACATCCGCGGCA
This sequence comes from Granulicella sp., assembly GCA_003133205.1. The sequence goes on along the minus strand of PKWK01000337.1, from coordinate 6,935 downwards.
GCCGGGAAGGGGCCGAGCAAACTACCCTGGCCATGCTCCAGGGCCTGGTCGAAAACGAGGGCGACGGCTGGCAGCACACCCTCGACGAACTTGCCCGCTACTACGAGAGCGTCGTCACCGCCCCGCAGCCCAAAGACCTCGGAACCCTGCCAACCTTCCTCGGCAACCCAGGCTCCAGCACCATCCCCGCCCAGGCCCGCGAGTACGCCGGCCTCTACCTCGAATCCGCCGCCCTCCTCGGTCGCCGCACCGCCGAGATGCACCTCGCCCTCGCCACCCCGACCGACAACCTTGCCTTCACTCCCGAGCCCTTCACCGCAGAGGACCTCGCCGCCGACGCCACGCGTATCGCCGCCCAAATCACCCGCACCCTAGACGCCCTCAAGCGCGGCTTGACCACCCTGCCCGACGAGCTAACCACCGACTCCGCCGCCCTCATCCTCTCCCGCCGCATCGATCTATTCCGCCGCTCCCACGCCATCACCGAAATTCCACCGCAAGAAGCTGGCCAGCGCATCCGCATCCACGGCGACTATCATCTCGGCCAGGTCCTCCGCGCCCGCGGCGACTACGTCATCCTCGACTTCGAGGGCGAACCCGCCGGCACGCTCGCCGAACGCCGCGCCAAGCAGTCCCCCCTCCGCGACGTAGCAGGAATGCTGCGTTCCTTCAGCTACGCCGCCTGCTCCGCACTCGACCATTTCACCCAGCGCCACCCCGGCACCGCAAAGTCCCTCGAACCCTGGGCTCAGCTCTGGCAGAACACCGTCTCCACCGAGTTCCTCACCGCCTGGCGCACCACCATCGGCGCGAAACCGCATCTCACTCCACAGCCCCTGCAGGCCCAGCGCCTGCTCAACGCCTACCTGCTCGAAAAGGCGCTCTACGAACTCCTCTACGAGCTCAACAACCGCCCCGCGTGGGTGCGCATCCCGCTAGCCGGCATCCTCGCTTTACCGTGATACCTCTCATTTTGAGTTGTCATTCTGAGCGCAGCGAAGAACCCCCGTATTTAGCTTTTGTTTGTTCTCAAGATCGATAATCATCGCGTCCGCACCTTATATGGCCACATCCTCCACCGTCTCCGAGAACGCCACGCAGCCCAGCCCGACTGCGCCCTCACCCGGCCTGCTCATCAGCCTCAGCGCGCTCTCTGCCGAAGCCCTCGACGCCACCCTCGCCAATCTAGCCCTCGCATTCCCTGATCAAGCCGTCCTCGCAGCCACCCCCGACCCGGCCCCTGCGACCCTCCCTGCATCCAGCCAACTCCGCCTCACCACCTACACCCCCGCCACCCCCTCCCCCGGCGGTTGGGTCCTCTCCGCGGCCGACTTCCTCAACACCCGCAAGCTCATGCAGGACCATCAATCCACCGCCTGCCTCCTGCTCGGCTCCGAGGCCCAATCGCTCGCCCCCGAAGCCCTCCGCGCCCTCGCCGACGCGGTCCTCACCAGCCACGCCGACCTCGCTGCGCCGCGCTACTCGCTCGGCCCGCGCGACGGCCTGGTCAACTCCGCGATCCTCTATCCCGTCACCCGCGCCCTCTTTGCCACCCGCCCGCGCTACCCGCTCGCCATCGACCTCGCCTTCTCCACCCGCATGGCCGACCGCCTCGCCGCCAGCGCGCAGAAGCACATCGCCACCAATCAGGGCGCGCCCCTCGTCTGGCCTGTCGCCGAGGCCGCCGCCGCCGGCTTCTCCATCGCCGAGGTCCCCGCCGGAGCCCGCACACTCCCACCACCCGACTTCGCCGATCTCAACTCCTTGCTCGCCCAGGTCGCCGGCTCCTTCTTCGCCGACCTCGACGCCAAGGCCAGCTTCTGGCAGCGCGCCCGCCTCGCCTACTCCCCCCGCGCCGCCGCCGTCTTCGCGGAGTCCGCGCACGAATCCGCCACCGTATCCGAGGCTCCGGAAGGTCCAGACGTCCAGCCCATGCTCGACTCCTTCCGCCTCGCCTACACCAACCTGCACGAGATCTGGTCGCTCGTCCTGCCGCCCAACTCACTGCTCGGCCTCAAGAAACTCTCGCTCATGCCCGCAGCCAGCTTCCGCATGCCCGACAGCCTCTGGGCGCGCATCGTCTACGACTTCATCCTCGCCTATCGCTTGCGCACCATCAACCGCGGCCACCTGCTCGGAGCCCTCACCCCGCTCTATCTCGCATGGGTCGCCTCGCACCTGCTTCTCGCCAGCGGAACCGGCCCCGAAACCATCGCCCCCGAGAAACACATCGAAGCCCTCGCCGCCGCATTCGAGACCGACAAGCCATACCTAGTCTCCCGTTGGCGCTGGCCCGACAGGTTCAACCCGTGAATTGAGGGCCTGAGATAGGGATGGGCTTTAGCCCATCCACCAAGTTCACGAAGGAAAGGGGCTTTAGCCCCCGGGATTGCCGGAAGGAGTTCCACCATGGGTCAACAAATCGCACTAGCCCTTAGAGAATCGATGCATCGCGTCCTCGTCAAGCTGGTCAGCTTCCTTCCCGGCCTGCTCGCGCTGCTCGTAGCCGTGGTCGTCCTTACCGCCATCGGCGCACTGCTCGCCCTCATCCTGCGCCGCATCCTCATCGCGGCCAAATTCGACGAGCGCTTCGCTCGCACCCAGACCGCCAACGTCGCCGACTGGTCCCCCAACCACAGCCCCACCGCCCTCGTCGCGCGAACCGCATTCTGGGCCTGCTTCGTCCTCGGCTGCATCATCGGCATCTCCGCGTTCGACGCCTCCTACGCCGGCAACTCGCAGGTCTCGGCCATCCTCATCCCGTACCTCACGCACTCTGTCGGCGCGGTCCTCATCCTCATCGCGGGAACCCTCATCGCCCGGTTCCTCGCCCGCTCCGTCCTCATCGGCGCCGTCAATCTGCAGATGCAGTACGCGCGCTTCCTCTCGCTCGGCATCAAGTGGCTGGTCCTCGTCCTCACCGCCGCCATGGTTCTCGACCACCTCGACATCGGCGGCACCATCGTCGACGTCGCCTTCGGAATCCTCTTCGGAGGCATCGTCCTCACCCTCTCGCTCGCCATCGGCCTCGGCTCCCGCGACCTCGTCAGCCGCTCNNCCAAACCCACCGAACCCCTGCGCCACTTCTAGAAAACAGTGGTAAGTGGCCAGTGGTAAGTGATAAGCAAACCCTCGCCTCTCTTACCACTTGTCACTGACCACTTACCACTCGTCGTAGCCCGATATAATCGGGCTACATGCAGTCCGAAGAAATCTACGCCCAGCTCACCGCCATCTTCCACGACCTCTTCGACGACGACACCCTCGTCCTCACGCCCGAGCTCACCGCGGCCGACGTCCCCGAGTGGGACTCCTTCAACCACATCAACCTCATCGTCGCGGTCGAGTCGCGCTTCAAAATCAAGTTCCAGACCGCCGAACTCGAAGCCCTCCACACCGTAGGCCACCTGGCCGACCTCATCGCCACCAAACTAGCCGCCCAGGGCCGCTAGCAACAGTGGTAAATGGTAAGTGGTCAGTCACTGACAAGAGGTCCGTTCCGGAGCGCCGCCCCGTCTTTACTTACCACTTACCGCTTACCACTTACCACTGCACTTAAAATCCCTGCCCAAACTCCGCCGCAATAATCCCAGCCTCCGGATCCGTATTCCCCGGAGGCGGCAGGATCAACGGCGCCGCAAACCCATACAGCGACACCCCCGCAAAGCAGAACAGCGGCACCAGGTACGCCATCGCCATGCTTCCCGTGCTCCGCGAAATCGCGCCCAGCACCAGCGGGAAGAATGCCCCGCCCACAATCGCCATCACCAGCATCGATCCGCCCAGCTTCGTATTCTCGCCCAGCCCCTTCAACCCCAGCGCAAAGATCGTCGGGAACATGATGGACAGGAAGAAGCTTCCTCCCACAATCGCCCAGGCGCCCAGCATCCCCGGATGAGTCACCGCAACCGCCATCAGCACAACGTTCGCCGCTCCATAAATCCCCAGCAGCCTGCTCGGCGAGATGAACTTCATCAGCGGCGTAGAAACAAATCGCCCCACCAGCATCGCCACCAGCGAGTAGATGATGTAGTTCGCCGCCGTCTTCTCGCTCACCGGCGTGTACTGCTTCATGTAGAAGATCGTGTTGCTCCACATGCAGATCTGTCCGCCCACATTCAGCACGTTCGCCGCCACCGCGAACCAAAGCTGCGGATAGTGGCGCAGCGCGCCAAAGCTGCCATGCCCGCCCGTGTCGCCTTCATGCTCGCTCGTCATCTTCGGGAAATTCATCCGCGACAGAATCAGCGCAAACAGCAGCACCGCCGACCCCAACCCGATGTACGTCGGCACCACCCGCATGATCTCCCCATGCAGATACGCGCTGTACGTCCCTGCGGCCTTCATCGAAGCTACCTGGTCCGGCTTCAACTCCACTCCCGAGAAGATGAACTGTCTCCCAATCCACACTCCCAGAATCGTTCCCGGCGGGTTGAACGATTGCGCAAAGTTCAGCCGCCGCTCGCTCGTCGGCGCCGGCCCAAACTGCGCCACAAACGGATTCGCCGCCGTCTCCAGGATCGACAGCGAGCACCCTACCGCAAACAGCGCCACCAGGAACAGCGCATATTTTCCGCTCACCGCAGCCGGCCAAAACATCAATAGCCCCGCCCCAAACAAGCACAGTCCCGACAGCATCCCCGCCTTGTACCCCCAGCGCCGCATCACCAGCGCCGCGGGAATCGCCATGCAGAAGTAGCCGGTAAAATTCGCCGTCGACACCAACTGCGCCGAAAACGTCGACAGCTCAAACGACTTTTTGAACTGCTGCACCAGAATGTCGGTCAGATTGTTCGACATCCCCCACAGGAAAAACAGCACGGTCACCAGCACAAACAGCGCCATCTGCCCCACAGGAAACACCGGAGCATTATTCTCCCCGGCGCTCTTCGTTCCCAACGATGTCGAAACCTGCATTCGTACACTCCAATCGATGTATCTTTACCGTTAAAACTCCGTTTTTGTCGTCCCGATGATATCAGTCGAAAGCGACCACTTGATACCTCGCCCACCCCGCCAATAACCCCCTGCGCAGAGTAGACTTACAGAAGCGTAATTTTTCTCCGCAAGGGAGTCCGTTCTACATGCCGATTTCGTTTCGCCGATCTGTCTTTGCTGGACCTGGCCTGCTCCTCCCAGCTCTCCTGCTGTGCTTCCTCAGCTTCCCAGCAATCCAGGCGATCGGACAGGATGCCAGCCCCGAAGCCACCCCGATCACCCCCATCATGAAGCAGTTCAATCGCATTGACCTCGCCGTCAGTGCTGCCGGCAGCTTCAGCACCACCGTCTCCGGGATCGAACAGCGCGACACCACCACCTCCCACTCCTTGCTCACCATCAAGCCCAGCAGCACGGTCGGAGAACTCGTCACCCTCCGCTACGTCGCCAAGCCCTACGTCGGCTTCGAGTTCAACTTCGGCAACATCCGAACCACTCAGAACTACACCTTCGTTCCTCCGCCCAGCCAGAACCTGCTCTTCGGTGGCGCCCAGACCGCCGTCCGCGAACTCACTCTCGGCTACGTCGCCCACCTGCCCTTCCACCCCCTCGGCATTACCCCTTACGCCGGAGCCGGCGGCGGCACCATCCGCTTCAAGCCCACCGTCGGCGGCGGCCAGGGCCTGCCCCAGCAATACCGCGCCGTCTACTACTACAACCTCGGCCTCGAAGACGACTTCCCCGGAAGCCACTTCGGCGCTCGCGTCGGCTTCCGCCAACTCATCTACCTCGCGCCCGACTTCCTCCAAAACTACCTCACCATCACTCGCCGCGTGAGCACCTACGAACCCACCATCGGCTTCTACCTCCGCTTCTAAACGAAACTCACGCTCGGCTCGCGCTTCTTCGTCTCGTCGTTGTTTTTGCGTTTCGTCGTTGCTTTTCGGATTAGCGTGGGGCTTCAGCTGTCAGCCCCACGAATAACATCCATAAAACCAGTGGGCTTTAGCCCCGGACTTTTCCACGAATCCCCCATCACTCTCGATGGGGGGTTCGCGTTCCTACCCGTCACTTCCCGCAAAGATGAACCTGTAGCCCAAGCTCGGCCATCATCGCCGCCTTGGCCGCCAACACCTTATCCGCACTCTCCGCCGAATCCGCATACGCCACATTCACATGGTTCGCATGATGCCGAGCCATGAACTGGTCCCGCGAAATGCCGTGCAGCCGCACATGCATAATCGGCCACTGCGGAGTCACCGACTTCAATCTCCGCTCCGTCTCCTCCTCCGGCAGCGCAATCGCCGTAGCCCGCCCCATATCCACATGCAACTTGCCGCCTTCCGTAAAGATCCTGCTCCAAACCACATCGCCCGGCTTGCAGACGCCCTTCAGCGTCCCTCCACCCAGCCGGAAGTACATCGGCGGCTGCCGTTCACTTCTCGCCTTCGCATACCCGCCGGCAATGTGCGACGCGGGCACCGCCCCCGAGATCTGGAACACCCACACAAAGTCATCCACGCCATCGCCCTTGTAGTGTTCGCCCCACCGCACATCATGCAGCGTGGTCGCCGGATCAAGATGCATCGCCGTCAACAGGCGATTCGTGATCACCGCATCCAGCCCGGCGCATTCATCCACCTCGTTGAAGTGCGGCAGCGGCTTGCCCGCGTACAACTCCTTGCCCGCCGCATCGAAAGCCGGAGGCCGTTCCGCATTATTCAGCAGCCCCTCCACCAAATCCGACGCCGGCGCCAGATCCTTCAAACCCTGCTGATACTGAATGCCAATCGCGTCGCATCCAAACTCATCCGCAATCCGCATCGCTGCAATATACATCTTGCACTGCTGCAGAATCTGCGCATCGGTCAGATCCGTCTCCTCGTTCGGCCCGGTCGCAAACGTCATCCCGCTCTTGTCCAGCCACTTCCGAACCTCGCCCGCCTCTCTATCCGTCACGGTCTGCATAGCCGCAAACAGCGCCGACTGGCTCAGCC
>PKWK01000188.1 GCA_003133205.1 Granulicella sp. | reverse complement strand
AAAATCTTCTGCTGCCGCTTCAACACAATCTCGCGGTCATCCGTCCGCCGCGAAAGATACATCAGCCGGTAAAACTCCACCAACTGCTCGCGCGTCATGGTCGCCCCCGCGGCCGCGTTGCCCTCAACCAGGCTCGTTGTTTCGCTCAGTGCCACACCCGCCGGCCTTCGCACCTCAACGCCCGATCCATTGCGTCGCGCCATACCAATCCTCTCAACAACCCACTTCCTGCTGCCGTCAAGATTCTACCCCCAAACCCCAGTTGAAACTCACCTTATATAGGCCGCTTTCGCTCGGTCCTAACTGCCGCAGCAGCAGCGTTGTCGACCCTAACCCTCTCACGCAATTCATCCGGCGCAAGCACCCGCACCCGTGGCCCAAAACCAAGCGCAACAAACTGCGCCTGCGAAAGGCTCTCGAAGTCGACCTTGTGAAGCACCCAGTCAGCAGGAATCGCCTTGCCGCGCGGTACATGTCCCGCAGGCGAAAGCTGACACCAGCCACTCAGCGACGCCGCCGCTTCGGGAGCGAGAGCCAGTGTCGCAGCATAGCGTTCTCGCGACTTACTCAGTTCCGCGGTCGCGATCAGGTCCTCACCGAAGGCCCGCGCCACGCCATNNCGCCATGATCGCCGACGGCGCACTCGCCCACCTCGCCCACCATCGTGGACAGCTCACCGTCTACCTGCGCCTCAACGAAGCCAAGGTGCCCGCAATCTACAGCCCCAGCGCCGACGAATGGCACTAAACCAAACGCCCAACCTCTTCCCGGGTGTGCCGCCCACACCCGGGAAACAGCCGCCGCCCTACTTCTTCACCACCTTCACCACCAGATAAGTAATCTGAGTCCCCGGCGCCAGAAAGAACTGATGCGGCACTCCCGCCGGAATCTCAATTACATCACCCGGCCCCACCTCATGCTTCACGCCGCCTTTGATCCCCGAGCCCTGGATCTCATTCGGCCCCGTATCCTTCGGATCGATCACCTCGCCGCCCGTCACCAGCGTCGCCGTCCCCGTCTGGATCACGATCACGTCGGCCTTCACCTTATGCAATTCCGCTCGCCCATTTACCTCGCGATGCGAAATCTCCAGCAGATGATCGCCAAAGTCCGCCTTCACCGTGATCCCGCCCGGAGGCACACCCTTCGGCCAAACCGTAATCCCGCCGTCCTGCGCCAACGCCGCAGAACACCCAAACACCATCGTCAGAACGAATCCAAAAACCCTCATGCCAACTCCCTCCTCGAACCGCATCAGCCAGTCACCACGGTAGCTTTCTTGATGAAATCCGGATCGATCTCCACCCCGAGTCCCGACCCGCTCGGCACCTGGATCACGCCATTGCTATCGCTCCGCAGCGTCGACGTCTCGCAGTGGTACGGCAGCTCCTTATTGAACTCTTTGAACTCGTGATACGGCCCCGAATTTGGAATCGCCGACACAAAATGCATCATGTACACATACCCCAGCCCGGTCGACGAGATATGAGGAATGCACTGCTTGCCAAACGCATGCGCCATCCGCGCCACTTGCATACAACGCACCATGCCGCCGAAGTAGAACATGTCCTGCTGCACAATCGACAACCCGCCATTCGCAATCAGCCAGCGGAAGTTGTGCGTGCTCGGCTCCTGCTCGCCGCCCGCAATCGGAATCTCCAGCGCATCCGCCACGACCTTGTTGTCCTCGTACCAGTCGAACGGCACGGGCTCCTCATAGAAAGCGTACTTGTACTCCTGCATTAGCTTCCCAATCGGAATCGCCTGCGCCGCCGTATACGACCCATTCGAGTCCGCCGAGATCACCATCTCGTCGCCGAACGTCTTACGCACCAGCGGAATCAGCTTCTCGCTCCGCCCCACCGGAGTCTCCGGATGCGACATCCGCCCACCCACCTTGAACTTGATCGCCTTCGCATGAGAAATGTCCACGTCGCGCTTCAAGTGCTCAATCGTCAACTCAGCCGTGATATCCCGCTCCCCATTCGCCTGGTATACCGAGATGCCTTTGTTGTAGATCTTGTCCGAGATCAGCAGCCCGATCGGCCTCTTCGCCATCTTTCCGAACATATCCAGAATCGCGAACTCAATCGTCGCAATCGGCACCCAGATCGCGAGACTCTGCGCCTTGTAGTTGCTGTTGTAGACCATCACCGCCGGAATCAGTTCCTCGATGTCCCGCGCATCCTTGCCAATAAAAAACGGCGCGATGTGCTTCGTGAACATCGGATACAGCACCTCCATCTGCTGCGCGTTCGAGACCGAAATACCCTCATGCCCATCCTTCGACCGCACCCGGCACAGGTACTCCCGCTTATTCTTCAGCAACTCCACCGACTCGATGATCACCGGGTCGGGAAACAACTCGCGCTTGAACACCGGCTCCTGCAGAATCGCATCCAGCTTCGCGTACCGCTCCTTCAAAGTCCCCGGCAGCCCATGTCGCGGCGCATTCAGAAACTGCGCACCCGCCGCCACCGGTATAGCCGCCGCAACCGCCCCACTCGATAAAACACTAGCAATAAACTCCCGACGACTCGCCTTCATTCACATTCTCCAGAACCCGACGTCCAGGTGCACAGCAAGTCTAATCGAATCGCCGCCAGCAGGTTCTGATCACCATCGCGCACCCGCAAGTAACGGGACAAAAGTAATGTCTCTGCGCGCTCACACCGTCGCACCTGCCCCCAAGATGCCGATGCACAAAACAGCATGGCCTTCACTTCAGAGCCGCCCATACCGAGGTGCATCATCTTCTCCCCTCACCAACCCGACCCGTCGAACCCCGCAAGCCGGCCCCGTCGACTGCTGCGGCTCCTCAGAAAAATTCTGGCAATCGCCGGCTCCCTCATCGCCACCTTGCACACGCCTGCGCAACAACTCGCCAGCCCCGTCGGGGCCATCGTCCAACATCGCTACCTGGTCGCCTACCGCAACGGCTCCGTCCCCGGCAATACCGAAGCCTTCGCCCGCATCGCCGGAGCCCGCATCCTCCGCATCCACCAACCCTTCGGCGTCGCCATCCTTCAAACCGACTCCACCGCGAACGAAGCCGCCACCATCGCCGCACTCCGCGCCCAGCCCAACGTCGAATTCGTCATCCATGACCGCATTCTCTCCGCTCACAACCTCATCCTTCGCCATATCCTCCCAGCCACCATCGGCATCACCATCGGCGCTCCCCCCACACCCACACGACCCCCTGTCGCGCCACCAGCCGCGCCCTACGACACCTACTACACCGCCACGCCGCAAGGCTGGGCCGTCGGCCAATCCGGCGGATACGGAGCCGGAGTCCCCGGAGGCCCCGCGCGAGGCCCATGGGACAAGACCCTCGGCGCCGGCGTCCGCATCGCCATCCTCGACAGCGGCGTCGACGCAACCCACCCCGACATTGCCCCCAATCTCGCATTCAATCTCTCCGAAATCGACCAGTCCCCCATTACCGGCCTGCCCAGCCCATGCGACGACGGCAGCCCCCAGGACCAGCAGGGCCACGGGACATGGACCGCCTCGCTCGCCGCCGGCGCGATGGGCCCGGGCACCGGCCTCACCATCGGTGTCGCCCCCGCCGCCACCCTTCTGAACATCAAAGTAATCGAGCGTCTTCCCGACCCCGCCAGCACCGCGCCCGACATCGCCACTCAATGCGCCACCGGCCAGGCCAGCGGTCTGCTCAGTTGGGTCATCCAGGGCATCGAGGACGCCATCGCCCAGCACGTCGACGTCATCAACCTCTCGCTCGGCACCCTCGTCGACCTCGACACCGGAGAGGGCGCCGGCCTCAAGGCCACCTTCGATCGCGTCACCTACGCCGCAGCCCAGGCGGGGGCCGTCGTCATCGCCTCCGCAGGAAACGACGGCCTCAACCTAACCAATCCCCGATACATCGAGCTCCCCGCCCAGGCCCGCGACGTCCTCGCCATCGTCGCCTCCACCAATCCCGCCTGCGCCGAAGATCTCAACCCCGGCGCAACCTGCGCCCCCGGCCCCATCACCCTGCCCTACTACAGCAACTTCGGCGCGCCCCTCAACGCCATCGCCGCACCCGGAGGCAGCTACCCCGACGGCCCCGACGCCGCCGTCAGCGGATGGATCCGCGGAGCCTGCAGTAACGGCATCGCCAACACTAGCGACGGCCTACCCACCGACAGCACACACAGCTTCGGCTGCTTCAATCTCGGCCACACTCCCTACGTCCAGGCCATGGGAACCAGCGCCTCCGCCGCGCTCGTCACAGGAGCCGCCGCCCTACTCCGCGCCGCCAACCCCACCTGGTCACCCGCGCAGACCATCACCGCCCTGCGCGCCTCCGCCATCCCCACATCCACCCTCCCCGCCGCACCCGTCCTGAACCCCGCCACGCTCATCCCTTGAGCGCAGCCTTTAGCCTTTAGCCACCAGCTAGAAGCTAATGGCTAAGAGCTGCTCTACGTCCCCTTCATCTTCTCCTTCACGCTGTGAGCCAGCTTCTCGATCTCATCCGCCTTCCGGATCACATCCAGCGACAGCGTGTCCTTGTTCGACTTGTCGACATCGGCCTTCAACTCATTCGCGAGGCTCACCAACCTCGTCGTATCGTCCACCAGCTTCTTCTGCCGATCCAGATTGCGCATCTTCGCCTGGCCCTGTTCCAGGCGAGAATCCAGCGGACTCTCCGGTTCACTCAGATTTGGCGACGCCGGTTGCTGCGTCTGAGTCTGCGACCCCGATCGCCCGCCGCCCGGCACCGACTGGCCCGTTGATGACGTGCTCGGCAACGACATGCAGGGCGCCCCCGAGCACGGGATCTGCTGACTCCAACTCCCACCACCATTGGCCAGCATCAGCCCGCCCGCCGCCATCCAAACTCCAACGCTCCTCAGAGTTCTCATCTCTCACCTTCCTTTGCCGCCCGAACGGTACGAACTCGACCTCCCGCACCCTCCGTGCCAGCCTTCGAAAATGACTACCCGAAAATGGCAACCTCTGTGTTCTCTCTTTTGCTCCGCGATCTCTGTGATTCGCTTTGTTGCTAGAAGCCGTTTCTCATGCGAATGGATCCGCAGCCTCGTTCGCCCGCAAAATTGCGCGTGCCCGTCCCCCATCAGGAAACCCAATTCTCCGCATCCAACCAACCAGACCGCGAGATACTGATTCTAAGGCCAAAACCAGAGCCCCTAGAATAACCGGAGACGTCATCATCATGTTCCTTTTCACACTCCTTGTGCAAGACGACACCACCTTCACCGATGTCGTCCACCACTGGCACCGCGACGGGCTCTCCTTCATCCACAAAGACCTCCCGCAGATGTTGGTCATCCTGGCCGTCGCCTTCGTCCTCATACGCATCGTCGGTTTCTTCGTCAACCGCATGCGCCGCATCGCGGACACGCACGTCGAGCACCCCCAGCGCGCCTCCGAAATCCGCACCGTCGCCTCCATCTTGCGCGCCACCGCCTACGCAATCATCGGCTTCATCGTTCTGCTCCACATTCTCGACGTTCTGGGCATCAACCTCACCCCGCTGCTCGCCTCCGCCGGCGTCGTCGGCGTCGGCATCGGCCTTGGGGCGCAGTCCCTCTTCAAAGACATGCTCAACGGCATCTTCATCCTCATCGAAAACCAGTACAACGTCGGCGACACCGTCAAGCTCGCCTCACTCACCGGCACCGTCGAAGACCTCAGCCTCCGCCTCACTACCCTGCGCGACGCAGACGGCACCCTCTACTTCATCCCCAACTCCCAGATCGCCACCGTCTCCAACCTTTCCCGCGGCTTCGCCGTCGCCTCTCTCGCCCTCACCGTCGACGCCACCGCCGATCCCGACAAAGTCCTCGCCATCCTCCGCTCCACCGCCCTCGCCGTCCGCAACGACCCCACCTTCAAGAACGTCGCCGTCGCCGACCCCGTTGTCCCCGGCGTCGATGCCATCTCCGGCCGCGTCGTCACCTACCCGGTCACCATCCGCGTTCGCATCAACCAGAAAGACGCCATCCTCCGCGAACTCCGTCGCCGCATCCTCCAGGCCTTCGAAGAAAACGCCATCCCCCTCGGCACCGACCCCACCAACATGCTAGTCATGCACCACAACGACCCCACAGCCCCACCCTCCCAACAACCCCTAACCGGCTCCTGAGCCACCCCAAAAAGGGTGCCCCATTATCACCGAGCTGTGAGCGCAGCCGAAGAGCCTGCCCTGAGCGAAGCCGAGGGGCGAGGTTATCGTGGGCTTACTCACTTTCAGGAACGACAAAGGCCCGACTATCAAACCGGGCCTCCGCACTTTACTGACCACTTACCACTGACCACTTATCACTGCCCTACAAACTCCGCCCCAGCATCACAACCAACTCCTCCGCCGTCTTTGCCGGAGGCTGGCACGAGTGCCCGCTGCACACCACCGCAAAGCTGCCATCGCTCTTCGGCAGACTCGGCAGCGTCTTCGCCAGCACCGGAGGCAGCGCCCCAAGCTGCACCCGCTGGAACCGTGCCACGCTCTTGTTCGCCGCGTAGCGCCCCAGCGCAGCCTTCTCCAGCAGCGCAGCATCCTCGTCCTCGCCGATCACGCACACCTGAACCGGCTCTCGCACCATCCGCTGCAGAGCCAGCGCGTACGTCGCGGCGTACAGGCCAAAGTGTTCCACCACGCCGGCGAATGTCTCCAGCGTCTCCTGCGCCTTCTCCAGATAGTCGAGCCGCCCATTCAATTCACCCACACGCATCAGCAGCGTCGCACCCATCGGATTCCCCGCCGGTGTCGGCGAGTCCTGCAATGGCTTCCGCCGCGTCGCCAGCGCCCCCAGTCTGCGCTCCCCGGCAGCCGGCTTCTCTGTATCGAAGAAGGCGCCCCCGGCCGGATCGTAGAACCGTTCCAACGCACACTGCGTCAGCTCCGCGGCAGCCTCGTAGTACCGCAGTTCGCCCGTCGTCTCCCACGCATCCATCGCCGCGTGTCCCAGAAATACATAGTCGTCCAGCGCGCCAGCAACCCTTTGTTTGTCATTCCGCAGCGCAGCATGTTTGTCATTCCGCAGCGCAGCGGAGGAATCTGCTTCTGCCTTTGCTCCGGCTTCCCCGTACGCCACCACATGCGCGAGCCCTTTCTCAGACCCGCCCCACGCTTCACCCAGCACCCGGTCCAGCGACCTCAGCGCAAACGCCCGCGCCTCCGCTACTCCCAGCACCCGCCCAGCCTCCAGGTAAGCCGAGATGCACATCGCGTTCCACGAAACATAAATCGTCTTGTCCACATACGGCGTCGGACGCGCCAACCGAGCCGCATACATCTTCCGCTTCGCCGAGCCCAGCAACGCACGCGCAGCCTCAACCTCCACACCAGCCTTGCGCGCAACCGCATCCAGCCCACGCTTCACGTGCAGCACGTTCTTCGCCACATTGTGCTGCATGTCGCCGATCTCGCCAATGTCGTAGTACCCCGTCGCAATCGCCAGTTCCTCCAGTGTCAGCACCTCGGCCGCTTCATCGCGTGTCCACGTAAAGTAATCGCCGTCGTCGTCCAGCGAAAAGTCCGCATCCTGCGATGCATAGAACCCGCCCAGTTCGCGGTCGCTCAGCCACTCATCCATCCAGCGCATGATGTCCCGCGCAACCCGCGCGAACTCCTCTTCGCCAAACTGCTGGTACGCATGCACGTAGTTCTTCAGCAGTTCGCTGTTGTCATACGCCATCTTCTCGAAGTGCGGCACCACCCAGTGCTCGTCCACCGAATATCGATGAAACCCGCCCGCAAGATGGTCATAGATTCCGCCCTTCGCCATCTTGTCCAGCGTCACCAGCACGGCCCGCTTCGCCGCCTCCGGCACCGTCACTGTTCCCTGCCCATTCAACTTCACCGTCGTAGTCGCAGCCCGCGAAGCCACATCGATCAGCAAATCCATCGCGCTCGAATGCGGAAACTTCGGCTGTCCGCCAAATCCGCCGTGCCGCATGTCCACGCTCTTCAGCGCCGCGAGCACCATCTTCTCCACCAACTCTGGCCCCGGACTTCCCGCGCGCCCCGAGAACGATTCGTTGTGCTCGATCGCGTCCATCACGCTGCCGGCAGACTCGTCCACCTCAGTCCGCCGATTCTCAAACGCCTCCGCCATCGTCAGCAGAACGCGCTGAAAGCTCGGCCGCCCATGCCTGTCCTCCGGCGGAAAATAAGTCCCCCCAAAATACGGCTTGCCCTCCGGAGTAAGAAACGCAGTCAACGGCCATCCACCCTGTCCGCTGATCGCCGACACCGCCGCCTGGTAGCGCGTGTCCACATCCGGCCGCTCGTCCCGATCCACCTTCACCGCAACGAAATGCTCGTTGATGATCTGTGCCGTCGCGTCGTCTTCATACGATTCGCGGTCCATCACGTGGCACCAGTGGCACCATACCGCCCCAATGTCCAGCAGGATCGGCTTATCTTCCTTCACCGCCCAATCGAACGCCGCCTCACCCCACTCCATCCAGCCCACCGGCTGGTGCATCGCCGAACGCAGGTATGCCGAAGCCGCCCCCGCAAGCGAGTTCGTCTGGCCATCCTCTGCATCTTCCACAAAGTTCTCCTGCTCCACGCTAGCCGTCCGGCTACTGCTCTGCATCTCTTCCATACGATTCGCGATCCCCGGGGTCCCGTACTCAACTTGCTGCAAAGTTTTGCAGACTACGAAAAGTCTAGCGCTTGCCGCAAATTAGCCAATACCACGCAAGTTCCATCTTCACCCCCGCGCGGGTCACAACCGATTACCGGATGTCGTTGCCGCTTCGTCAGTTACATGCACCCACATTCCCATTCTGAGATGCAGTTTTCCGGATTAACGTGGGGATTTATCCCCACGAAAACATGGTGGATGGATCAAGGGGCTTCAGCCCCGGGCTTTTCCTTCGTCTCGTCGACCAGCCCGCCCTACTGCACCGGAGCAGGCCCAACCGAAATCGGCTTCGGAGGAGCCGGTGCCGTCGGCGCGGTCAGCCCAGGAATCACCGGCGCAGTCGTCAGAGTGCCCGCCGCCGCATCCGTAATGCTGATCTGATACCGCTCCAGCGTATTCGACAGCAATTGCAGTAGCGCCGCTCGGTCTTTCGCATACGCCGCCGTGGCCGAAATCACCGTGTTCTCGGAATTTGCCAGGTTCCTCTGCTGCTGCAGCACCAGCGCCGAGGTCGACGCTCCCAGCTTGTACTTCTTCTGCTCCGCGTCCAGCGATTGCGCCGCATATTCGCGACCTGCCTGGGCCGCACTCACCTGCGCCCGGTCGTTGGTCAACGCAAACTGCGCATTGATCACCTGGATCCGCATCTGCGTGTAAAGCTGCTGCAACCGCATCTGCGCCTGGCGATACTCCATTTGCGACCGTGCCTGGTCCGCCTGCGCCACGCGGTTGCGCAGCGGAATCGTGATGTTCACGCCAACGCCCTTGTCCGGAGAACTGTCGTTGAACAGGTTCGAGAACGCGGTGCCATAGCCGACCGTCGGAAACGGGCACCCCGAGCCGCCAAAACCACCTAAGGCTGCGCAGTTCAGATTCGGGCTCTGCGATCCGGCCACGGCACTCGCACCATAAAATGCATACGCGTCCACCGTAGGCAGCAGCCCGTTCTTCTCCGCCTTGATCGTGATCTCGTTGTTCTTCATGTTCAACGCCGCCTGCTCAATCTGCGGGTTGTTCACATACGCCTGCTTCACCAGATCGTCCTGCGACATGTCTTCTTCCGGCAGCCGGTCCAGCGCCACGCGGTCCGTCGGAATCACCGGTGCATTCGACAACGCCGGGTCTTCCAGATTGCGCGCGATCGCCTGTTTGATAATCAACTGCTGATACTCCAGGTTCGACTGCGACGCCACCAGTGCCTGCTTGTCCGTCGCCACCGCCGCATCCGAATTCACTACATCCAGCGGCGCCAGCGTTCCAATTTGTAACTGCCTGCGATTGTCCTGAGTCAACTGCGTCGATTGAGCCAACGCTCGTTCCTTCGCCTGCTCATCCTCGTACGCACTCACCAGGCCCCAGTAAATGTTCTCCACCTGGTTCACGGTGTACAGCAACTGCGCCCGAAACGCGGAGTCAGTAATTCGACGGTTGTTCTTGGCCTGCAGAATAAATCGCCCGTTGATCCCAGTCCCGAATCCCTGCAGCAAGTGCTGCGTCGCGGTCATACGGAACGACGTGCTCTCCAGCGGACTATATGTGTTGAAGGGATTCGTGTTCGTGTTCCGGGAATTGTTGAACGTCACCCCCAACTGCGTGCCCGTCATGAATCCCTGTTGGTAACCAAAATTGAATGTTGCGGTCGTGGACTTGACCGGGGTGCTGCCCGTAAATGCGCTGGTCGAAGGCGTGGTCACCGCCTCGTACTCAAGGTTGCCCGTCAGTGAAGGGTCAAGGTTCTCCGGCTGAGGCCCGCCGCCATTCGTGCTCAGAACCAGGCCGTTGGCACCCGCACCGCCTCCGCCTGCGCCGCTCGAGGTCCCGCCCGGCCCGCCGCCGCCCGTAACCGTCGCACCCGAGCCGCCCAAGGTTGTCGTCACCAGTCCCGTGGAAACACCGCGCAGACTCGAACCCGCCTTCGCACGCAGAATGTCCGTGTCCGCGATATCCAGGTTGATCCGCGCTATCTGGACATCGAAATTATTCTCCAACACCAGCAACACTGCGTCCGACAAACTCAGATAGATCTTCCCGTCGCGCAGGAGCGAATTCAGCCGCGGCGTATTCCCCAGCCGCGCCGCCGGCACATTGATCGGCGTGTACAGCTTCAGCGGATTCGGATAGAAGGGATGCTGCCGCGTATAGTCCTTGGTCGTGTCGCGCAGATACAACGGCTCCGTCAGCTTTGGCGCCGGCGTTTGTGGAAGATTGGTCTGGTTCGTCTCCGTGGCCGGCTGTGCTACCTGCGCAGTCGGCCCCTGCGCCACTACTGGCTGCGTGCTTACGCTCATCAAAAGCAGCGCAATCGCCGCCATAGCCTGCAAATCCCGTAATCTCACGTTTGTAATCTCCAACTCCGGTTCGCGGGCGCCGCAAATACTCCAACGGCTCCGATTCCAATTCGATCCATCCAACAAAAATACGCACACTCCCCGCACAGCGCGAGGCCAAACGCATCCACTAGGCGGTTTCTCTTAAGACGTGTACCGCCGACGGAGCGATTCTTAAACACGGAGGGAGAGATCCTGAAGGCCGCCTCGGTTCCAGGTCATACGGACAGCCGCACCGCCCGCACATCTGTACTACGAACCCGAACGCAGCTTGGTTCCAATCGCCGGCCCTGCTCGTCCTCCGCCGTTGTCCGAATGACCGAGTATACCAACCCCGCGCAGAAGTCCTCTGCCATCGCATCTCAGGTCGCGGGCCGGTCAGAATCCACGGGTCTCGAATGAACGCAGGAACAGTAAGGATTCGTACAAAGTTCTTAGGACCTGCTTAAAGCCTTGCGAGGGCCTGCTTACCTTGCCGTTGTTCTTGCCCCTGGGAAAGGTCCGGGCTTCACCCGGACATTGAAATCCGCACAATCCAAGAGCTTCAGCCCTTAGGATATGGGATATTTCCCCACATGGACCCCAACCCGGACCACTCCTCGATGCAGAAAACCGGTTTTTAGACAGCCTCATGGCACGCGTCTGCGCCGATGCCATTCGCATCGGCGCACACACTTCGCTGTGGCTCTTTACGCCGAGAGCCTGCGGCGGATCGCCCCCGCCACTCCCAGGATGCCCGTAGCGAGCAACCCAAACGTTCCGGGCTCAGGGGTCGTGTTGACTACCCCGCCGCCCGTGCCGCCCGTGCCGCCACTACTGCCAGTACCGCAAGTACTGATGGTGTTGTCGATCATCGTCACCGCACCAGTGAGCGCGATGGCGCTGCCACAATTGATCGTGGCGCCATTAGCCAGACTGATGCTCGTCTGCGCAATGATGTTCCCTACAAACGCAGTCGTTGTGTCGAGAGTCGCGGTGTCGACCTCCCAGTACACGTTGTCGTTCGTTCCCGCACCTTCAATGATCACGGACGAAGCGCTCGCAGTGTTCAGCAAACTTTCAATCTGGAACACGATGTTCTGATTGTTCAGGTCTTCGAAATTCAGGGTCAGCTGTCCGGTCAGTTGGGCTCCGGATGAATAATAATACACTCCTGGCGTAAGCGTTTGGCCACCTAGATCCTGCCCCGTCAGGGTCTGCGTGACAGGCAGCCCTGCCAAATCAACATGCGCAGCCGTGGCATCGATCTGACCTTGCGCAGCTACAGGGTGGGTAACGATTCCCCAGGGGAGATTGACGATCCCGGGTGGGAAACCGGAGATGGACGTACCGGCAAATACCCCTAAGTTCCCATTGAGAACGGTATTCCCAGTGTTGGTGGTCGTTGCGGCGCCTAGGACGGCAAAATCGTCAGCCGCAAGTGTACTCAACTGGTCGGCTCGCATGGAAGCTGCCGAGAGGGAAAAAACAGCTAAGGCGAGGAAGACAGTGGATCGCTGCATGGGTAGGCCCTCGATGGACTGACGCTCCAAGATGCACGTCGAGTACCAAATGACGCATAATCGACACAACCCACCAAATCGAGGAAACATGCGGTCTGCAGTTCGAACCCCGTGACACCGACACACCGGTATTCTGCATAATTTTGCACACTAAAGTGAAACAATTTGCCACCTTTGTGCCTATCTTGCTCAACGGAAATATAAGTTCGGCCCGGGACGCAGTCTCGGAGGCACCTCTGCGGTGGCTGCTCTCGCTCAATATCGGCTGGGGTGCCCAAAAATCGTCACTCCACCGGAGACAGCCCACCGGTCGCCTCGGCGGTCAGGCAGTCAACCCGGCTCCCCGCCGTGTTACCGTCCAAAGCAACGCATGACGCACTGGAAGCTCACCCTCGCCTACGACGGCACACCCTTCCACGGATGGCAGGTTCAACCCAGCCTGCCCACCGTCCAGGGCCTCCTCGCCGACGCCATCCATCGCACTGTTGGCGAGCGTGTCCTCCCTCAAGGCTCCGGCCGCACCGACGCCGGAGTCCACGCCCTCGCCCAGGTCGCCTCCTTCGCCATCGAGGCCCCCATCCCTCCCGCCAACCTCCACCGTGCCCTCAACCGCTGCCTCCCGCCCAGCATCCGCATCCTCTCCACCGAAATCGTCCCGTCCGGCTTCCACGCCCGCCACAGCGCCCTCCGCAAAACCTACGAATACCGCATCTTCCCCCTCAAACCCGCCACTGAGGCGGGTGCCCCAGGTCTCGACTCTGAGACCTGGGTTCACGACCCCATCTGCCCCCCCATCCTCGCCCCGTACGTCTGGCCCTGCCCCTGGCCCCTCGATCTCGCCGCCCTCAACCAGGCCGCCGCCCACGTCCTCGGAACCCACGACTTCACCACCTTCGCCGCCACCGACCCCGACCTAACCACCCGCACCGACTCCGCCGCCGAACTGGGTGGCCCATCCAGCTTGAGCGGGGCACCCAAACTGGGTGGCCCATCCGGCTTGAGCGGGTCACCCAAACTGGGTGGCCCATCCTTTGCGGCTGTATCGCAAAGGGTGGGTTATTCGCGTCCCGCGCGAACCGTCTTGCCAGACATGGAACCCGTCCCCCACACCAGCATCCGCACCATCACACACTCCCACTGGCACGCCCACGACAACCTCCTCATCTACCGAGTCACCGCCACCGGATTCCTACACCACATGGTCCGCAACCTGGTCGGAACCTTCGTCCAAGCCGGCGCGCACCGCCTCGATCCCGACTCCATCCCCACTCTCCTCGCCGCCCGCAACCGAGCCGTCGCCGGCCCCGCCGCCCCTGCCTCCGGCCTCTTCCTCGTCAACGTCGAATACCCCGACCTTGCCGACCCAACACTTACCCCTGACCACTTACCACTTATCATTATCACTCACGAATGACCGCCTCCGCCCAACTCCGCATCGCGCGCCTCGCCGCCACCCCAGCGGTGCATCGCGCCTTTCACTGGCTGCACCTCCAGCAGCCCCAACTCCGCAAATGGCACCTCGAAATGCTCCGCATCCCCGCCCCACCCTTCGGCGAGCAGGCCCGCGCCGCCTGGTTCCTCGAGCGCTTCGAGCAACTCGGCCTGGCCAACCCCCACATCGACGCAGCCGGCAACGCCCTCGCCGAACTCCCAGCCGCCCCAACGGCACCGCATGATGCAAGCCGTCATCCTGAACGGAGTGAAGAGCCCGCCCTGAGCCCGCCGAAGGGAGCCCCGTATTCAGGGAGTACCCCAGAACTCAGCTCGCAACCAGCCTCCTCAACCCCTCTCCAACCCGACACCCCCCTCATCCTCCTCTCCGCCCACCTCGACACGGTCTTCCCCTCCACCACCTCCACCGAGCCCACCGAAGTCGAAACCCGCATCGTCGCCCCCGGAGCATGCGACAACGCCGCTGGCCTCTCTGCCCTGCTCGGCCTCGCAGCCGCACTTCGCCACGCCAACCTCTCCCCCGCCGTCCCCATCCTCTTCGCCGCAAACGTAGGCGAAGAAGGCGAAGGCGATCTCCGCGGCATGCGTCATCTCTTCACCCACAGCCCCTACGCGCCGCGCATCGCCGCCGCAATCGCGCTCGAGGGCGGAGGCTCCTCTGCCGTCGTCACCCGCGCCCTCGCCAGCCGCCGCTTCCGCGTCACCGTCACCGGCCCCGGAGGCCACTCCTGGATCGACGCCGGAGCTCCCAACCCCATCCTCATCCTCTCCCGCGCCCTGCTCGCGCTCGAATCCATCGATCAAGCCGCCCTCACCGTCTCCCGCGATGGCCATCGCACCACCCTCAACATCGGCCAAATCTCCGGCGGAACCGCCATCAACTCCATCCCCGCCTCCGCCTCCGCGTGGCTCGACCTCCGCTCCACCGACTCCGCCCAACTCCAGGCCGCCGAACAAGCCCTCCGCCAGACTCTCGACCAATGGATCACCCACGCCCCCGCGTCCGCTGCCGCCAGCAAAATCCCCACCCCCAACCTCTCCATCGAAACCATCGGCGACCGCCCCGGCGGAGCCCTCCCCAGCGACTCCCCGCTCCTCACCACCCTCCGCGCCGTCGACCGCCACCTCAACCTGCGCACCGAACCCGGCCTCGGCTCCACCGACGCCAACATCCCCCTCTCCCTCGGCATCCCCGCCATCGCCATCGGTGCCGGAGGCATCGGCGGCGGCATCCACACTCTCCAGGAGTGGTACGACCCCACCGACCGCAACCCAGCCCTCCGCCGCATCCTCCTCACCCTCCTCGACGCCGCCCACCTCGCCGCCACCCACAAATTGCGTACTCCATAGCCCTGCCCTGAGCCTGTCGAAGGGATCACCGAGCCCTGAGCGAAGCCGAATGGGCGAGGTTATCGTCGGGTCACTCTCCCACCCAACCCGGCCAGCTTCGTCGATGGGGCCAAACGCTTTCTCCTGAGATGTGCGTCTAACGAATGAATTAGGTGTGCCGGCTCCCGGCATACCATTCACAAGGGCCAGCGACTATACTCAAATCGAATAGTTCCGCTGCGAAGGCACACGAGTCGTGAACCAGTCGCGCAGTCGGGCACCGCCCAGCACAAATGAGGATCAAACTCCCAATGGACACTCCGAAGCAAGCCCCCAACAATCTCTTCGAACGTATCCGCAGCCACCGCCTCACCGCGACCTTCGCGCTGCTGGCCACGCTCTCCGCCGGCATCATCGCCGGCTCCGTCGTCACCCGCTCCGTTAGCGGCAAGGAGCAGACGGTGGACTCCTCCGACGCGCGTCCGCTCACCATCCCCAGCCCCGTCAATCTGTCGAACGACTTCTCGAGGATCGCCAAACAGGTCGGCCCCGCTGTCGTCAACATCAACACGGTGACCATCCCCAAGCAGTCCGCCAACCGCCGCTCAGGCCGCGGTGGCGTCCAGCGTACCCCGATCCCGCTCGATCCAAACGGCGGCGACAGCCAGGGCGATATGCAGGACTTCTTCAACCGCTTCTTCGGCGGTCAGGGCGGCCAGGGTGGAGATGACGGAGCCGACTCCGGTGGCGGCGAACGCGAGGCTCTCGGCTCAGGCTTCGTCGTCGATTCCCGTGGCTACATCATCACCAACAACCACGTCGTCGACAAAGCCGACAAGATATTCGTCAAGCTCTCCACCGACCCCGATGGAGGGTCCGAACACGGTCGCCCCGCGCACGTCGTCGGCGTCGATCCTGAAACCGACATCGCCGTCATCAAAATCGACGCGCCTCAACCGCTGCCCACCATCAAGCTCGGCAACTCCGACGGCGCGCAGGTCGGCGATTGGGTCCTCGCCATCGGCAGCCCCTTCTCGCTCTCCGAAACCGTCACCGCCGGCATCGTCTCCGCCAAGAACCGCTCCATCGATGAGACCGGCCCCAACGGCGCACCCAACCAGTTCCAGAAGTTCATCCAGACCGATGCCGCCATCAACCCCGGCAACTCCGGCGGCCCGCTCGTCGATATGGCCGGCCAGGTCATCGGCATGAACACCGCCATCTACACCCAGTCCATGGGCTCGCAGGGCGTCGGCTTCGCCATGCCCTCCAACATCATCGCCAACATCTACAACATGCTCATCAGCCCCGATCACAAGGTCGTTCGAGGCTCCATCGGCATCAGCTTCCAGAGCACGCCTCCAGCCTCCGCCGTCGGCCGCGTCTACGGCTTTGCCAACGGGGGAGTTCTTGTCAGCACCGTCACCACCAACGGCCCCGCCGCCAAGGGAGGCGTCAAGCCCGGTGACGTCATCGTCGCCATCGACGGCAAATCCATCAAGGACGGCGATCAACTCGTCGCCGACATATCCTCCCGCAAGGTCGGCTCCTCCGTTCAACTCGGACTGCTTCGCAACGGAAACAAAGAGTCCATCAACGTATCCATCGCGGACCGCGCCAAACTCTTCGCCGATGTCGGCAATCAGAACGACAACAACGCCGCGCCCACAGAGTCCGACGCCGGGGAAGGCAAACTCGGCATCACCGTCACCGCCCTCCCGGCCTCCGTCTCCTCCAAGCTCGGCATCAAGGGTGGCGTCATCGTCTCCAGCGTCCGCCCCGGCTCCTTCGCCGACGAGATTAACCTCACCAAGGGCACCGTCATCGTCGAGATCAACAAGCGTCCCATCACCGACGAGGCCTCCTACAGAGCCATCGTCTCGGGCCTGAAGTCCGGCGATGATGTCGTCTTCGCCGTACGCAGCACAAGCGCAGGCGCCAACGCTGGAAACACCTTGATTGGAGAGAGGCTGCCCTAACCCACCCTGCCGGGTGCCCCACATCTCGATTTTGAGATGTGGGTCCACGTTCAGCTTTGCAGACCAACCCCAGCCCTGCCAATCCATCGGCAGGGCTCTTCTCTGTTGATCACATGCACTGAGCGCAATCTGAGCTTGTTGCTGCGAAAATAGGCTGTATGCAGCAAATGCGATCCCATCTACCCGTTGTCGGGATCGACTTCGGTACAACCAATAGCTCCATGGCGCTGGCGACTGACGATGCAGGGGTGCAACTCGCCTCGTTTCCCACCTGAGGGGAGGACACGTTTTCCTTCCGCTCCGTTCTTTACCTCGAACAAGTGAAAGAGAAAAGCGGCGCGCGGCGGGTGCACTCATTCACAGGGCCGGCCGCTATCGAGCATTACCTCGAAGCGGAGAAGAAGGGGCGTCTCATTCAGTCGCTCAAGTCCTATCTCCCTAGCCGCACGTTTACCGGAACCAGTATCTTTGGCCACCACTACACACTTGAACGTCTAGTCTCGCAGATGCTTTCAGACCTGCGCGAGAATGCGGAAAGACAGTTCGGCACACCCATCCGCCATGCCCTGGTAGGTCGCCCGGTACGCTTTGTCGGAGCAGAGAGCGAAGCAGACGACGCCTATGCCGTCTCGCGGTTGCGGAGTGCATTTGCAAGTGCCGGCTTTGAGCGCGTGGACTTTGAATTTGAGCCGGTCGCCGCCGCGTACTCGTATGAATCCACGTTGAACCACGACGAGCTAATCCTTATCGGCGACTTCGGGGGTGGCACCAGCGACTTCTCGCTACTCCGTGTTGGACCGGGCGTGCGACACCGCGGACGTTCTGCGCAGGATCTGCTCGGCAAAAGTGGCGTGGCACTTGCCGGCGATGCCTTCGATGCCCGCATTGTCCGAAAACTCGTTTCTCCCGCGCTGGGATCGGACTCCTATGCGCGCTCCCTGAACAAAACACTTCCCGCTGTTCCAGCTTGGATCTATTCCAACCTCGAACGTTGGCATTACCTCTCATTCCTGCGCACTCGCGACGTGATGGAGATACTCAGGACCGCTCGCTTGCGGGCGCTTGAACCGGGAAAGATCCAGGCCCTCACCGACCTCATCGAGGAGGACCTTGGCTACCAGCTTCACCAGGCAGTTCAGCGAGTAAAGTTCGAACTGTCACACTCCGACGCGGCTGAATTCAGATTCTCGGATGGCAGCATGGACCTGCGCATCTCTGTTACGCGCGATGACTTTGAAGCATGGATCGCGAACGACCTGCACGCAATCGAGGGTTGCATCGATTCCCTCCTTGCGACTTCGGGCGTCGATCCACGCCAAATCGACCGCGTTTTTCTGACCGGAGGAAGCTCATTCGTTCCCGCGGTCCGCCGCATCTTTGCTAAACGGTTTGGCGAGGACCGCATTCGAAGCGGCAACGAGTTCACTTCCGTCGCGCACGGCCTGGCGCTATCCGCAAGCAGTCGATGAGGAGACTCTGCGCTGCTGTGGACGAGACCCTGATTCTCGAGTGGCAAACCAATGACAGGCTTTCCGCGCATAACGCCATTTGAGTAAATTGGAGCAAGCCAGGCTTCACGCCGCGCGAGTCTTGAACGGATGTAGGTCTAAGCAAATGTGCCGAAATATCAAAATGCTTTTAAACTTCGATCCGCCCGTCACCCCAGACGAGGTTCGAGCCGCCTCTCTCCAGTTCGTCAGAAAGATTACCGGTTTCAACAAACCGTCGAAGGCGAACGAAGCAGCGTTCCAAGCTGCAATCGACTCGATAGCCAGTATTTCGACTCAGCTTCTCGGTTCGCTTGAAACCAATGCGCCCCCAAGGAATCGAGAAGAAGAGGCAGCCAAGGCCAAAGCTCGCAGCGCAGAGAGATTTCCGGTTTAGGACTGCCCACCACCCGTCTGGTTTCTTTCAACGCGCGGAGTCTCTGTCCGAGTAGCCGGCCATCCAGGAATTAGCGAGCTCATTGCGAGATCAGCCTGAGTTGCTCAATGGGAGTCGGCTAAACTAGCTTCACATCGACCAACTCGATCCCCGCACCTTTGCCGAGGTTGCGGCTGTACTTCCTCTCCGTCGCGTTGTTCCAGTGCTCGTGAACACCCAGGCTGGCGAGCGGCTTGCCCGTCTTCGCCGGATCGTAAGTGATTTTGGATGGCGGCTGGTGGGCCAGCGCCATTTCGTGGAGATAGTTGTCCACCGAGCCGGTAACGATGGTTGCCAGTGTCGGCTCGTTGCGCAGGAAGTCCAGCGCCACCGAGTCAAGAGCCACGCCGTCCTGCGAGGCAAACAGGCTGGACGTCCAATGCCCGTTGAAGGGCGTGCTCTGCCACTTGCAGACCGGGGCCAGACGGAACTCGTTGTGCTGCGTCGCATACAAGCCGTCAATGAGGTAAAGGACGGTTTTGCCGCCAATGTGCGGGTGTCCGTTCATATCGACCAGCCCGTTGTAGGAAGCCATCCCCTGAGCAGCCGGTCCCCCGACCCGGTTGCCGGACTTGACGGCAAGCCAGGGGTGCACGAAACGCGCGCCGGCTCCACCGTCCGCAGTGAGGATGGTTCCCTGGTGATTCTTGGCGGTGACCGTCATGCCCGCCATCGTGTGCCCTTTCAGCCCGGCCACGTTGATCATGTATGCAGCCTCGGTGACACAGGTGGGGAGATAGAAGGTCAGGTCGCCTTTGGCGAAGACCAGCGGCTTGCTCTTGTCGGGCACCGCTTTCTCGCGGCCATCGGTGCCAGTCCCGTCTACGAAGTGAACGCCTGGAAACTCCTTGGTGCAGCGGTCGAAGATGGTGGCGGGAACGTCGCGGATGGCGTCATAGAAAGTGATGTCGGCCGGCGCAGCGCCAACCTGCTGGACGAGTTGGCTCAGCAGACCGTGCACCAGCTGCGGCGCGATGTAGGAAGCATTGGCGCCGTTGCCGTGGTCGTGTACCTGATTCAGGTTGAGTTTGACGACGATCTTCTCGCCCTTCTTGTAGCCGACCGCGCCTTTGCCACTGCGCTTGTTGAAGTCGGTGAAGATCTTGTTCCATGCTGCTTTGTCGCTGGCGGCGTCACCGACCGAGCGGATGGTCCCCGAGAGCAACCGCGCGACGACTTCGGGATGAGTGTTGCTGTCATCCCACCAGCCCGGGGCGTTGTTCACGCCATCCCAGGTCGTGGCTTTGGGATCAAAAGCCCAGGCGACGCGGCCCGGTTTGACGCCGAAGGCCGTCCCCATCGGCGAGTTGGCAGGATCGATGGGGCTGAAGGTGGGCTGAGCCGCAGGCGCGCCCTGGGCCCCGGCCAAGGGAACTTTCAATGCAGTCAGGGCCGCGGCGCTCCCCAGCACGGAGGTTTTGAGGAAATCTCTGCGGGAGGTTGAGTAGTAATCGGATTTCATGTGGATCTCCTTCTTCGGCCCTGATTCGCGAGGATTATACCGCTCTGCAGCAGTGTGGCAAGTGAAGACCATCACCGGACCGGGGCAAAGCTGGAATAAATCCCGCATTTCATATTGCAGCCGCATGAACAGACGGTATAGGCTTATCAAATCGACGGGAAAGTCCGCACGGCAGCCTCGCCAAGCGGAATTCTCGTCAAAGTCAGGCATGAGGTCTCTTATCTAAATGCGGTTTCCTAAATTCACCCTCTTGTCCATGATGGTTCTCGCGTTGACAATTCCCGCTATAGCGTCGAGCCATGCCAAACGCGGCCCCACCTCATCCAAGGCCCTCGGCAAACACGCTGCCAAGCCCAAGATCCAGAGCCAGCGAACCATCGACGATGAGCGCGCCACCCAGATTCAGGAAGCCCTCATCAAGGCCGGCTACCTGTCAGGCGCGCCCAGCGGCCACTGGGATGCAGCAACTGAGGCCGCCATCGGAAAGGTCCAGGCCGACAACGGCTGGCAGACCAAACTCGTCCCCGACTCCCGCGCTCTCATCAAGCTCGGCCTCGGACCCAGCACCGCCTCCCTCGCTACTGTCGAGTCCGACACGGTCGCCCAGGTTCACCAGTAAACCCAGCCTAAGCCCCTACGGTCGGCTACCTTCTCCAAAAACGCCGTCATCCTGAACGAAGTGAAGAGCCTACCCTAAACCGCCAAAGGGACCCCTGTATTTCGCTTTTGGCTATTCTTTGCCGTTGCTTGCCCCCTCCCTGGCCCGTCTTCCCCAAAACAGTTGCCGAGCGACACCCCTCACAAAAACCTCTGTGTTCTCTCTTTTCCTCCGTGATCTCTGTGATTCGCTTTCCTGCCTCCCGATGCCCGTTCCCGAAGCTGTCAATACCCCGCGCTCACACCAAGAAATATTTTCGTCAATCCTGACAACTACTTAGGCCCCCAAAACACCCGAGAATAGTTGGCATAGGAGTATTGCGAAAAGGCCTATAATTAAGAAGTAGAGTCAAGAAAGGAAGAAAGCCCCGGCCCCCGCCGGGGCTTTCTTCTGCCCCAAAACCACCATTGGACGCTAACCCCAATGAATGGAAATGTTTACCTGTAACCATCCTGGAATCAAATATTTACAAGAGGAAGATTTCGCAAATGACTGCAATAGACGACTTAATACCACCCCCCCCGGGGGGGCCGAATTACGCCACCATCCGCCCAGCCGCCTGCTTCTTCTTCGCGGTCGCTGCCGAATTGTCCGTGCGCAGACCTGCAAGCGCCGCCCGCAGTCGCACCACCGCCGACGAGTGGATCTGAGACACCCGGGACTCCACCACGCCAAGCGTCAACCCGATCTCCTTCATCGTCAGCTCTTCGTAGTAGTAGAGCGTCAGCACAATCCGCTCCTTCTCCGGCAGCTCTTCAATCGCATCCGTCAGCCGCTGTTTCATCTCGCCCTGCAGACACCGGAACAGCGGATCTTCGTCCGGCGCTCCAGGCAGATAGGCTAACTCCTCATCGCCCGAGTCCTCAGTCCGCTCCATGTGCAGGCTGCCAATCTCCAAACCCTTCAACTCGCCCAACAGGTGCTGGTACTCGCTCAGACCCAACTCCATCTCGTGCGCAATCTCCTGCTCCGACGGCACACGCCCCAGCTTGTGCGTCACCGACCGGATCGCCTCCTCCACCGCGCGGCCCTTCCGCCGCAACTCCCGCGGGCTCCAGTCCAGCGTCCGCAGCGAATCCAGAATCGCCCCGCGGATACGGAACTGCACATAGCTCTTGAACTGCACCTGCTTCGTATGATCGAACTTCGAAAACGCGTCGATCAACCCCACCACGCCGGCCGAAATCAGGTCGTCCAGCTCAACATGCTGCGGGAGCCGCTCATGAATCCGCCGTGCCAGATAACGCACCGTCGGAAGATGTTCCAGCAACAACTGGTCGCGATCCACCCCTAACCCGCTGTCGGTGCCACTCTCCGACCCGCTCGCGCTGCCCGCTCCAACCCGAGCGAGAAACGACACATGGCCCATCTCCGTGAAGTCGCCGAATCCAGACTTTGGCCCAATCGACGTTCCCCGAGTTGCAACAGCTTGACTCCCCATAATCGTCTCGTCTCCAATGCAGCAGCAGGCAACATCAGCCTGCACATGCAAGGAAGCACGAGCATGACCACAAAACGGCCACGCTGGATTAGGGGATTCTCAATCTGTCTCGAAATCGGTCAGTCCCGCGTCGCGCGCCGATAACGAATGTCCGCCGCAACAATCTCCGGGTTCACGCCCGCAAGAATCGTCCCGCGCTCGAGCACATGCATCAGCTCCCGGACATTGCCCGGCCACGAGTGCTCCTGCAGTCTCGCCAACGCGCCCGGCGCAATCCTCTTGCGCGGACTGTCCTTGCCCAGAAGCGCCAGAAAATGCTCCGCCAGGTCCGCCAGGTCCGCCATCCGCTCCCGCAACGGAGGCACTTCGATGGGAAACACGGCCAGCCGGTGATACAGGTCCAGCCGGAACGTTCCTTCCGCCGATCTCCGCTCGAGCGGCTGGTGCGTCGCCGCGATCAAGCGCACGTCCACGCGCGTGGTCTTGTTGTCGCCCACGCGCTGCAACTCGCCCGACTCCAGAAACCGCAGCATCTTCGCCTGCATGCTCACCGGCATTTCGCCAATCTCGTCCAGCAGCAGCGTCCCGCCACTCGCCATTTCAACTCGCCCCATGCGCGACTGCACCGCGCCGGTAAACGCCCCGCGAACGTGCCCGAACAGCTCCGCCTCCAGCAGCGACTCCGGAATCGCAGCGCAGTTCAGCACCACAAACGGCATCGCCGACCGCCGGCTCAACCGATGCAGCGCCCGCGCAACCACCTCCTTGCCAGTCCCGGTTTCGCCCTCGATCAGCACCGTGGTCGAGCGCGGCGCCACCAGCCGTATGCGGCGGCTGACCTCGATCATGCAGGGAGCATTTCCAACCAGTTCCGGAAGCCGCTCGTTTCCCGAAGGTTCGCTGGCGGCGTGGGTGCTTTTCCCGGCGGCAGGAACAATCGCGGAGAGAACGGAAGGAAGGGGCTTGGGAACAGGCGGCAGTGCGGCTGCGTCCGCAGTTGCAGCGCTCCGGGAAGGCGCCGGCAAAGAAGATTCGTTTCCCCGGAAGGGAGGCGTAAAAGGGCCGTCCAGCACTGGAGCTGTATTCCAGATCGCCGTGTCGTTGTCCTGCGAACGGTGCAGCGCATAGAGAAGCTCCTGGCGGTAGGGCCCGCGCGGGCTCTCCTGTGCCTCCGTCCCGGAGGCGGTGACCAGGTCCACATCGGGAAACTGCGTCCGGAAATCCTTGAGAAACTCGCTCAGATCGAGATCGGGCAGCCACGAGTCGACGATGACCGCCTCGGGGGGGGCTGTTTCCGCCTCCGCCCAGGCCTGGGCGCCGCCCTCGGCCTGGCGCACCTGCCAGCGCAGGCCATTGAGGATGTCGGAGAGCCGCTGGCGGAAGTTCAAGTCCGCGCTCGCGACCAGCGCGGTCCGTGGCCGGGTGCGGCCGGCGAGAGGAAGGGTGGAAACCGGAATTGGAAGCATGAGGATTCTCCTGAATCTGGAATGAAGTGAGTCGAGCCCGAACGAGAAACGGACGCGCTAGTGAACTTCAGGAAGCGCGCCGGACGTCTCCGCGCGAAGCGCCGGAAGAGCCAGAACGCCCAGGGCGGAAAGCGCGAGTTCGCCCTCCGAGGGCACGACATAGCCTTGCCCGCGCACCGTCCGGATCAATTGCCCGGGTGGCGGATCCTTCAGCTTGCGGCGCAGGTAATTGACATACACATCCACGATGTTGGTGGTCTGCGCCGGCTCCATGTTCCAGACCGTGTCCAGCAGTTCCACCCGCGAGACGCACTGGCCACGATTGAGCATCAGATGCTCGAGCAGCGCGAATTCCTTGTTGGTGAGCACGACCGAATCACTGCCGCGCCGGGCGCTATGCTCCAGCCGGTCGAGTTCCAGATCGCCGGCGCGCAACAGCAGCCTCACCTCGCGCTTGCGGCGCAACAGCGCCCGGCAGCGCGCCCGCAGTTCGTGCAGGCTGAAAGGCTTGAGCATCAGGTCGTCGGCCCCCAGGTCCAGGCACCGGACCCGCGTGTCCACCTCCTGTCGTGCGGTGAGCACCAGCACGGGAAGATCGGCGTTGAGGGCGCGCACTTCTGCAAGGACCTGCTCGCCGTCCTTGATGGGCAGGTTGAGATCGAGGATGGTCAGATCGGGCATATCCTGGCGAAATGCATCAACAGCGGCAGCACCGTCACAGGCGATGCGGACCCGGTGTCCATCGGCCTCCAGTCCTCGGCTCAAAAACAATCCCAACGCCTTGTCGTCTTCTGCGATCAATAACCTCATGGCAGCCTTTCTCTTCAAATCCTGTGGCGTCTGTCCTTCGTTTCCCTGCCGCCCTGCTTAGCGCGCGCTAAGGAATGCCACTCCTCTACGTTCCCGCGTGGGGAGAAGGAACTCAAGATTGGAAAGAAGAAAGAATGGGAGGGGATTCCCGGATGGGAATGGAAGGTGAAAGTGTCCCAAAAACGGTCAGAGGCTTCTGACCCGCAAGAACCAGGTCTTCCGCATCTTTCAGAACCGGAATGGCGCGCAGCGGAGAACGAAATTCGGCAGGCGAGTTACCGCGGAACTGCGGTCCTGAGCGCTCTTGAAGCGGCTTTCTGCCGGTACATCTCGGCATCGGCACGGTCGATCAGTGCCTTCATCGTCTCGCCCGGCAGATGTTCGGCCAGGCCGAGAGAAGCCTCCACGCGCAGTTTGATGGGGTCGCAGTCTCCCTGAGCCGTATAGTTTCCGCACACCCATTCCCGCAGACGGTCGGTCTGTGACTTGGCCTCGGCGCGGCCGCATTGCATCAGGAGGATGAACTCATCCCCGCCCCAGCGTCCGATGATGTCCGCCGAGCGGCTCGCCGACTTGAGCTCGGTGGCAAACTGCTTCAGCAGTTCGTCTCCAACCAGGTGGCCGTGCTCGTCGTTGACCTGCTTGAACCCGTCGATGTCGAGGATGGCCACGCACAACGCGCCTCCGACATGAAGGCAAAGCTCAAGTTGTCCCTCGACCCAGGAGCGGCTGCGCACGCCGGTGAGCGCGTCGAGTGAAGCGATTCTCTCGGCCTCTTCCAGCCGGGCCTGATACTTCGAGACCTGCCCGCGCAACTGCTCCAGCGCCGCCTTGCCTTCTGCCGTCATTCTGTCGATGGACGACTTCAGTTCCGCAGCGCTGTTCTGGATCGAGGCCCGAATCTCCATCAGGTCTTCCAGATTGGCGACATTCTTCAACTGCGTCGTAACGCAAGTGATCTGGGCAGCGCATCGCTGGTCGCGCTCGCCCACCGATTCGGCGGCGCGGGCCATCGCCAGCAGGATTTCTTTGACTTCGCGGGTCGTCTCACGGTAGTGCCTGGCCGTGCGTTGCCCCCACTGGGTGAGTTGCTCCCCCACATCAGTTTTCGTCTCCTCGACCACCTCCAGAGAAAGACGGCCCATCAACCGCTCGCCGAGCTTCTCCATGCCTTGCTTCAGATCTCCTCCCAGAGGCGGACATACCTCCAGCCCGCAGGCTCCCATCTCCGCCAGTGCGGAGCGATACGCGGCAACGGTCGCTGGCAAAAGAGCATCGGGTTCGGCATCAGATCGCTCTTCTGTGCTTGTCCGATCCATATCGAGGTATCGTTTCAATGAGATCATCCGCCCTCGTGGCCGTGTAGCCCGGAAGAGATGCGACGCCGGGACAATGCACACTCGTTTATCGGCATCTGCACGGCTTCTCTTTAACC
>PKWK01000016.1 GCA_003133205.1 Granulicella sp. | reverse complement strand
GTGCGTCCGCAGATTCGTTGTCGATCTCCGAAGGGGCGTCTAACACCCTTCGTGGCCGTCGAACGCCCATTCGTTCTGCCGACAACTTCTTGCAGAACCAGCCCGCTCCTCAAAAACTTGGCTCATTTTCAGTCGGATTGAATTCTGGCGAGGCACAACTCTCCGAACACCGTACGGTCCTACGTCCATGCGGTTGAGGAGTTCGCCAGGTATTTCCGCCGGTCGCCGGGGCAGTTGGGGCCGGACCACATACGCGAGTATCAGGTTCACCTGTTCCGCGATCGCAAGCTTTCACCACGAACGATTGAAGGACAGGCTGCAGCGCTCCGGTTCCTGTTCGTCAAGACGCTCCGACGACCCTACCTACCTGATGCCATCCCGTTTCCCAAGTGCCATAAGCGCCTGCCGACCGTCTTGAGTCAGGAGGAAGTGACACGGCTCATCGACTCCACCGGCAACCTGATGCATCGTGCGATGGTTATGACGCTGTATGCAACGGGAGTGCGAAGGGCCGAACTGTGCCGGCTCAAGGTTGCCGATATCGACAGCGAACGCATGATGCTTCACGTCCAGCAAGGCAAGGGTGGACGCGACCGGGACGTCCCGTTGAGCCCGAAGTTGCTCGACACGTTGCGGGAGTACTGGCGCTGGATGAAGCCCAGGACCTATCTGTTCCCCGGCATGGAGAACAACTGGCGGGCGGATGTGCCCATCACAGATAAGGTCGCCTGGATCGCTGTCACCACGGCAGCGAAGCGTGCCGGCATCAACAAGCGTGTCTCCCCTCATACACTCCGGCACAGCTTCGCAACCCACCTGCTGGAAGCCGGTGCCGATCTACGCACGATTCAGCTCCTGCTCGGACATGCCAAGCTCGCCGATACGACGGTCTACCTGCATCTGTCGCAGCGCCATCTGCAAGCGGTCGCCAGTCCGCTGGAGGCCATCGATGTATCGAAGACCGACGAGGTGAAGCACTCCAGGAGGCGCGTAAAGAGATGACCCGGCCCACCCTTGAGGTGGCCGACATCCTTCGCGCATCGGGCAGCAGCTTCTGGGAACGGCACGGATCGCACCTGGCCTGGCAGCACCGCAAGGTGATGGACGCTATCGTCCGTTGCCGCACGGCAGCCCTGGGCGGTCATCGCGATCAGTGTCTTCGCTGCGGCCATCAGGCCATCTCGTATAACTCATGCCGCAACCGGCACTGTCCCAAGTGCCAGGGCAACGCACGTGCCAAGTGGCTGGCCGCGCGTTCCGCCGAGCTGTTGCCTGTGCCCTACTTCCATATCGTCTTCACGCTACCGCACGAGTTATCTGCCCTCGTCCTTCAGAACAAGCGGTTGCTTTACGATCTGCTGTTCCGTACCAGTGCCGCCACGTTGCTCGAAGTCGCTCGCGACCCGAAGCACCTCGGAGCCGATATCGGCGTGCTCAGTGTCCTGCATACCTGGGGACAGAACCTGCAGCATCATCCCCATGTGCACTGCATCGTCCCGGCCGGCGGACTCGCGCTCGATGGCTCCGGATGGGTTGCTGCGTCCCCACGGTTCTTCCTCCCCGTCCGCGTTCTCAGTCGCGTCTTCCGAGGCAAGTTCACGGCTGCGCTCAAGCAGCTCTTCCTACAAGACAAGCTACAGTTCCATGGCACCCTTCAGGAGCTAGCCAGACCCGAGCGCTTCCGCCAGTTCCTGCGCCAGCTCTTTACCAAGGATTGGGTTGTCTACGCCAAGCCACCCTTTGGCGGCGCGGAGCATGTTCTCCATTACCTTGCCCGCTACACCCACCGTGTCGCCATCTCCAACCATCGCCTCGTGGCTTTCAAGGAAGATCGAGTCTCCTTCCGTTGGAAAGACTACGCTGCAGACGGCAAGCAGAAGATCATGACGGTCTCTGCGGATGAGTTCCTGCGACGCTTCCTCACCCACGTCTTGCCCAAGGGTCTGGTCCGCATCCGCCACTTCGGCCTCTTCGCCAACCGCAGACGAGCCGCATCACTGCTGCGCTGCCGCGAGGTACTCGGTGCACTTCCATCACCGCAGCAGCCTCAACCAACCAGCCACACACGGTGTTCCTTGTGTTCCGGAGACATGCTCATCATCGAGCGGATGACAAGCTCACAGCTTCACTTCCGTTCAACCCTCACGTCATCCCAATCGACATGCGGTATCGACAGCTCCTGATCTCACCATGATTGACACCGCTTCGATCAACGTCTCCCGCCGCCGTGCTCGCGCACGCAAAGCCGCACCGCGCCTGCTTGCCCCCACTTGGCACCCGGATGTGCCACCTCTGGCCACTCGCGCCCATCCAGCTTGCTCACCTTCGGCGACACGCAAGGCTCTCGCTACCTTACTTCACCGCTGTCAAGCGGCTGCCGAACCGCTTCGCTCCCATTGAAATCCCATAGCCCCACCGCATCCGCCACGCCAGCGGCTTCCTTCAAACGGCCCTATCAAAACTGCCCCGAGGGAAATCTCGCGCAAACCCGTGCGT
Source organism: Granulicella sp. (assembly GCA_003133205.1). The sequence goes on along the minus strand of PKWK01000016.1, from coordinate 122 downwards.
CGTTGCCGGGGCAGCCCTGATAGGGTCCTATCGTTTATCAGGACTAATCAGTCATCCTTTAGGGAAGCTCTGCGCAGGTGTGGGACAAGCTCACGCGCTTCCTGAGTTTGGCAACTTGGCTT
>PKWK01000011.1 GCA_003133205.1 Granulicella sp. | reverse complement strand
CTGACGCTCTTCCGGCCGGATCAGTAGTTGTTGTGCATCGCCAAGATTACGACCTGCCGCCTAATTGCGGCCGCAAATCGAAATGGAGGTACCGAATGAACAAGATCGCGTGTTTCTTCTTTGTTGTTGCCATGGCGTTAGGCTCGTCCGAGGTCGTGAGCGGAGCTCTTCCCGCAGCTCCCGCCCCTCCTGCCGCGGGCCGCGGAGCGCAGTCTGTGAAGCCGGCAGCCGGGACCATTCGCATTGCGGTGAATACGCTGTTGGGTTGGCGGGTTGGCATTCACACGAATGTCTTCCCGGAATTGACATTCGCAGAAGCAGCGACACATGCCGATGCTTTGGGCTTGGGGAGCCTTGGCGGTGATAGCAGCCAGAGAATAAGTCCGCAGATCAATGAGAGCCTCGATTTCAATCTCTCTGCCGGCGGTATTGCCTTTGTCAAACAAAGGCTCAATTCACTTGCGCTTAAGATGACCACCTATCGGATCGCCGGCATTCCTGATGATCAGGAATCGCGTAAGAAGCTGTTTGCATTTGCGAAAGACTTGGGCACCGAGACCATCGTTACCAACGCCATGCCTGCGTCCCTTTCACAACTGGACGAGCTCGCCGGCACGAGCGGAATCAACGTGGCGATTGAAAGCAGTGACGATCCCAAAGAGCTGATTCACTCAATTCAGGGACTCAGTCCCCGCATCGGCATAAGCGCTAACCTTGCCCAGTGGATGGAGCATGGCGTAAGGCCGGCCGACGGACTTAAATCGGTAAAGGATCGGCTGATGGTTGTGGAGCTTAGCGACCGCAGCAGCCTCGGGAGCAACTCACATGCTGTACGGCTGGGCACAGGCGTGGGTGAGCTACAGAAATTTCTCTACGAAGTAGCTGAAGAGGAACCGCAACCCGAGGAGAAACCGAGTGCATGCGTAAATTGCGCTCGTCCTTATGGCGGAACCAGGCCGCTCTTCATCGCTTTGACGGTCTCGCCATGGCAGGTGGTCGTATCCGGGCGAAGACAGCCCAGCTTACGCAGCAGCTTTGCCGGCCTGTGGCAAGAGGCGGAGGATTTCGAGAAGATAGCTCGTCCCGCCATGGGTTACCGCATCGAAGAGGATGCGCGCCTGATACCGATTACTGGAACGGAGCGCATTCCGAGTGACGTAAAGACGAAAATTGAGGCGGCACTTCCGCACACTGCGGCTGTAACTCCAAAGAAACCACGAAAGCTTTTGGTGATAGACGTTAGTCCGGCGGGCGGTTATTACCACGATACGGTTGCACATGCCAACTTTGCAATCCAAAGGATGGCTGATGCCACCCATGCGTACCAGCCGATCTTTAGCAACGATTTGAATAATTTGAGGTACCCCAACATTCTCAAGTACGACGCCGTGTTTCTGAATAGCATTGTGGGAGAGGTATTCTCCGACCCCGCGGTCATGGATGGACTGATTCGCTTCGTGCAGCAGGGGGGCGGTGTTGCCGGCTTGCACGGCAGCACCTATGCATCAGAGGACATACCCGAATATGGCGAGATGATTGGCGCAACCACCGGCCCTCATCGCGTGGAAACCGCGACGCTCAAAGTCGACGACCCAAACAGCCCGCTGACCAGGCAATTCGCATCGAGTCCGCTGACCGCGGAGTTTGGCGGCAGGGACTTTACCTGGACGGATGAGTTTTATCACTTCCTGCCCGACGGCCCATACTCGCGCGAGAAGCTGCATGTTCTCATCAGCGTCGATGCCCAGAAGACCGATTTGAGCAGCTGGCAGGTGCGTTCCGATAAGGATTACGCTTCGGTCTGGATTAAGAGCTATGGGAAAGGCCGTGTCTTCGACTGCGTGCTGGGCCACACGCCAACTCTTTTCGAGACTCCGGCAATGGCCCAATTGATCCTTAACGGCATTCAGTTCGCTTGGCGATTTACCGGCTGATACGACACCGAGTGCGTCGCTAAAAAAATAAGTTAAGCAAACGAACAGCACAGGGTGAGCGTGCCGAATCATGGGGCAGGTTGGCCGCTCAAGAAAGAGGAACCATTGATGAAGGTACGATCTCGATCCGTCACCATCTATCTATGCTGTGCGTTTTGCATAGCCGGCATATTTTACGGAGAAACTGCGAATTCGCGAAAAAACGACTGGCCCGATTACGGCAGCGGGCCCGACTCAATGCAATATTCCGCGCTCACGCAGATTGATAAGTCCAACGTGAAGCACCTCACTCAAGCCTGGTTTTATCCCGTACCTCGCGCGACCGCACGATTCAATTTCAATCCGGTGATCGTGGATGGCATGATGTACGTTCTGGGCGACGACGGAGCGATCGTTGCTTTGGATGCCGCGACTGGCAAAGCGATTTGGATGCACCCAACCCAAGGTACTCCCATTGACCGCGGCATCAATTATTGGCAGAGCGCGGACGGTCGAGACCGACGCCTCATCTTTTCAGTAGACAGTTTTCTGCAGGAGATTAACGCGCGCACGGGGTCGTCGATTACCACGTTTGGCACGGATGGACGCGTGGATCTTCGCGAGGGACTTGGCCGCGATCCCAAAACAATACCGCAGATACAAACCGGCACTCCGGGACACATCTTCCAGAACTCGATCATATTAGGCTCCGGCACAAGCGAGTCCTATGGCTCGCCTCCTGGCGATATCCGCGCGTTCGATGTTTTGAGCGGCAAGTTACTCTGGATCTTTCACACCATCCCGCATCCTGGCGAGTTCGGCTATGACACGTGGCCCAAGAATGCATGGAAATATGCGGGCGGAGTCAACGACTGGGGCGAGTTTTCCATCGATCAGAAGCGTGGAGTAGGATATTTCTCACTCGGCTCTCCAACGTATGACTATTGGGGCGGCGATCGCGTTGGCGCCGACCTGTTTGGCGACTGCCTCGTTGCCTTGGACTTGCGATCCGGGAAGATGTTGTGGTATTTCCAGACAGTTCATCACGATCTTTGGGATTACGATCCTGCAGCCGCTCCGAAGTTGCTGACGGTACGGCAAAATGGAAAGACGGTCGACATTGTCGCACTGGCGGCCAAGACCGGATTTGTTTTCGTGTTCAACCGAGTGACTGGAAAACCCTTATGGCCCATTGAGGAGCGTCCGGTTCCCAAGAGCGATGCACCTGGCGAAGAGTCATGGCCCACACAGCCGGTCCCGACAAAGCCACCGCCATTCGCCCGCCAGAGCTTTACCGCAAGCGATATCGACCCGTATATCAGCGAGACGGATAAAGCCCGAATCCTGGCCATTCTTCAGGGTGCAAATAACAATGGAATTTTTACGCCGGGAACCGACAAGCGCGACTCCATCCAGATTCCAGGCGATGTAGGCGGCGCAAATTGGGGGAATGGCGCCGCGGATCCAACGACAGGAGTCTTGTATCTTCGCACCTCGGATGCGCCGGAGTTGAAGCCCAGGCTGTCCGCAGCGTCGCCGTTTCGCGTTCCCCGCGATGCGAGTCCCGAGACGCAAGGGCACGTCATCTTCAACCATATGTGCCAGGGATGCCATGGCGAGAACCGGATCGGCGTTCGATCGCCCCAGGACATCGGGATCGACAATTTCAAGCGGGTCGTAACCGGGGGCGTGGGCGAAATGCCCGGCTTCTCCACGATGTCTCCCGCTTATCTCGATGCTCTTGCGGCGTACCTCTCGAACCCCAGCGCTTCTGCTCCGGTCGCTTCCGGCGGTGGTGGCGGGGGCGGCCTGGAGCGGATGCCGCCTCCTCCAGGTATTACCCGATATTTCGGAACGTACGAAAATCGCATTCTTTCCAGCGACGGGCTTCCGGCCATCACTCCGCCGTGGACATCACTGGTTGCGATCGACTTGAACAAAGGAGAGATTCTGTGGAGGTCGCCGTTAGGCACCGCGCCCGGGCTGGCGGCGAAAGGAATCAAAAACACCGGGGCCTCCAATGTATTGCTCAATCCGGTGAGGAATGGGCCGGCTGTAACAGCGGGAGGCCTGGTTTTTGTGGGCAGTTGGGGCGATCGCACAGTACATGCCTATGACAAAGACACTGGAGCACTGCTGTGGGAACAGCAGATCGGCGGCAACCCCGAAGGTCTGCCCTCAGTGTATGAAGTGGGCGGGCGCGAGTACATCGTCTTCTGCGCCGCTGCTCATGCTCCCAGCGGCGCTCCTGGCGAAGGCTATGCATGGAAATCCGGAACACTCGATGGGCAGGGTTATTATGTTTTTGCGCTTGAGAGCGATCATCGTTGACCTTGTCCAAGGGAGCAAGCCAATTTGTCAGTCTTCGATGACTCTCCGGCCGCGCGGACTCTCCCGAGACCCCTGGCGTGGCCGTGCCTCGCCAAATTACGATCTGCCGCCGAATCAGTCAAAATAGGTATTTGTGGTTTCGCCTTGTTTTCCGTGTCAAACTGGCTCTACGCTGCGCCCGCTGAGGCTTCTGTTCGTACTGACGGTCCGATCCTGTTATTCTCGCCGCGATCTGCTCTTGGAGAATCTGGCCCTGCGGCAACAGCTTGCCGTCTTGAGGAAAAAGCATCCACGGGTTCGGTTCTCCGATTCCGATAGATTGTTTTGGACCGCCATGCTGCGGCTTTGGTCTAAATGGAAACGAGCATTGGTTCTCGTGCAGCCAGAGACGGTCGTCCGTTGGCACCGCACCGGATTCAAGCTTTGCTGGAAATGGATGTCGCGGCATCGCGCTTGCACGGGTAGGAGGTGCGTGAGCAGGGAAGTGATGGAACTGATCTTCTGTATGGTGGCAGAGAACTCAACGTGGGGAGCGCCCAGGATTCATGGGGAACTGAAGATGCTTGGCGTAGACATCTCGGAACGAACGGTGCTGCGCTGGATGAGGAAGGCGCCCAGGAGTCCTGAGCCCGCGAAGCAATGGGTGGCATTCCTGCGTAACCACCGCGAAGCGATTGCGGCGATGGACTTCTTCACCGT
>PKWK01000203.1 GCA_003133205.1 Granulicella sp. | reverse complement strand
TCATGCGCGTGACGATGAAGGTCAGGATGATGGAAACGATGGACGTGATCCATACCAGCGAGGTCAAAGGCGCCTCAAAGTCCATCTCGTCGGCGTCCGCGTATTTGGCGCGGGCGATTGCGGTATTGAGGAAGTATGCACCGGAGCTGGAGAGCAGCATGGCCACGCGCATGACGAAGATCCAGACCAGAAGCTGCGCCTGCGTCGAGGGTTCCTTGACGGCCAGCAGGATGAATGTGATCAGGGCCACGCCGGTGACGCCGTAGGTCTCGAAGCCGTCGGCGCTGGGGCCGACCGAGTCGCCGGCGTTGTCGCCGGTGCAGTCGGCGATGACGCCCGGGTTACGCGCATCGTCTTCCTTGATCTTGAATACGATCTTCATGAGGTCGGCGCCAATGTCGGCGATCTTGGTGAAGATGCCTCCGGCAATACGCAGGGCCGCGGCGCCGAGGGATTCGCCAATCGCGAAGCCGATGAAGCATGGGCCGGCATAATCGCGCGGGATGAACAAAAGGATGAAGAGCATGATGAGCAGCTCGACCGAGATCAGCAACATGCCGATGCTCATGCCGGCCTTCAGCGGAATCTCGGAGATTGCATACGGTTTGCCGCGCAATCCTGCGAATGCCGTCCGTGAGTTGGCGAATGTGTTTACGCGAATTCCGAACCACGCCACCCCGTAGCTGCCCGCGATGCCGACGAGGCTGAACAACAAGATGATCGGCAACGTGACCGCAATCGGATGACCCTGCACCGGCGCCAGATAGCCAAAGTACAGCGAGATAATGACCGCGATGAAGGCCCAGAGCAGCATGATGAACTTGCCCTGCGTCACCAGATACGTCTTGCAGGTCTCATAGATCAGATCGGAGATTTCGAGCATGGTGCGATGCACCGGCAGGTTCTTCAACTGCACATAGATCGCCATGCCGAACAACAGGCCGCCGACGCAGAAGAGCAGGCCGATCGAGAGAAGGGCGTGTCCGTTCAGGCCGAAAAAGTTCACGAAATGCACGGTTCGCAGGTCCGGCAGTGTCAGGCTGGCTTCGCCGCCGCCGGCGTGTTCCGTCTGCGCGTAGGCGAATGTGGGAAGCATCAGGCACAGAAGGGCCGCCACGGTCTTGTACTGACGCTTGAGAAATACCTCAGCGCCTTCTTTGATCGCTCCCACAATCTTCTGCATTGCCGGGGTTCCGCTGTCCGCGCCCATCACTTCACGCGTAAACAAAATTGCCACACCGGGCGATAGCACACTCACAGCTAAAAAGAAGTAAACCCAACCCTGAACAACACTCACATGTCCCTCCTGGAACACAGATTTAGTAGTCGCACAAATCGACCCCAGAGATCCGGAACGTCTCAGAACACTGGGGAATAGCCACGGGAAGCGTACCATCCGGGTCGGTCAGTGTCGAGTGATTGCAGTCACACAGGTTCGAGCGAGCCAGCGAGTCTGCAAGTTAGCGGGCTATCATTCCTCTATCCGGACTTCTTACCGACTCGCGGAGTTGCTGCCCTATGCGCCTTTACGTTGCCACCACGAACCCGGGCAAACTCCGCGACTTTGCGCATGCCGCCGAAGGCCATCTCCTGGCGGGTGAGCGTATTCAGATCGAACCCCTTCCCGGGTTGGCCGAGATCCCGGCGCCGCCCGAGGACGAGCCCACGTTCGATGCAAATGCTCGCGCCAAGGCGCTCTACTATTCGCGACATGCGGCCGGTTTGCTGATCATGGCCGACGACTCCGGCCTCGAAGTTACGTGCCTGGAGAACGCTCCCGGCGTCCGTAGCGCGCGCTACGCGGACGACCAGAAGTTTCCCACCGCCCCCGGCTCCACTCTGGATGAACGCAACAATGCCGCGCTGCTGCGGGCGCTTGATGGAATCCCCGAAACCTGCCGCCAGGCTCGCTACCGCTGTGTGCTGGCACTTGCTCGGGATGGAGAGATCGTAGCGACCGCCGAAGGCGCTGTCGAGGGCCGCATCCTTACCGCTCCGTCCGGGGAATCGGGGTTTGGGTACGACCCCATCTTCTTTATTCCGGAGCACAACCAGACCATGGCCGAACTCGATCCGGCCACGCGGCTGTCACTGAGCCACCGCGGAAGAGCGCTGCGGAGTTTGCTGGAGCACTTTCCCGGGGCCTGACTCGTTGCGCGGCCGCGGGTTTAGAGAGTCAGCCAGTCAGCGGATTCGGCGCGTTGGCGGGTGGAAAATTTGACAGCCACGAGTCCTTCGAGTGGACTAGAATGTCGCTCGTACCATCGAGATCGATATGGGACTAACGCAGATCGTTTATGGTGTTCTGATCATCGTCGCCCTGCTGGTGATCGCGTACTGGGTCTTCTACACCAGGCGCCTCAAGACCCGGCCGCATGTTGGCACGCAGGAGGGCATCGCTATGGCCACCCAGGCGAAGGAGCGCTCCGGCAAGAGCGGCAGCGCGGTCTGAGTCCTGATTCGCCCTCGGCGACGGCCGCACTGACGCGCGGTCGAAAGGGCATAGTGTGGCTCAAGGACGCGCGCCAAGGGAACGCCTACGCCCGGTTGCGAATCTTCCTTACTTCGAAAAAATTGTGCTTCCGGGAATATTCTGCTCGTTGTCAATCAAGCGGTTCTGCGCTCTCCTGGCCACGCGCATCGCGAAGTTGTCCATCTTGCGGTGTTCGTTCTTGAAGGCGTCAATCGAACTCTCTGAAGCTTTTTCGATCGCCTGACGGGCAGGTCGTGCCGGTGATTTGGAGGAATTCAGTCCGTGCGCCATAGGGTGCACCTCCACACGCCTAGGAGAATACACCCGGGATGGGGGTGGCCGTATGTGACGGCGGTCAACTGTGTTTTAGGGCTGAATTTGGGGGTCAAATGTGGCTTGGATTCGCTTCGTTTGATAAGCATCTCCGCGTCCTGCCTTGTAAGCTCGAACTCTAATGAAGCGAATCTCCATCATTATTCCGGCTTTGAATGAGCCTGGGTCGATCGGGTGCGTTGTGGCGGAGATGCCGTGGGACCGCATCGCCGAGTGCATCGTGGTGGATAACGGGAGCACGGATGGGACCGGGCGATTGCGGCGGCGGCGGGCGCGCGGGTCGTCGAGTCGGCGCGGGGGTATGGGGCGGCTTGCAAGGCTGGATCAGACGCGGCACTCGCCGGCAGCGACATTCTGGTGTTCATGGATGGCGACGGATCGGACGTGATCGCCGGCCTCAATCGTCTGGTGGGGCCGATCGAGTGTGGCGAGGCCGACTTCGTCATCGGTTCGCGGATTCGCGGGACGCGCGAGCCGGGAAGCATGCTGCCCAGCCAGGTCTTCGCGGGTTGGATGGTGGGCCGGTTGCTATGGATCACGCAGCGGGTGCGGTACACCGACATGGGCTCGTTTCGGGCGATCCGGCGAGCTTCACTGGAACAGTTGCATATATGTCGGAGATGACCTACGGCTGGAACCTGGAGATGCAGGTGAAGGCCTGTCAGTATGGCCTGCGGATCGAGGAGATTGCGGTGGACTACCAGCGCAGGCTTGCCGGGACCTCGAAGGTCTCCGGGGACTCGGTTGCTTCCTTCCGTGCGGCGGCAGGGATTCTGAATGTGTTGCTGCGCACCGGCCTGTCGCTGCGGCCGAAGCGGCTGCAATAGAGTGCTTTCGATGTGGCTATTTTTTCTCGGAGGCTGGCGTTGCTGGCGATTCGTCGTGCTGCTCGGCCGCCTTGCGCGACTCCTCGAGGGCGCGGGTGGAGTGCTCGTGCGCCTGGCGCGAAAGCTCATGGGCGGTGAGGCTGCCCTGGCTGTGGGAGGCTGCGGCCGCGGAGTGGGCATGTGCGGCAAGATTGTGGAATTCGGCGGCTCGGTCGTGTGGGCTCTGGGGCATTGAAATTCTCCTGCGCGGTTAGATGCGGATGACGAGACCGGGGGAGTCAGCGGCCGAACTGGCGGAGGTGGTGGTCGGTGTGGAGGTAGCCCCAGCGCATCCACTCGGCCCTGGTCATAGCACCAAACATGGGATGCGGCGCCCACGGGCCTGTTGCGCGCACAAATTCATCCAGCTTGCTGAGCAGCGCTGCGCGGTCGGTTTCGAGGTCTTCGGGCGGCGTGCCCCCGATGCGCTGGTCCATCTCCGGCGGCGTCTGCACTCCTTTGGGCCACTTCATGGGAAAGCGCAGGGCGAGCCACTTGCACACGGACACTGGGATCGGTGGCCCCTTGATTGGCGCGGGAACGCGCTCGCCCAGCGGACATTCGAAGGAATCGCGGAGGTGGCACAGCATCTGGTGAGCGCTCATCGTGCCCCACAGACGAGTGTCTGTGGGGCCGATCAGGGCAATACGGCTGCGGATGCTTGCGAGTTCGTCGTTCGAGGACAGCGTCTTCATTGCTGCGGATCTCGCAAGCGCACTCCCGCTGCGGGCTTTCGGTCGAGCGAACTGCCTAGCGCGCCATCCATCCGCCGTCTACGACCAGCACGTGGCCGGTGATGTAGTTGGCTGCGGCGGAGGCGAGGAAGACTGCTGTGCCGGCGACGTCGGTTGCTTCGCCCCAGCGCCCTGCCGGAATGCGTTCGAGGATCGCCTTGCTGCGCTCTGGATCGGCGCGGAGCTGCGCGGTGTTGTTGGTGGCGATGTAGCCGGGGGCGATCGCGTTGACCTGGATCTCCTTGACGGCCCACTCGTTGGCGAGCGCCTTGGTGATCTGGGCGACAGCACCCTTGGCCGCAGCGTAGGAGGGCACGCGGATGCCGCCCTGGAAGCTGAGCAGCGAGGCGATGTTGATGATCTTGCCGGGAGCTTTGCGGGACATCATGTCGCGGCCGGCGAGCTGCGAGAGCTGGAAGACGGCGGTCTCGTTGATCTGAATGACCTTCAGCCAGTCGGCGAGGGGGACGTTGACGGCGTCTTCGCGAAGGATGATGCCGGCGTTGTTGACCAGGATGTCGACGCGGCCGAATTTCGCAAGGACCTGCGCGAAGAGGGCATCGGGGGCGGCGGTATCCGAGAGGTCGGCGCTGAATGCAGCGGCCTTGCCGCCGGCGGCTTCGATGGTTGCCACGGTGTCGGCGGGGGGGCGGATGTCGTGGGTGGCGATGGTGGCGCCGGCCTGGGCCATAGCGATGGCAATGGCTGCGCCCATGCCGCCAGCTGAGCCGGTGACGAGTGCGATCTTATTGTCGAGACGGAAGGAGTCGAGGATGTTGGACATGATGAGGATAACTTTACGCTGGCGTTGCCGGGTCGGGCAAACGACACAGGCTGATGACCGTGCTCAGACGCCGAAGGTTTGTCACGGAGTGCCGAGGCCGGGTATGCAGACTTTTGCATCTTGTCGATAATCGGTCGCGAGGATTAATATACCCGCCTGCAAGTTTCAATTTCGGTTTTCAGGAGGCGCGTATGGGAATGCCAGCCAGCATTGCACCGATCAACGAAGCGAAGCTCAACGCATTTATGGGACGTGCCGTCGGAGACATGGGCGCGGCGATGCACGCCGTTCTGATCCTGCTGGGCGACCGCCTGGGGCTCTACAAAGCCATGGCGGACAGCACGCCCGTCACTCCAGCCGAACTGGCCAAGCGCACCGGGACCACGGAGCGCTATGTCCGGGAGTGGCTCAACGCCAACGCCGCCAGCGGCTACATCGCCTACGACGCCGCGACTGCAACGTACACGCTCCCACCGGAGCAGGCCCTTGCGCTTGCCATGGATGACAGCCCCGCTTTCCTGCCCGGCATCTTCCAGATCATCTCCTCGTGCTTCCACGACGCGGACAAGATCGAACAGGCATTCCTCACCGGCAAGGGAGTCGGATGGCACGAGCATCATCACGACCTCTTCCACGGTACCGAGCGCTTCTTCCGTCCCGGCTACCTCGCCAACCTGACCACGCAGTGGATTCCCGCGCTCGACGGTGTGGAGGCGAAGCTGCGATCTGGCGCCAAGGTCGCCGATGTCGGATGTGGGCTAGGCGCGTCCACGATCGTCATGGCGAAGGAATTCCCCAAGTACGAGTTCTTCGGCTTCGACTACCACGCCGGCTCCATCGACATGGCGCGCGAGGCCGCCCAGCGCGAGGGTGTGGCCGATCGCGTCACCTTCGCCGTTGCCTCCGCCAAGGCTTTTCCCGGTAAGGGGTACGGCTTTGTCGCCTTCTTCGACTGCCTGCACGACATGGGCGATCCTGTCGGCGCCGCGGCCCACGTACATTCCGCCATGAAGCCGGACGGGACGTGGATGATCGTCGAGCCGTATGCGGAGGACGCCACGGAGGGCAATCACAATCCGGTGGGACGTGTCTTCTATTCGGCTTCCACCTTGCTGTGCGTGCCTGCATCGATCTCGCAGGAGGTTGGAGCGGCGCTAGGCGCGCAGGCGGGCGAGAAGCGCATCCGGGAGGTCGTCACCAGCGGCGGATTCCAGAAATTCCGCCGCGCCACCCAGACGCCGTTCAACCTGGTGCACGAGGCGAGACCCTGACCAGCCTGCCGCGTCCCTTGCCCCGAATCCTCCGAGAATTGCGGTGTTAAGCACTTCCCGGGCATCCGCTCAGTGAGTTGCGTCACCGGCCATCGCTAAATCTGTCCGCTACAATGGTGGACGGCGTTGCCCTGCCCCTGTGAATGGGCGTGGACACACGAAGGAGACTCATGAAACTGCTGCAGATGGCCGATCCCGTGCGCTATGCACGAATGACGAGCGAAGAACTTCGCGCAACCTTTCTACTTGAAGGCATGTTCAACCCCGGGAAGATCGAGTACGCGTACGTCGACCTCGACCGCACCGTAATCGGTTCGGCCGTCCCGACGACTGGAGCGCTGACGCTGGAGACCCAGCCTGAATTGCGCGCGGAGTATTTTCTGGAGCGCCGCGAACTGGGCGTGCTCAACGTGGGCGGTGCCGGATCGGTTGTCGTCGACGGCGTCACCTTCGAGCTGGACAAGATGGACTGCCTCTACGTAAGCCGCGGCAGTAAGGACGTTACGTTTTCGAGCAAGTCCGCGGCAGAACCGGCCTGTTTCTACCTGCTGAGCTACCCGGCGCATGCGGAGTATCCGACGAAGATGGTGAAATGCGCAGACCTTCAAGGGGTGGCGCTCGGATCCATCGAGACCTGCAACAAGCGGACCATCTACAAGGCAATTCACCGCGACGGCATCAAGAGCTGCCAGTTGGTGATGGGATTCACGCTGCTCGCGCCCGGTAGCAACTGGAATACGATGCCGGCGCACACGCATATGCGACGGTCCGAGATCTATTTCTATTTTGATGTTGAGCCCGATCAGCGCGTCGTGCACCTGATGGGGCCGCCGGATGCGACCAGCCACATCGTGATGGCGGATAAGCAGGTCGTTGTGTCGCCGGGGTGGTCGATTCATGCGGGCGTTGGGACCAAGAACTACGGCTTCTGCTGGGGCATGGGCGGTGAGAATCAGGACTACGCCGACATGGACCCGGTTGCGATCAAGGACCTGAAGTAGGACGTCCAGTAATTCGATAGGAGCTTGAATGACAGCCGGCGGTAAGAACAGTCTGGTAATTCGCAAGAAGGAAGAGTGTAAGTGGGATCTGGTGAGCCTTGGCGAGGTGATGCTGCGGCTTGATCCGGGCGACGTGCGAGTTGCCACGGCACGCCAGTTCCAGGTGTGGGAGGGTGGCGGTGAGTACAACGTCGCTCGTGGCCTGCGCCGCTGCTTCGGATTGAAGACCGCGGTCGTGACTGCGCTGGCGGACAATCCCGTGGGTCGTCTGCTGGAAGACCTGATGCTGCAGGGCGGCGTGGACCAGTCGCATGTGGTGTGGACCAAGTATGACGGTGTCGGCCGGACTACGCGCAACGGGTTGAATTTCACTGAGCGCGGGTTCGGTGTGCGCGCTGCGTTGGGCTGCTCGGACCGTGGGCATACGGCGGTTAGCCAGTTACAGCCTGGGCAGATCGACTGGGACGAGATCTTTGGCAAGGAAGGTTCGCGGTGGCTGCATACTGGCGGAATCTTCTGCGCGCTGAGTGAGTCGACGCCCGAGGTGTGCAAAGAGGCGATGGTGGCGGCGCGCAAGCACGGCACCATGATCAGCTACGACCTGAACTACCGCGACTCGCTGTGGAAGTCCATTGGCGGCAAGGCTCGCGCCACGGAAGTCAATCGCGAACTGGCGTCGTATGTCGACGTGATGATCGGCAACGAAGAGGACTTCACCGCCGCGCTGGGGTTCCAGATCGAAGGCGTCGGCGATGATCTTGGCGAACTCGACTCGGCGAACTTCCGGAAGATGATTGAGAAGGCCGTCGCGACGTTCCCCAACTTCCGGGCGGTTGCCACCACGCTGCGCCATGCGAAAACAGCGACGGTCAACGACTGGGGCGCGGTGTGCTACTACGAGGGATGCTTCCATGAGGCGCGGCCGATGCCCGACCTGGAGATTTTCGATCGCGTCGGAGGCGGCGACTCGTTTGCCTCCGGATTGATCTATGGCTTTCTGAACGAAAAGGGTGCGGACTGGGCGGTCAACTGCGGCTGCGCGCACGGCGCACTCGCGATGACCACGCCCGGCGACACCACCATGGCCACGTTCGACGAAGTGCAGCGCATTATGAAAGGCGGCGGCGCGCGCGTACAGCGCTGACCGCACCCACCGAAATAGGAGAAAGAATGCAGAAAGCAGAAGTTCTCAAAGCACTCCGCGAGATCGGCCTTGTGCCCGTCCTGCGCGCCGAAAGTGAAGAACAGGCGTTGGCGCTGGCATCGGCCATCGCGGCTGGCGGCGTCACCGTCCTCGAAGTTACGATGACCGTTCCTGGCGCCATACGCGTCATGCGGCGGCTGGCTGAAGAACGCCCCGACATCCTGATCGGCGCGGGCACCGTGCTCGACCCGGAGACTGCGCGCATGTGCATCCTCGAAGGCGCGCAATTTGTGGTCAGCCCTGCGCTCAACGTAAAGACCATCGAGATGTGCCACCGCTACGGCGTGGCTGTGCTTCCCGGCGCGCTCACGCCTACTGAGATCGTCACTGCATGGGAGGCTGGCGCGGATGTGGTCAAGATATTCCCGGCTAGTTCTCTGGGCGGGGCAAAATACCTGAAGTCGGTGAAGGCGCCGCTGCCCCAGGTCGAGATGATCCCCACCGGCGGTGTCTCGCAGGCGACCGCCGCGGAGTTTCTTGAGGCAGGAGCGTTCGCCCTGGGCGTGGGCGCCGACCTGGTAAACCTGAAGGCGATCGCCGAAGGTCATCCGGAGACGATCACCGAAAGCGCGCGCAAATACCTTGCGATTGTTCGCAAGTTCCGCGAGTAAGTTGTTCCATTCGCTGATTGACACGTCTGTTAACGCGGCGATTACTAAAGTAATCTCCACGGGCCGTCGAATTTGTGGTCAAATACTGGAAATCCGAGCAATTGCTAGAATCTGCCGACAGAGTTCCGTCCTGAGTTGAGTCCAGGGCGCAGCGTTCAAAGTGACACTCAGGGGCAGCCAGCCATGAACTCGACGAACGAAGTCGTATGTCCCGTGTGCAAAGGCACTGTTGCGATGCGCATCAACCGCAACGGATTCATGCAGCGGAGAGTATTGGGCTTCTTTGGAATTTATCCGTGGAAGTGCGGCGCATGCGGGTCGGCGTTCCTGTTTCGCCGCCGCGGTCACCGTACGCGGTCCGAATCCAATGCCTCGGGCCACAAGCATCGGCAGGCACTCAAGCCCTGAATCGCGTCACGCTCGCGGAGGCTGGCGCACCCACAGCAGAGGCTGATGGATGGGCAGCGTGCGCAGGACGTCGGGCGCGGCTGGATCCGGCGACAATGTCTTCCATAGCGCGGCGTATTCGGGCTGCTGGTAAGCGCGCGCGCTGAGCAGCAGGCTAGCGCGCCTTCCGGGAAGTTGGTCGAAGTGCGCTACGTCCGCGCGGAATGGCCACAGACCGCGATCCGCGATGAACGGAAAATGGTACGCAATCGCAGACCGCATTCCCGGGCCGTCCTCTAACTGGTAGTCCCAGACGCTCTCGAATCGGGTGGAAAGCAGATGGCAGACGCCGGCCATCATGTCCAGATTGAACAGCGAGTCGCGGTAGGGCGTGGCTGAGGGAAGTTCGTGAGGAAACGTGCCCTCGGAGGTTATCTGCGCGCGCAGAGTCACCGATTTGAATCGGTGGCGCAACGCCTCCAATGCGCTGTCTTCGGACTTGGGAGCTGTGCTGTCGGATGCGGTCAGTGTCGCGTACGCGCATGCCTGCAGGAGCCACGATGTCCCGTGGTGGTTCTTTTGGTCGCGCGCCAGGGCAGCCAGACGTGGCCCGCTGTCCTGGGGTGCGGTGAGCCAGAGCAGGTAGGCGGCGAACCATGCATGCAGCGCCTTCAGGTCGGCCTCGCTGAGTGCGGGTGAGGAGGCGAGAAACGGGATGGCCTGGGCGACCTCGACCAGCGGCAGGGTCTCGAGAACGCCTTCGAAGCGGCCGCCTCCGGGCGCGGGGGGTTGGGGCGCTCCGTAGGTTGGTTTGGTCTGAACGGTGAAGTGTTCCGGGGCTGGTGGGAATACGACCTGGCCGAAGTCCAGGCTCGGGGTCATTCGGGTGGCCGGATCGATGAACCACGCGCGTAGCCACACGGCGGCGTGTTCGGCGTAGCGCTCTTCTCCGGTAAGCAGACGAGCCCCGGCCAGCGCCGGCACCGCCAATCCCAGCGCGAACAGAGCGTCGCGGTGCGCGGTGAAGGGAGGTGGTAGTTCCGCTTTCGACTTCGCGCCCGCGGAAGGCCCTGCGTTGGTGTCGTCGGGCTGCGCTTCGGAGTAGTAATCGTGCACCGTGCCTGGGCTGCGCGGGCAGGGCAGCGACGTCAGCGGGGTGGGTTGCTGGGTGAGATACCGCTGGGCCGCGGCAAGGATGCGATCATGATCGATGGCGGCGACGTCGGGCCGCGTCGGGGTACCGGGTGGTCCAGCCTGCACTTGCGCCGCAAGTCCAGCCGCGCGCAATAGCCCACCCTGCGCCAGCAGCAAGGTCGCCGCGCCGGAACAGAAGGCTCGTCGGCTGGTTCCTGTTGCGTTCGTGTTGGGCGTCAAAGGCATAAGGGGAAATGTGGACTATGGCCTGCGCGTATATGTTTCGATTAGCCACAGGCGCCGTAACAAGCATCCTAAGCGTTGCATGTTGTAATTTGAAATCTGCACTGATTTGAGATTTTGAAATCCTGGGAGCGGAATGGCCATCGGGTTAGGCCATCTTGAAGCGACGCGGCTGGGCACGACCCTGGTGGCGGCGTTTCTCGCCTCGCTGGTGGAGTGCGTCGAGGCGCTTACGGTTGTGCTGGCGGTGGGCAGCGTGCGCGGATGGCGCAGCGCACTCGAAGGCGCTGCCGCCGCCCTCGGCCTGCTCGCCGCTATCGTCGCTGTCCTCGGCCCCGCGCTGACCCACATCCCGCTCCATCTCGTGCAGCTTGTCGTTGGAGCGATGATTCTCCTCTTTGGCCTCCGCTGGCTGCGCAAGGCCATCCTGCGCTCCGCCGGACTGATTCCGCTGCACGATGAGCAAGCCGCCTTTCAAAGAGAGGCTGCCGCCATGCGAAGGGCCGGCCGTGCCCCCGGCCTCGACAAGCTCGCCTTCACGGCCGCCTTCCACATCACCATGCTCGAAGGCACTGAGGTCGTCTTCATTGTGGTCGCCCTGGGGGCGGGCGGGACCGGACTGCTGCTGCCGGCTGGTCTGGGTGCGGCTGCGGCGCTGCTCGTGATCGTCGCGCTGGGCGTGGCGCTGCACCGGCCGCTGGCGCGCGTCCCGGAGAACACGCTGAAGTTCGTGGTCGGCGTTCTGCTCTCCGCGTTTGGGACGTTCTGGGTTGGCGAGGGAGCGGGTTTCGCCTGGCCGGGCTCGGATCTCGCGATTCCGTGCCTTATGGCGGCGTATCTCGCGATTGCGCTCTGCCTGGTGCCGATGTGCCGGGCAGGGGCGCGGGTTGCGGAGGTGGACGCCTAACTATGCGCTGGTTGAAATCCATTGCTCGCGAGATATTCGGCCTGTTCGTCGACGACGGCAGTTTTGCGAGCGGCATTCTCGTATGGGTCGCGCTGGCAGTCGTGGTGTTGCCGCGCGTTGCGCCAGTGGTGCGATGGGCCGGTCCAGCCCTCTTCGCCGGCCTGGCGCTGATCCTCATCGAGAGCGTTTTGCGTTTCTCGCGCCGCAGGAAATAAAGCAAGCTTGTGACCGGTCAGGGCTTGCTTGGGAGGAACATCTTTTCAAACATCGCCGACAGTCCTTCGTATAGAGCAACCGCAAACGTGACACTCAACAGCGCACCAACCACAGGGATAAAAAGGGAGTGGTCAGGTCCCATATAGCGATCAAACCTCGCTGACTGATAATCCAGAAACGCAGCGCGTCCCAGACCGCCCCACTTCGAATAGTAATGGTCTAAGTAGATTCCAAGCAGCACGACCTGAACCAGCGCCGCAAGCATCTTGTTGAGCCGAAACTGCACCGTCATCAACCACCTCGTCATCAATCCGCGCTACATCAGGATCAAAATTTCACTGGCAGCGTTCTACCCTCTGCCGAACTCACCCTCGCCATCTCCAACAACTTCACCACGCGATAGCCATCTTCCGCCGTCACGGCAAGCGGGGCCGTCCCCAGCACTGCATCGCGCACGTTGGCATAGAATCCGCGGTAGTCGCCTGGCTCGGTCTTCACCTGCCGCTCGACCAGCATCGCCGGATCAGCCGGCACCGGAGCCACGGTCAGCTTGCCCCACGCGGATTCTTTCTCTTGCAGCCAGACTGGCGCCGAACCCAAGACTGGCACCTTCGCCCCAGCCTCAAGCGCGGATTCCTGTGGGTCGAGTCCGTGCTTCTTGAAGCTGCCGACGGTTCCGTGGAGCAGAAACCGGGGTGCGTTGTCGCAGGCCAGCATGCTGGTCCGGCAATGCGCCAGCAGGCCCTTGCCGTCCTTGCCCTTGTAGTGCAGGGTAATGTCGAACGCATCTTCGATCGCCGTCTCGTCGCGGTCCGAGCGCACGCTTGCGGTGATCGCATCGGGAGCGCCGAACAGCGCAAGCACCTGGTCCACAAGATGCGGTCCCAGGTCGAACAGCATTCCGTTCGCCGGATTTCCCGCCTCCTTCCACGTGTTCTCGCGGGGGATGGGCCGGAAGCGGTCGAAGTGCGACTCAAACGTCACCAGCCGCCCCACCGCTTCCTCCTTCAGCAGTTTCTTCACGGTCTGGAAGTCTCCATCCCATCGTCGATTGTGGAACGGAATCGCCAGCAGCCCCTTGCTCTTCGCAATCTTGCCAAGCTCCAGTGCCTCTTCGCTGGTGGGCGCGAACGGCTTGTCGATGACCACATGCTTGCCGGCTTCGAGCACACGTTTGGCCAGGAGAAAATGCGTCTCATTCGGAGTCGACACGACCACCACTTCGATCGACTTTTCCTCCAGAATCCCATCGAGCGAGCGCTCAATCCTCGTCGCCGGATACGCCTTCGCCGCCTGATCTCCGCTGCGCTGCATGATGGCCACCAGCCGCAGCCCCGGCACAGCGCTCACGAACGGCGCATGAAACACACGTCCGCCGAGCCCATATCCGATCACACCAACCCCAATCTCCCGCTCCGCCATTACGTCCTCCCAATCTCTCTCAAGGCAGGATAAACCAGCCGGAATTTCGCATACGCCTCATCCATCGTAGCCGCATTTTTCGGCTCGATGACGTCCGCTACCTTGACCGTAGCCGCGCAGGCTGCCTCGACGGTTGGCCATGCACCGACGCCGACGCCGGCCAGCAGAGCCGTGCCGAACGCGCCACCTTCTTCGGCCGCGAGCAACTCCACCGGACGCCCGTACACATCGGCCTGAATCTGCCGCCACAGCGGCCCGCGCGCGCCGCCGCCGCCCAGCCGGATCTGCTCCACCGGGATGCCCAGCTCCGCAAACAGAGTCAGCGTGTCGCGCAGACTGAACGCAACGCCCTCCATTACTGCGCGCACGCAATGCGCCCGCGTATGCGATGCCGTCACACCGACAAAGGCAGCCCTGGCCTCTGGGTCGAGGTGCGGCGTCCTCTCGCCGAAGAGATAGGGCGCCCACAGCATGCCATCGCTACCTGCGGGAATCCTTGCGGCATCCGCGGTCAACTCGTCGTAGCCTACGCCCGGCGCAAACGTGTCGCGAAACCAGCGCAGCGACAGCCCCGCGCCGTTGGTCACTCCCATCACATGCCAGAGGCCGGGTGCTGCGTGGCAGAAGGTATGCAGACGGCCCAGACGGTCCATCGTCGGCTTGTCGGTAGCGGCGAACACAACACCGCTGGTCCCGATTGTTGCCGACACGGAACCCGGGCCAACGATCCCCATGCCCACGGCGCCCGCTCCCTGATCGCCCGCGCCCGCAGCCACGGGAGTGCCCGCCGCAAGCCCGGTCGCGCCCGCGCCTGCATCGGACACACGCGCGCAGATCTCCGGCCCCTCAAACAAGCGCGGCAGCCAGCTCATCGGAATCCCCGCTGCGTCCGCGACTTCCTCCGACCATTGCCGGTGGGCGACGTCGAGCAGCAGCGTCCCGCTGGCCTCCTGCATGTCGATCGCGTACTCGCCGGTCAGCCGGAAGCGTACGTAGTCCTTGGGGCAAAGCACGTGCGCGATGCGCGCGAATATCTCCGGCTGGTGGGTCCGCACCCACAGCAGCTTGGTCAGCGTAAAGTTCGGCAGCGGCGGGTTGCAGGTCAATTCGATCAGGCGTTCGCGCCCGATCTTCGCCTCCAGCCAATCGCACTCCGGCTGCGTCCGCTGATCGCACCAGATCAGCGCGGGCCGCAGCACCTCGCCCTCGGCATCGAGCATCACGCAGCCATGCATCTGCCCGGTCAGACCGATGGCCTGAATCTCCGCGCCCGTGAGGTTGGCTGCTGCCATTGCGCCGGAGATCGCCTCTCGCGCCGCGCGCCACCAGTCCTCCGGCTCCTGCTCCGCCCAGCCTATGTGTTCGGAGCGGATCGCCGCATGTTCGCTCGCGGCCGACGCCACCACCACGCCTCGCCGGTCAACGAGAACTGCACGCGTCCCACCCGTCCCCACATCGATTCCTAAAAGCATCGTTCGCTCCATTCTTCCGCACGGAAAGTGTATCCGCTTCCGTGACAAGAAATGTGACTCGAGCGTCCCCTTACGAAAAACGGCCATTTTGCGACCACTTTTTGCACATTCCCCCTTCCGTGCTGCATCCAATTCCTATTGCAAAGAGCGATGGATGAGTCAGTTGCAACCTTCGGACAAAGTGCAGGTACCATAGAAACAATGACTCCAAGTAAAGCAGCGCCGCCCGCACGGACGACTTTCGCGGTTGCGTGCCTCACCAGTCTGCTTCTTTTTGCTGCGGCAGGCTATGCGCAGGGCGGCGGCCCGGGCGCCACGACCCCCGGGCAGGCCAAGGTGACCGAGGGTGCGTTGCAGCAGCTCTCCGGACCCGGGGGGCAAAGTTCCGCCATGCCCACGCAGGATTCCTTCAAGGGATCGCTTGTCTCAGGCAAAGCGACGGACACCGTCCTTGACCTCTCGCTCGACGACGCGATTGCCCGTGGCCTGCGTCAGAACCTCGGCCTGATCCTGCAGACCACAGCGCAACAGAACGCCAAGGGCCAGCAGCTTGAGCAACTTCAGGCGCTGCTCCCAACCGTCACCGGCGATGCCTCCATCGAGGTTGAGCAGGTTAATCTCGCCGCGTTCGGCCTCAAGTTTCCCGGCCTCAATCCCATTATTGGCCCGTTCCAGGTCGTCGACTTTCGCGCCTATCTGACCCAGAGCCTGATCAATGTACCGGCGCTGGAAAACTACATTGCCGCGAAGCACAACTTCGCTGCGGCCAAGCTCTCGGCAGAAGACGCGCGCGACATGGTCGTCCTCACAGTCGGCAATGCGTATCTGCTGTGCATCGCCGACGCCGCACGCATCGACGCAGTCAACGCCGAGCTCGCGACCAGCAAAGTCTCGCTCGATCAGGCCACTTCCTCGCACGATGCCGGCATCAGCCCGCGGCTCGACGTTCTTCGCGCCCAGGTCGACTACCAGAACGAACAGCAGAGCCTGATCTCGGCCACTAACCAGTTGGCGAAGGACAAGCTTACGCTCGCGCGCACCATCGGCCTCCCGCTTGACCAGGCGATTCACCTCACGGACACCGAGCCCTACGTTGCGCTCGACAATCTCGATCCCCAGGCGGCCTTTGCCCAGGCGCTCAAGAACCGCAGAGACCTCGCCGCCGCCAACGAGCAGGTCGCCGCGGCCCGCGCGCAGAAGACGGCAGCGTTCGCCGATCAGTTCCCGACGGTAAAGTTTTCCGGCGACTTCGGCGACATCGGAGAGACCGCTGGCCACTCGCACGGCACGTACACCGCGACGGGCAAGGTCGAAGCGCCGATTCTGCAGATCGCCAAGACCCGCGGCGAGGAGGACGTCGCCGACGCGCAGTATCAGTCGTCCCGCGACAAGCTCGCCGACCAGATTCAGCAGATCAACGCCGACATCCGCAATTCGATCCTCGACATACAGTCCGCTGCAAAACTGGTGGAGGCGGCGAAGTCAAACCTCGATCTCGCCAACGAGGAGCTGAGCGAGGCGCAGCAGCGCTTCCACGCCGGCGTCTCGGATAACCTGCCCGTCTCCCAGGCCCAGTCCTCGGTCGAGCAGGCCAACGATCAGTACATCAGCGCTCTCTATCAGCACAACGCGGCCAAGCTCTCGCTGGCCCGCGCCCTCGGCGTCGCTGAGACCAACCTGAAAGATTATCTCGGAGGAAAGTAACCGTGGCAGAAGACCAAGACAAAGACAAGGGCCCGCAAGAGCGCCAGGCCCACACCCCTTCCGGTGAGCCTGCGCCTCCCGTGCCTCCCGCGAACTCCAACCGGAAGTCCATCGTCATTGGAGTCATCCTGCTGCTCGTCCTGGGCGCGATCTTTGCCTACTGGCGCTCCACCTTTACCGAGGACACGGACGACGCCCAGGTCGATGGCAACCTTTACCAGGTCAGCTCGCGCATCGCCGGCCATGTGGTGAAGGTCTACGTCGACGACAACCAGACCGTACAGGCCGGCCAACTGCTCGCAGAGATTGATCCCACCGACTACCAGGTCGCGCTCGACCAGGCGCAGGCCAACCTGGCCAGCGCGC
>PKWK01000339.1 GCA_003133205.1 Granulicella sp. | reverse complement strand
GCGTCAGCCCGCAGGAGATGGACGAAGTTGCACAGCGGGCTGCCGCAGCCTCCGCCAGGCTCGAGGCAGTGCGCTCACAAACCGACGCGGCGCGTGCCCAGGAAGCCGGAGCCCACACGATGCTTGGCTATACCCATCTGGTGGCGCCCTTTGCGGGAGTCGTAGCAGCACGGATGGCCGATCCGGGGACGCTGGCCTCGCCGGGCGTTCCCTTGCTTCAGGTCGATCAGGCCGGAGCGCTGCAACTGCAAGCCACGGTCGATGAGTCGTCCATCGCCACAGTCCACAAGGGGATGAAGGTGCAGGTCGCGATCGATGGAGCTTCGTCCGCGAATATCACGGGGACGGTTGCGGAGATCGACCCAGCCGCCGATCCCAACAGCCATAGTTTTACTGTCAAAATTGACCTGCCTTCCTCAAGCCAGCTGCGCGCAGGCATGTATGGAACAGCGGAGTTTGCCAACGGCGTCCGCCAGGCGATTGTCATTCCGCGTTCCGCTGTCGTTTCCCGCGGGTCGCTGGTCTGTGCGTATGTTCTCGACGCCCAGGGAATCGCGCAACTCCGCTATCTCACCCTCGGAGCGGCACAGGGCAATCTCGTAGAAGTTCTGTCGGGCGTATCCCCTGGCGAACAGCTTGTGGACGATCCTGCTGACCGTGACATCGCCGGCAAGCGCATCGAGGTCCAGCGATGAAGCAGGATCTTGGCATCGCCGGGAAACTGGCTCACACCTTTCTCAACTCCAAACTGACGCCGCTCTTCATCGCTGCGTCACTGGCAATCGGAGCGTTCGCGGTTGCGATCATTCCTCGCGAAGAGGAGCCGCAGATCCTGGTCCCGATGCTGGACATCACCACCGCTATGCCCGGTGCGTCACCGGCTGAGGTGGAACAGCGCGTAACGCTGCCGATCGAGAACCTGGTGCACGAGATCTCGGGCGTGGAATACGTCTACTCCACATCGGCTCCCGGACAGAGCCTGGTGATCGTCCGCTTTCTTGTTGGTACCCCCCAGGAAGATGCGCTCATCAAGGTCTATAGCAAGCTCTACTCCAACTTCGATCGCATGCCGCCGGGTGTTTCGCAGCCGCTCATCAAGGCCCGCTCGATTGACGACGTTCCGATTCTGGCCCTCACTCTGTGGGGCGAGCATTACAACGGCTATCAACTTCGCGCCATCGCGGCTGAGATGCAACACAACTTCGAGCAGATCTCCGATGTTTCCGAGACGACGATCATCGGCGGACTGCCGCGTACCATGCGCGTCGAACTCAGCACCGCTAAGCTCAATGCCTACGGCATCTCGCCCATGGCCATAGTCGGCCACCTGCAAGCCGCAAACGCTACGTTGCAGGCAGGCAACTTCGCCGAGAATAACCAGGAAGTTAGGGTCGACGTTGGCAACATCTTCACCCGCCAGGAAGACCTTGAAGCTGTCGTTGTGGGTGTAGTCAAGGGCCAGCCGGTCTATTTACGCGACGTTGCCGACAAGATCGTCGATGGCGCTGCCGACCCCTCCGACTACGTGGTATTTGGCACGGCAAACTCGCGCAATGCAGGTACGTCGGCAGTGGGGCAATACCCGGCAGTAACCATCACGGTGGCGAAACGCAAGGGCACCAATGCCACGGACATTTCGAATGCCGTACTCGCGAGCGTGCATCGGATGCAGGGCGTCACAGTGCCCAATGACGTAACCGTCACCACTACCCGCAACTACGGCGAGACGGCCAAGGACAAGTCCGACGAACTGCTCGAGCACCTGCTGCTGGCGACCCTCTCCGTAACCCTGCTGGTCGCGCTTTTCCTGGGCTGGCGTGAGTCGGGCGTCGTCCTGCTGGCTATTCCCGTCACGCTGGCACTCACGATGTCGGTGTTCTATTTCCTCGGCTACACCATCAATCGCGTCACGCTCTTCGCCTTGATCTTCAGCATCGGCATCCTTGTAGACGACGCCATCGTCGTCGTCGAGAACATGGTGCGGCACTTCCGCCTCCCGGAGAGCCACGGCCGCCCGATGAGCGAAGTCGCGGTCGAAGCGGTCGCCGAGGTGGGCAACCCCACCATTCTGGCCACTTTCGCTGTGATCGCAGCAGTGCTGCCTATGGCTTTTGTCCGCGGCCTAATGGGGCCGTATATGCGTCCCATCCCTGTGGGAGCTTCCGCGGCAATGCTCTTTTCGCTGCTGGTCGCCTTTGTTGTTTCGCCATGGGCCGCCCTCCGGCTTCTTGGAAAGCACCTTGGCGGGGCCAAGATACTTGAACCCGAAACCGAGAACTGGCGCACCAGGCTCTATCGCCGTATCATGTCGCCGCTGATCCGCTCCCCGCGCAACCGCCTCTTCTTCTTCATCGGAGTCGCAGTGCTACTGCTGATCTCGGTGGCGCTTGTGCCCACCGGATTGGTGCGCGTGAAGATGCTGCCATTCGACAATAAGAGCGAGCTGCAGGTCATCATCAATATGCCTGACGGAACGCCGCTCGAACAGACGGCTCGTGTCGCCCAGGCCCTCGGTAACGAGCTTGCACGGCAGCCCGATGTTCTGAATTACCAGACCTACACCGGCACGTCCGGCCCCTATAACTTCAACGGACTGGTACGCCATTACTACATGCGCCAGCAGCCAAATCAAGCCGATATCCAAGTGAACCTTCTGCCGGCAAAGCAGCGCAGAGTGCAGAGCCATGCGATCGCAAAGCGACTTCGCCCACTGATGGATGCGATCGGCAATCAGTACGGTGCACGTATCCAGGTCAGCGAGGTTCCGCCCGGACCGCCCGTTGTGCAGACGCTCGTCGCAGAGGTCTACGGCCCCGATCTCGCCGGTCAGACGCAAGTCGCGCAGCAGATCAAGTCGATTTTCCGACACACTCCGGGAGTTGTCGACACCGACTGGTACGTCGAAGACCCTCAACCGAGAATGGTCATGCGCGTGGATGAGGTCAAGGCCGCGCAGCATGGCATCGCGGTCTCAGATGTCGCTCACGCGCTGGCGCTCGCCGTCTCTGGCACTCAGGTCGGCCTGGTCCACGATCAGGCCTCGCGCGAACCTGTGCCCGCAATCGTCGAGCTCGACCGCGCCGATCGTTCCTCCGAACAGGGCCTGGAGAATATCCGCCTGCCCGGAGCAGACGGCGGCATGATCTCCCTCCGGGAGTTGGTCATCGTCGAACACAAGACGATCGAGCCCAGTATTTATCACAAGAATCTGCGGCGCGTCGTTTACGTCACGGGAGACGTGGCCGGAGCCGAAGAGAGTCCTGTCTACGCCATCCTGAAGATGAACAAGGACCTCGATCATCTCACTCTGCCCGGCGGATACACGCTGACCCGCTACAACGCCGTGATGCCCGACTCTACCGACCATTACTCGATGAAGTGGGACGGCGAGTGGCATATCACCATCGAGGTCTTCCGCGACCTCGGCCTTGCCTTCGCCGCCGTGCTCATTCTCATCTATGTCCTCGTGGTCGGCTGGTTCCGGTCCTTCATCGTGCCCCTGATCATCATGGCGCCGATCCCGCTGACCCTGGTGGGCATCCTGCCGGCTCATGCGATCCTGGGCGCGTTCTTCACCGCTACCTCGATGATCGGCTTCATCGCCGGAGCGGGAATCATCGTGCGCAACTCGATCATCCTTGTAGACTTCATCGAGCTTCGCCGCCGCCAAGGAATGCCTCTGGCAGAAGCGGTGATCGATGCCGGCGCGGTCCGCTTCCGGCCTATGCTCCTCACCGCCGCAGCGGTAGTCGTCGGGGCATGTGTGATCCTCTCTGACCCCATCTTTCAGGGCCTTGCAATATCGCTGATTGCCGGAGCAGTTGCCTCAACCTTCCTCTCGTGGCCGACCATTCCAGTGCTCTACTACATGGTTCACTCCCGGCACCAATCTGGGCCGGAATCTCAACCCAAAACCGATCAAGGAGAATCCCTATGACAGTCGAACGCGGCGTGCGCCTGATGGCAGGTGTGATGGTGCTGTTATCGCTTGCACTTGCCCATTTTCTTTCGCCCTACTGGCTGTGGCTGACGGTATTCGTCGGGCTCAACCTATTGCAATCTGCATTCACAAACTGGTGCCCAGCCATGGCGATCCTGCGCGGCATCGGTTTCAAGGACGCCAACTGCGGTGCGGCTAAGTAGGGGCGAGATGCGCAATAGACGATTCCCCGCTTCCGAAGCGCATCGGCTGGACCTCCCTGCACGCAGGTTGTGGCTTCCGCCGGCGGACGTGCTCGGGGCGATGGCTGTACATTCCGGTCAAACGATCGCTGATGTGGGCGCAGGAACGGGATACTTCTCGCTGCCATTGGCCGACGCAGTTGGGCCCCAAGGCAAGGTCTACGCGGTAGACGCCCAGAACGAGATGCTCATGCTTCTGAAGCAGAAGCTGGTTGAAGCCGCGATATCCAACGTGGAACTGATCCACGCGGAAGCTGTCAACACAAGTCTCCCGCAATGCAGTTGCGATCTCTTCTTCGCTGCAAATGTCTGGCATGAATTCGAAGACCGCGGTGCCGTACTGAAGGAAGCCGCCCGCGTTCTAAAGGCCGGTGGCCAAATTGCGATCCTCGACTGGCGAACCGATGCCCCGCCTGAACCCGGACCGCCCGTCGCCCACCGCCTGCATTCATCGAACGCTGTGGATGCGCTGCGCTCAGGCGGGTTCCAGAATATAGCCGTTGCACGTGTTGGCTTGTATTCGTGGCTCGTTAAGGGAGAAATGCAGCGATGACCATACGAGATACTTCAACCCGGCCGAACAATCCCCGCCGAACCCGCGACGAACGACTCAAGGATGAAGTCTATCGCCACATGTTCCGGCTTGAGGCAAGCCGTCCAGGGGCTGACCTGGATCTCGCAGTTGCCTTAGTGCGCGCATGGCTCGCTTCGGATTCGGGGCATCGAAGGCCCGCAATGCGCGAGTGGCTCAAGAAGATCTGCCCAATCTGCCTGTCCCTGATCGAAGCCAGTCAACCAACGAGCGGTACTGGTCAACGGTGTATTCAGTAGGCGCGATCCTGCACCCATTGCGTCGCAAGTGGACAATATCCGGCAAAACGAGGCATCCCCAGATGGCACTGGCATCGTTGGCGGGAGAATATACTGGGCTTGATCTTAAGTACCCCAACGATGCGACCCGAACTGATCAAAGCTACCGAGCTCCTGCGCCGCAACACTCCTGAAGCTGTTGAAGAGGCAATTGGTTTGCTGCAGAATACGGTCTATTCCTTCAGCATGAAGGTCTGCGGGCACAGGCAAGACGCGGAAGATACCATGCA
>PKWK01000282.1 GCA_003133205.1 Granulicella sp. | reverse complement strand
AAGCCAAGTTGCCAAACTCATCGCGCTCGGTGTCTACCCGGACGTCAAGCTCAAGGACGCCCGTGACCGCCGCGATGCCGCGCGTAAGCTGCTGGGCGACGGCATTGATCCTAGCGAGAACCGCAAGGCGCAAAAGTTGGCCCGTACTGAAGGCGCTGCGAACAGTTTCGAGGTTGTGGCGCGCGAATGGTTGGCCAAGTATTCTCCGAATTGGGCGGACAGCCACAGCGACCGAATCGTCCGACTGTTCGAACGCGACATCTTCCCGTGGATAGGTGGGAAGCCCATCGCCGAAGTATCTGCACCGGATGTATTGACAGTCATGCGCCGGATTGAAGGTCGAGGCGCTCTTGAAACTGCGCACCGGGCTCGTGGAAATTGTGGCCAGGTATTCCGCTACGCTATCGCCACCGGACGGGCCTCGCGTGATCCTTCTGGTGATCTGCGGGGTGCCCTACCGCCAACGAAGGGCCTGCACTTCGCCGCGAAGACCGAGCCGGAGGAGGTTGCCAAGATTCTGCGGGCAATGGACGGGTATAAGGGGACCCTCTCCGTTCGCTGTGCCTTACGGCTCGCGCCGCTGGTGTTCGTGAGGCCGGGGGAGCTGCGAAAGGCCGAGTGGGTTGACGTCGACCTTGATGGCAAGGAATGGCGCTACACCGTCACGAAGACGAAGACTCCGCACATCGTCCCCCTGTCTCGCCAGGCGGTAGAGATCCTTCAGGAAATCCACCCGCTGACAGGGAAGGGACGGTTCGTTTTTCCGAGTGCACGGGGGACCACCCGGCCGATGAGCGACAACGCAATTCTCGCCGCCATGCGAAGCGCAGGGATCAGCAAGGAGGACATGACGGGCCACGGCTTTCGAGCGGTTGCGCGGACGATCCTCGACGAGGTGCTCGGAGTTCGCCCCGACTACATCGAACACCAGTTGGCCCA
Organism: Granulicella sp.; assembly: GCA_003133205.1. The sequence goes on along the minus strand of PKWK01000282.1, from coordinate 16,326 downwards.
TGCAGTGCGGGACCCGAATGGGCGAGCGTACAATCGCACCGCGCATCTGCCAGAACGCCGAAAGATGATGCAGCGTTGGGCGGACTACCTGGACAGGCTGAAGGCTGGCGCTGAAGTCATTCCGATCCGCCAAGGTGCATAGACGCGTTGGCGCTTCGCCGCTGCTCTTTCCGCTTACTGGTCGTTGCTGCACCGTCTTGAGATCGCTTTCGCGCCTTCTCCCGCGCAGGTTTCACTATGTTATCGTAGCGCTTTTTGCTTGCCGCGACGACTGAACACCGCGTCGAGCAGCAATCCTTGTCGCTTCTTGACGCCACGAAGTAGTCGCTGCACCCCTCTCGGATGCACATTCGTATTTGTCGCTCGTGTAGGAGATCCCAGCGCAGCATTGCGAAAAGAAGAGGACGGATGCCATGGAGGAGTTGGTCTGGAGGAACCTCGATCGGGGCATTTCCATGCCACTGAAGGGAGAATGGAAACGCATTTAGGAGCAAGATGAGGGCACTCCTTGAAAGAGTGTGTGGATCTGGCAACAAGATCGACGCAGACGAAGAGTGGCCTGGACTACTGCGGCGCGACACTGCACCACTTGCCGAAATCGCTAGCCCTTCGAGATAGGACTGATCGGCCGGGCTCCAGTGCCACTCAGGAACAGCCACATCGTATTCGGAGCGAAGTTCAGCCTGTTCCTTTTCAAGCTGCGCGGCCCAGTGCTTTGTCCCCTCGGGTAGCGCCTGCAACAGACCGACTAGATCATCTATTTCCTTGGTGCCGGCCGGTGTCCTCGGTACAGGGTTGACTAGTCTCCCCATAAGGGCAATCGTCGCCTTTAGCAGTGTCTGCTCTGTTCGTAGCTCGCCTAGATTCTGCACTATTCCTCTTCGCTCGAACGGTCTACGGTACTTGACCGACACCCTTTCGACCTCCTCGGAGAAATGACCCGCGGCGGTTTTCCGCTCGATGATGGCCTGGCGCCGATTCATCGGCTCCACTCTCTTAGAGGCTCCGATTGCGGTCGCCCGAGCCTCGTATGCGACGGAAGCTTCATCGAGTATTTTGTCGGAGGTGCCAGCCGGACACTCCAACATCGTCGACATGGCTGAAGTACCGTGAACAGGCCCAAACTCCCCCACGAACGCGATCAGCTTTGCATCGGTATCGCAATTTGCGAACTGCAGGTGGGGAGGAGGGTCGACGCCCTGCTTGTAGGCAGTGAGAAGGTCGGCTGGCTCCCACGTTCTCCGATAACCAAAGACCAGCAGATTATCGCCCTCCTGGAAGCCAACTATCTCATCGGCCCAGCGGAACTGCGGGATGCCACCCTTTTTTCGCGTGTCCATATTTTTACTCATAGATATATTGACACGTGCGGCGTAGTTTTGACAAATACCAGCGAGTTGGCTGGAGTGTTTTGAATGGCTTCAGCCAAGAAAGGTGACTACATGGACAAACTTTATTCAGTCAAAGGTGCGGCTGCTTATCTCGGCGGAATCAGCAGTTCTACCGTCGAAGGCTTGCTTAGCGCCGGCAAGCTCAAGCGAACCAAGATATTGAGGCGCACGATGATCAAGGAGTCCGAATTGCAGCGCTTCATAGACGCCGGCGGCTCTGAGCCATCGCCTGGCGGGAGGCCTCGTCGCTCTCCAGACCCGGCACCCGAGGTGACGGCGTGAGCGACCGTGCGCTTGAAGGACTGATCTCCGAGCACTGCACCCCGAGCGGGCGCGCGAGCGGGTACAAGGTGTCCAGCACGATCCTCCGCCTGCCGCAAGTGAAGGGGCGAGTCGGTCTCTCAAGAAGCTCAATCTATCTCGCGGTATCCAAGGGAACTTTTCCGCGGCCCATCAGCCTTGGGGCGAGGGCCATAGGTTGGCTGGATTCCGAGGTAGAGGCGTGGCTGTCAGGTCGCATTGAACAGACCCGTGGCCACGCACAATAGTCCGGGCACGCACGCTGAATCGAGCGTGGCCCAAAAGTGGAAAGCCCCCGTTTGCGCGGGGGCTCAAGTGGAGCGAAAGACTATGCGTACCCGAAATATACCACGGCGATGCGGTCGCAATCGTAGCGCGGCGAAGAAATATCCGGGACCGGCTGATTTGCAGATGCAGAGGGGCATGTGCCTGACCGCTCGCTTGATGCTTGTCAAAACGCCGCGGGGATCGTCGGCTCTCGATGAGCATCTCGGCTGCTGCCCGACTTGTCGCCACGCCATGGCCTTCAACACCATCGCCGCAGGCCCACCGGAATGGCTGGAGCAGTATTTCGCCGCCGGCGGCGTCCGGCCCAGCGATGCGAGCGTTATGGTCGACGGCCTGGGAGCGAGCGAGTGAGCTACAGGCGGGTTGAAGATGTGCTCGACAATGGCCCTGCGGATCGCACTGAGGAACTCATCCTTGTTGCGATCGCAGAGAATGCCAACGACGCCGGGTACGGCTTCCCTGGAGTTGCCTTGATTGCCCATCGTGCTCGATGCGGCGAGCGGCATGTGCTTCGCCTGATCAAGAAGATAGCGGTGGATGGCTGGCTCGTTACCCTCCCCAGGGCTGAAGGATTCGGGAAGAAGCAAACTGCCTTCCAGCTCAATCTCACGAAGCTCGCCTCCAACGTCCCACATGCTGCCCAGATAGCACATCAGAAGGCCGAGCGCGCTCAGAAGAAACAGTTTAGAGAGGACTCACATGCTGCCCAGATAGCACATGAGAAGTCAGGTGACATTTCGCCCCAATCTCAGGTGACATTTGAGGCCATCTCAGGTGACATTTCGCCACTTCCTATATTGAAGAACCATGAACCGTCTTTAGAACCATCCCCCGTCGCTGACGCTCCGGCGCGCGCGCTCGATTTCGGAGAGAACCCCGCGCCGGCCCCGCCGCCGAAAGCGGGACCAGTGAAGAGCTCGTCCATCAGTGAAGACGAGGTGGAATCGATCCGCATGGCTTACCCGCGCAAAGAGGCACCAGAACCCGCGCGCAAGGCGATCCGGAAACAGTATGCCCTCCTGGTAAAGGGCAAGGTGATAAAGGCTGACGGGATAAGGCTTCCAGGAATGACCGGGGAGCAGGCCGTGTCCTACATGTTTGCGCAAGCTGCCGCCTACGCGCGATCTCCGACACTCCCAGATCATCCCCGGTTCATACCGCACCCCGCGACATGGTTCAACAGTGGGGCTTACACCGTCGACCAAGCGGCCGGCGCAGCAACTCCACGAATGCGAACCCTGATTGAAAAGATCGCAGAGCAGAGGGCCGCACAATGACCAACCCCGCAGATGTTGAAGTTGCCCTGTTGGGACTGATGATCTCCGACCCTAAAGCCATCGAAGGCGCCGCTGCGCTTGAGGTGTCGGATCTGTACCTCGATTCCCATCGCCGCATGCTCACGGTCATCCGCGTCATGCACGGCAAAGGCGAGGAGGTGAATCTCGTAACCTTCGTCGCCGAACTCAACCGACTAAATCTCACTAGCTCGGTGGGAGGTGTGGGCTATGTGGCGGAACTAACGAATGACGCACACCGTGGCCGCGACGTCAGTCCCTATGTGCGAATACTGAAGGACGCGGCCGCGCGGCGGAGCATTGTCGCCCTCTGTGAGCTTACAACTGCGCGCGCCGAAAGCGGAGACGACCCGGACGATATCCTGCATGGACTGCAGGGAACCGCCGTCGAGATCATTTCCGGGAATTCCCAGTTGCGGCCGGCGCACATCTCAGAGTTTGTGGTGCTGACCGCAGAGGCGATGAAACGCCAGAAGGAGTTCACGGGAGAAGTGCTGGGCGTCCCAACAGGGATCGTAACCCTTGACGCCGCTATGGGTGGGTGGCGAGAGGGTGAGCTTACCTATGTTGGGGCGCGCCCTGGCAGCGGAAAAACATCCTTCATGCTTCAGGCGATGTACTCCGCGGCTACTCAAGGATTCCCTGTCGGCTGCATCTCGCTCGAAATGCGAGCACAGCAACTCATGCGTCGCCTCGGAACAATCCAGTCTGGACTTCCGGCCTACAAGTTCCGTGACCCGCGACAAATGAACGCATCAGAGTGGCTCCACGCTAAACGATCGATATATGCGCTGGGTGAACTTCCCGTGTATGTGAACGATCAATCTGGCCTGAAACCCGCGGCCATTTCTTCGCTGGCTCGGCAGATGCATGCGGCGGGAGCGAGAGTGATCTTCGTAGATTTTGTGCAGATCATCCACGAGGATGGTCGGGACCGCCGAGAGGCCATCAACCGCGTGTCCGCCGCTCTGCGGGATACCTGCAAGGCCCTTGAGATTCCCTTTGTGGTGCTGAGCCAATTGGCACGGCGTGACGCCGACCCGAACCGCCGGCCAACCATGCAGGATCTACGCGAGTCGGGGAATCTAGAGCAGGACGCCCACAACGTTCTGCTGCTCTTTCGCCCAAAGGACAACAACGGAGAGTGGACCGGAGACGACCTGATCATTGTCGAAAAGCACCGAGAGGGGGCGGTTGGTCCGATAGATGTCAGCTACGACGACAGGTCATTGACCTTCCGTCCCCGCCCGCACTGAGAAGTTGGACACCAGCGATGTTGTTCTCGCTGGAGATTTACGCAGCTAAGGAGGAGTCGAGTGAGCACGGAATTGACAAACAAGGTGTGGGCGAACTTTCCCGGCGGCGGCAGCGAACTCGCGGTTTTGATGGGCATCGCCGAAGCCTGCAACTCGGAAGGCAACTGCGGCCTCCCGCTGGCCAAACTTGCTGGGTTCTCTCGCGTATCCGTCTCGACGGTCTGCCTCGCGGTAAAGGCTCTCAGGAGGGAACGCTGGATAGTTACCGATCGCATTCTTGGCCCAGGCGGCGTCCTCGTCATGCAGATCAACCTCCCGAAGCTCAACCGCAGCACGAGACCCGATCATGCCCCGGATCCTCCCGAGAACGACGCTGTGCGCGCCGCTCGGAAAGCGAAGCAAAGGCGGGAGAGCAGAATGGCGAGGAGTTCAGGTGGCACTGCAAGGACAGAGAGTAGGGGGGGTTACTAGAAATCAAGTAACCTCCGAGCGAATGTTTTAGGATGCGCACGGAATTCCGCGATACGTTGAAGCAGTAGGACAAGGAAAGGCAGTTCGAGAATGGCGCAAACAAAGTTGGCGATGTCGAAGAGAGAGTTCTGTGAGCAGTTTGGCATTGGCAACACCCTCTTTTACAAGATGCTGAAAACCGGGGAAGGCCCGAAGCTGATGAGGTGCGGGGGGCGAATTCTCGTCGCAACCGATACAGTCTTAGCCTGGATGCGCAGTCGCGAGGAAGCAGTAAAGCCCGCGAAACCCGCAAGAACAAAGGCCGCCAATCTCTCCGCGGCTGCGCCGGTGCCCGTCACTGCCGCCCAGGATGCCACGTCTGCACCGCGCCCAAGTTCGATCGATCGTTCCGGCTTGGCAGCTCCCCGACGTTCGGACTTCGCTTCTCCCCACAGTCGCGTCAACGTGGGTGGGATGCCCCGGCTAAAAGCTTGGTGAGAATACCTACACGTGTGCGTTGAGATTCGGAACAGTTTGGATGGGCAATACAGGAAGAAACTTCAATCGTAGGTTACGTTTACGACTTGGAGAGCAGGACCGGAAAGCGACATTTTTAGCATCCCTTTCCGTGTACCTCATGAGTGTTCCTATGAGGCGGCTGGAAACAATTCCCAGTAGTAGCCGTGAGCGCCTTGAGTGCCGGTGGCAGAAGGTCTATGAACGTCTATTTTCTAAAGGGGAACCACATGAAGCGCATCACCGCGATTCTCGCACTGCTGGCCGCATCCGCATTTGCCGTGCCCATGCAGTCGATGGCGCAGTATTCGTTCGTCACCTACAAGCAGGCTTGGAACTCCGGTGTCAGCTACGGCCTGAGCGACATGGTGACCTACGGCGGTGCGACCTACCTCTCCACGGGTGCGCTCAACCAGGGCAACACACCAGGGGGCGGGAGCTTATACTGGACGGCGGTCAACGGGACGGTCGGTGCCGTGAGCAGTTTGACCACAACCGGAACCGGGGCTGCCACGCTCGCGTCCGGCGTGCTCAATATCCCAACGCCGATCAGCGGAAGCACCACATGCCCGCTGCAGAACGCGACCAACCTCTGTATCACGGCTTCACCCTACAACGCATCGGGCGCGGGCCTCACGACTACTGCGACGACCGGCACGAATGCGCCGGGGACGACGATCAACGTTGGCTCTTGCGCGACGTGGGACCCGGTGATAGCGCGCGGCACGCTGATCGCCGGCGCGGGAGTCTCGGGCGTAAGCTACATCGGCCCGGCAACCTGCCTAAGCAACGTCATGCACCTTACCGCCGCGACCTCAACCAGCGTCACCAGCGGCCATATCGTGCAGCATGACGAGACGGCGGCGGAGCTTGCGGCAATCGCCGCTCTGCAAACGGCGGGCGGCGGCACGATCTGGCACCCGGACGGAACGTATCTCGTAAGTGGCCCACTGCTCGACACGAGCGGAGCTAATGCAGTACTGCCCATGCCGACGATCCCCAATTACAGCCGGGAAGCCAGCGGCCTCGGGCCTCTACTGATCTCTCTGCAAGGGTTTGAGAAGTCCCCCAGTGCAACCATTCAGGCTTTCAATACCACCGGCAATTTCATCGGTGGCTACGACGCCACCGACACCGGCGGTGGGCATCCGCCATTCACCGATGTATGGCTGGACATCAAAGGCCTGAACTTCGTCGGTCCTTCAAACCCTGGCATGGTGATGATCAATGCACAGGCGATTGAAGCCTTCACTATTCTGGACTTGGTGAGCACCACTGCGGCCCCATCTGCATTTCCGACGAATGCAGCAGGCACCGCTATTATCTTTCCCGCGCTCGGAGATCAGGTACGCATCTCGGCTGACAATGTTGCAGAAGGTGGCTTTTTCAACGCATTCGTGGTCGGGGAGCATGCGCGTATCGGTTCACTCTACGCGGCGAACACGGCCAACTGCTTCACCTTCGATGGCGGACCCGGCTCGTACGGCACCTATCACGGCAACACCGCAACGGCACAATATCTATGGGGCCTCGGATGCACCAACGGCATTGTCGCGGGCTCGCGCCTTACCACCATCAACGTGCAGGTTGCCGATCTCGAAAACACCACGGGCACCGACATCCTCGACCCGAGCGACTACCTGCACGGCGTGGTGAACTACAACAAAACCTTCCCATCCTATTGCGGAGCGTCGGTGAGTGGCGGCACAAATCTCCAGATCAACCCGCTCCAGTGCATGCCTCAGTATGGCAGTGGTGGCGGAGGTGGTGGCGCGCCGTCCGGCATGATGGAAGATTGGGCCTCGCAGGACGGCAGTGGAACTACCCTAGCCAACACCGGCATTGATTCGACCAACTCGATGACGACGACAAACGTGACGTGGGCCGCTGCGACGGGGTTCACCGGAACTGTGGCCACCTACAACGGCACAACGTCCTCTGCGGTCGCAGCCAGCGCCACCGGCACCGGGTTTGATGGCACAACGCCATTCAGCGCCTGCGTGTGGTTCAACACCACAACCTACAGCCCGTCGCAGCAATTTCTAATTTCCACTCTGGACACCGCACTCACTACCACCAACCCCGGTTGGCGCTTTGAGATTGCGAGCACCGGGGGTTTTCTCGTCTATTTCATAAGCTCTACCGGCACCAGCGACATGCTGGAGGTGGCCACGGCGGGCTCGGTCTTGCCTGCGGCGGGAACACTGACGCATGTTTGCTTCACTTATGACGGATCGAAGTCAGCCGGTGGGACAAAGCTGTACGCGCAAGGGGCGCTGATCTCCAGCGCGGGCATCGGAACGCTAACCGGGTCAATCGCCTCGGTGTCACCGGCGTATCTCGGTACTGAGATGGACGGTACATCTCCGTTCTTTGGCGCTCTCGGTCGGGTCCGCATCTTCAATCGCGTGCTTACTCCAACTGAAGTTACGGCGATGCATACGGCGGGTCCAAGCGCCTACTAAAACTGAGCGTTGCGCACATCTTGAGACGCAGTAAATCAGGGGGTACTTTATGATCCGAATCGTCCGACTCGCAATCCTCGCCGCACTGGCCACCGCGCTGGTCTATTCCGCGCACGCGCAGAACACGCCCGCGCCAGTTGTGCCGCCCGTCGCCGCGCCAGTGTGGATCACGATTGCTCCGGAGAGCGCCACAACCTCTGTGACGATTCCAGCCGGTGCCACCTACCGATTCGGCGATACGAGTGGCGGATTCGCAAAGGGAGGAAGCTTCAATAAGTAGCAGCTTCCAGAGCTTTGCGGTGCGCCTCCTCCGCGCGGTACGCCTGTGGGCGGTTCCTATGAGGTGCCGTGGGCTGGTGCCGGCGCCGCAACCTTCAGCCGCGACTTTGTGACTGTCAGGGTGAACTCCTTGCCCTTGTCATCCTTCAGAACCATCTCGTCTTTACCCTTGAGCGTCCACAGGATCGGGCCGTTCTCGGTCACCTTTGGGAAGCTCTGCCAGCGCCAATTCAGTGTGCGCTCGGCGAAGTAGATGCGGTCGCCAGCGTCGATCTGGACGCTGTAGGTTGTGTGGGGAGTGTCGTGGCCGGTCCCCTTCGTCTCAGCGTGCGTCGTGAACGTCTGCTGATCGTAGGAGAGAAGGGTTCCAGTGCTCCACTGCTTGTCGGCGGCGTACACGGGAAGGCTCAAGAGAAGCAGGGCGATGATGGTTTTCATTGTGCGCGAAGTTTACCACCGGGCTGGGTCTGCATCAGCGGCCCGGTTTCGTGCTATGCCGCTGAGTTTCTACGACTGAACCGGAAGCCACGCCCAAGTGAGCGCGCGTGACGTCCCGGTCCCATCGCAAGCTAGGCGGCTACGCTGCAGATGCCAGCAACGCTATCGTTTCAGCATCTAGCGCATCCAGGTCGACATCGTCTTCTCTCTGCTGAAGGATCTGCTGAGATCCGTCGCTAAACGTGTGGACGTCTCCTGTCACTGAGATTAGCGCCAGGCCCATTGCATCGAGGTCTTCCAAGTGCTCACTTAGCTTGTAGTCAAGGTAGGCGTCGAGACGCAGCTCCTCGTCATTCAGGTTGATCCCCACCACAAAAGGGCCATCAGAGTATTGCCGCATCTCGTACCGGTACACAGCCTGCCTAGTCATCGAATCGCCTTTTCAGTGGAACAACCTACTTGCCGGAGATGCCAAAGATTTCCGCAACCCGCTTCACGTCCAGTAGTTTGTCGGAAGCCTCAAGCTGTTCGAGGACGCTATAGGCTGGCATCTTTGGGCTCCTCCTTCATCCACTCCCGGAGTGGTATATCGACGGTCCGCTCATTCTCCAGGTGGGTGACCTTGTGCGCTTGGAAGCCGATGCGCCATACGTTCTCGCCAAACATAAGGCGGTGGATGTTGTACTCGTTGTCTGCCTCCTGCCTGGAGCCGTGCTCCTCTGGGACGCACATGAGTCCAACGTGAAACTGATCCCAGTAGAGGTTGATCCAGTAGACTTCTGGCTTGGACTTGGGCTGTTTACGCATGGGCGCACCCCCGGAGCGACGGGTGGCTCGGGTTGAGGTTGGCGATGATGCTGGTTTGGGGGTCGAGCGAATAGACGACTTCACGTTTGGCATGGTGGGGCCTCCTGTTGCCCGGCTGGGCATACCACCATTATCGTCGATGCAAAGTACACTTATAGATGCACTTAGAGGTGAACCTGTGCAAATCTCTTTGACGGAATACGCCTATATTTTCACTGCGATGATTTATTTGCTGGGATCGTGAGAATCGGCTATAGAGTGGTGCGATGCGATTCCAGATAGCTTACACCGCGGGATACGCGCTCGAAGTCTGTGACCTCAGCTAATGAGAAATGCGCGAATCGGTGCCCGCGTCGTCACGCTGCCGCGCCCTTGCCGCCGAGCGGGAACATGTGGTCGATATGGGCAGACGGGGTAGTGGGTCGGCCTGATTTCCACGGCTAGCGAATTCTTGGAGCGTGAAACTCGCCGGCCTTTTTCTGAGACTCTACCGAGGAGTAGCGATGGATAACGCTGCCGGCAAGATCAATTTCGACTATCTCCATTTGAACTCTATCGGGTAGCTGTGACCATTCTTGGCATGTCGCCCCTAAATGGGCGTTGAGACGGCAATTCGTTTCCGGGGATTCGCCGATCTTCACAATGCAGTAGAAGCCACTCATGGCTATAGTTTAGCGCGCTTTCTCTCCGTCGAGTGCCAACACACGCCGTACCTGCACCGCCGACCATACGCCGCCCCGCGCCGCGGTGATGCCTCTTCCATTGAGGCTGTCTGCAATCTGCTGAGGGGTGCTGGAGCCTGCCGCGCGAATTTCCTCTATCACCGGCAACAGATCGTCATTGCGCTTCGCCGCGGCTTGGCTCCTCACAGTGGCGCTGGCGACGTTTCCCTTGCGCCCTATGCGCGCCATGCGCTCGACGCTGCCCCTACGCCCTCCCAGGACCACGCCGCGCGCCTTGGCGGCCCCCAGGGCGGCTTTGGTGCGCGCAGAGATCATTGCAGCCTCGTGCTCGGCTACGGCGGCAAGAATGTGGACGGTGAGGCGGTTCGCTTGCGGGAAGTCGACTGCAGTGAACTCAACCCCCGACTCCATCAGCGAGGAGATGAAATGTACGTTGCGCGCCAGGCGGTCGAGCTTGGCAATAATGAGGGTGGCGCGATGCAGCCGGCAGAGCCGCAGAGCGTCGGCGATGGCCGGACGATCGTTGCGCTTGCCGCTCTCGACCTCCACGACCTCACGTACCAACTTCCACTTACCGCCATTGAGGTAGCTGGCGACGGCCTCACGCTGTGCTTCCAACCCCAAACCGCTGATACCTTGCCGTGCCGTTGAAACTCTCAGGTAGCTCACAAACTGACCGTTTGCCATCGTACTTACCTCCAAGAACATTTGCCACAACGTTCGCTGAGGTAAATGTACAGCTACGAACGCCAAAGAACAAGGGAGAACTAACTGCCACAAAAGAGGTACCTGAAGAGCCATATCTTAGCAACTTTCATCTTGTGTACTGTTCCCGTTCAAGATAGCCTGCGTAGAACCTAGACTTGGGACAGTCTCCAGTGCTTCGATGAATGCTGTTGCACTTTCAGACGAGTCCCAACTATCGCCCTTCGATCCCTGCGTGAGGCTGATTTCAGCACAGGCTGCGGGTTGCAGTCTTACAGAGTACTAATGTTCCCAACGCCAGAATCAGCTCTAAGAGTTTGTTGAAAAACTACTGTAAGACCTGTTTCGGGTACAAATCCGGGGATGCTTTGGGGTCACCGGACTACTACAAGTCGATCCNNGCCTTTTTCAACAAACTCCTAAGTAGTTTGACCGGAGGATGCCGATCATGTGGATTTCGAATTGTTCGTGGCTCAAGCTTTCCTTTCTCAGCGCCTGGGTGCTCGCGGCGACTGTCTTCGCCCGGCCAATGCAAGCTCAGTCCGGGCCGTCCGTGCACGTCGGCGGGACCACGATAACGGGCTTTCCTGAGGACTGGAGTCATCGTCATGTGGTGTTTTCGAATGTGGAGACAGAGGATGAGGCATTACAGAAAGGCGACTACGAGCATTGGCAAAAGGTCGTCAATGATCCTCGTTATGTGATGCAGCAGTTGAAGAATCGTGGAGACGTGAAGGGACGGGCGGGGACAGACGCGGATTATCGGTCAAAGTGGATTTTGCAGTCTGGTTTCTCTGGGTCGAACAAAAAGCAGAAGTCGAACATTGAGAGAGACTGGAGCGAGGCGCTGGGCGGCCCCGGGCTCGCAGCAGGCCAATATCCGGCCAAGTACAACGTCACAACAACATCGGCGAGCTGCAGCGACTATGTTGTTTTCCCGACCGGTGCAACCGGTTCCGGCACTCAGGCTACGATCGTCGCGTTCAATAGCGTCTATAGCGGCTGCCCGTTGCACAGCAGTGATCCGGTCGTCTATTGGGCCTACAACACCGGTACCGGGTTTAAGGCCACCACATCGCCTGTGATTTCGCTGGACGGGTCACAAGTTGCCTTTATCCAGAGCAACGGAACCACGGCGAGCCTGGTGTTGCTGAAGATGGCAGCTTCCGGCGGCTCGGTAGGTTCACCCGCCGCTGCCACCTCCGAGATTTTGGCGAACTACAGGGGATGCGGGGCTCCCTGCTATACGGCCATCAGTTTGGGCGCCACCACCAACGACACCAACTCCGCGCCGTTCTACGTCTTTGAAGGGGCCGATACGTTGTACGTTGGCGACAACTCGGGCAAGATGCATGAGGTGACGGGAGCATTCCTTGGAACTCCGGCGCTGGACGGCACCACTGGCTGGCCGGTCACTGCGAGCACCGAGACAGCGGACGCGCTGTACTCTCCCGTATACGATGCGGGAGGTTCCAACCGGATCTTTGTGACGGACGCCGGCGGCTACCTTCACTCGTTCACCCTGGCGGCGCCCGGAACCGTGGGTGTCTCGGGCCGCCTGGAAAACAATACCAGCAACGTGTTTGAAGCTCCCGTCGTGGATTCGTCCACAGAGCTGGTTTATGCCTTTGTCGGCTACGGCGGTGACACCGGTCACCCCAGCCACGTTAATCGGTTTCCCGCCGCGACGGCTCTCGCCGGCGGTTTCGGAACAAACGTGACACTGGGAAATGGCAGTGCCACCACGAATCCTGCGACATCGAATATGCGGGCCGGAGCGTTTGACAATCAGTACTACACGGGCACGGGTACGACCGGGAATCTGTACGTATGTGAAAACGGACGTATGTACCAGATCCCCATGTCAACGTTTACTATGGTGAATGTCTTCAATACCCCTGTCGGCACCATTGGGACGGCCGCAACGTGCTCTCCGGTGACGGAGTTTCTGGGAGTGAAGGTCGCGACCACTCTCTCCGCGGCGATGACAATTGGCGCAACAACGGCGAGTGTGACTACTTCCGGGACCGGCATCGTAAACAACGACTACATTCAGATCGATTCCGAGATCATGAAGGTGACTGGGGGCGGGGGTTCCGGTACTCTGACCGTTACCCGCGGTCAGCTTGGCACGGCCGCCGCTGCGCATCTAATCAATGCCGCAACGCAGGATATCCAGGATTGGCTGTTTACCAGCGTGGAGGGCAGCGGTAACACCGGCGGATGCACGGGTGCCTGCATCTTCAACTACAACGTCATTGGAGCGGGTACAACCGGAACTCCGACTACTGGACTGGCGGCGGCCGGCGGGACCAGCGGCATTATCATCGATACCTCATCGACGGCGATTACCGGCGACGAGGAGGTTTACTACACACTGCTTGGCGGGACATCTGCCATTCAGGCGTCGCAGGCAGCGTTGCAGTAGGTTGTTCATGGACTACTCATAAGGCTCGACTGCAGCGGCTAGCGGGGGATGTCGATGGGGGGCGCCATGCCGGGGTTCTGTGGTTGCTTGGCCGGTGGGTGGGCTTTGAACCAGGCGGTCTGCTCGGTGGAGAGTTCGGTGGTGGATTCGCGGAGGTCGCGGACGGATTCGAGGGCGATCTTGCGGACGACGTTGTAGGCCTCGTGGTCGGGTGGGGATTTGACGGCGGAGGACCAGCGCTCGGTGGCTTCGAGGACCTTGGGCAGGGCCTTGCGCAGGTCGGCGTGGCGCGGGCCGTAGTCGTCGAGGTTGTCGGAGAGCTCGTCGGCGATGGAGGTGAACTGCACGAGGAGATCGTGGGTGTCCTCTTCGCGGCCGGGGCGGCGGGGTTTGGCGTAGAGGTCCTGAATCTCCTTGGTGCGCACGTCGAGAAATTTCACAAAGAGGAGGATGCAGTCGCTGGGGATCAGGCGGCCATCGCGGACCTGTTCGACCTCGGCTTCCGACAGGGCGGATTGGCGCTGCTGGGCGTGGACGGACGGGATGAGGAGTGCGAGGGCTGCGGCTGAGCTGTACTGGCGCTTGACCCCGACCGAATGCAGACCCTTCTTCAGAAAACCCGTNNCGTAATCGCGGAGCTGATCCCGTGCCGCGTCCGCATCCCAACGTGCCCGGTCCAACAAATGCTGCACCGCATAAGGGGACGGTTCACCCATCCACTCCGCCAACTGCCAGCCGTTCTTCCGCTCACAGTGGCTGAGCAAACCCTGGAGATAGGCACGACTACGATCGCGCGCCTCCGAGCGCGCAAACAGCCCCGCAATCAGGCCATGGGCCCGCAATAACTCCCGCTTCCATCCCGATAAACGCTTCTCCATCGCTGACGCCGGAGAACCATATCCCAGAGCATCTCAACATTATCATTTATCTACAACTGTAGTATTAGGGGGCATTTATGGGGGCACCAGAGGTAGTCACCTGTGTCGGTGCATAGGCTCCTCAGCAGCTTACAGGTACTTTTCGGTAGTCGCCTCGCCACCAATTTCTCCAAGATAAATCTTAAGAACTTAAGAGTTCCAATAGTATCCTGTGTTTATCTGATAGTCTTTTGGCGTTCAGCGGCGTCGACTTCACCCTGGGCAACCATTCAGATGCGATCGTTCAATTTTCGAAACAGCAATTTAAGCCGGTTCCGTTGTGCTCTTGTCGTTCTCGCGATCGGCCTTAGCGGTCGCTCGGCATGCGCAAGTTCCGGTATGCAGCGAACCATGCAGCCGGATTCCGAAGTCGCGAGCGCTAGCGTGGATCCGCTTCCGGATGCTCCTTCAGCTTTGAAATCTGCTGGCTTTCAGCAGGGGAGTGGAGCCGCAGACGTTCCGCTGGAACGGCAGGAACATCCGCCGGTGACCCTACAGAAGGTACCCCTCAACATCCTCCACGACGGGGGACATATCGCCGTCTCCCCAGGATATCTGCGCTGGAACGACCTGAAATGGATGCTGCCTGTGGCGGGGGCCACTGCTGCTGCGTTTGAGACTGATCACAAGACCATGACGGAAGTGGTCAGTTCGAATCCATCGTTCAACCAGATCAATGTCGATATGTCGAACGGCCTGGTTGGCGGTTTCATCGCAGCGCCGGTAGCTATGTTCGGTTTGGGACATTTGCGCCAGAGTGAGCGGATGAAAGAGACCGGCCTTCTGGGCGGCGAAGCCATAGTGGACGCCGTCATCGTCGATGAGGTAGTGAAACTGTGCGCATTTCGCGAGCGCCCAAATATAGATAACGCCCAGGGAAAGTTCTTTGTTGGCAGCGCAGGATTGGACTCTTCCTTTATTTCTGAGCACAGCATGATTGCATGGTCGTCCGCCGCAGTGATAGCAGGCGAGTACCCCTCGAAGTGGGTACAATTCGGGGTGTATTCCCTGGCCGCCGGCGTCGGTGCCACGCGAATCATGGGACAGCAGCATTTTCCGAGCGACGTTCTATTGGGTGCGACTGGTGGATGGCTTATCGGACACTATGGGTTTCGCGCGCACCATCATCTGCCACCGGAACATGCCGGCAAGTGAGCCCCGCTCGGCGGTTTTGCGGCTTTATGGGTGGGTTGCTCTTGGGCCTGAATTCCTCTAAACTTAGAGAGTTGCGGCCGACACGGTTGCAATTTGTACAATGTGCGCCCGTAGCTCAGATGGATAGAGCAACTGGCTACGAACCAGTAGGTCGGGCGTTCGAATCGCTCCGGGCGCACCATCCACTCCTCCGCCACGCGGACTCCCAAAACTCCAATGCCACGCAACTCCAAGCCAGACGCACTGCGTCTCGCTAGGCTGGACAGCGTTCGCCAGATGCGTAGCTTTGTGGTTACTTGATGGCGGAGAGCGGCGGGTTGATCTGTGGAGCAGATGGGGATTCGGCGGAGACGCTCTTGGTGCTGTCTGGGCTGAGGCTCCAACTGGCGAAGCTGGCCAGGCGGAGGACTTGGCCCGGAAGAATTCCCAGCATCAGCGTGGCGGCGGCGGCGAGGGTGAGGCCGATGCCTGCGGGCACGCTGATTGCGGGCGTCGCAACGAGGCTGGCGGTGTCGCTGCCTTGAGTGGTCACAGACTCTTCGGGCTTTGCGAAGACCGAGCTAAGCAGCCTGAGGTAGTAGAAGCAGGCGACGCCACTGTTGATAAGTCCGATGACGGCGAGCCAGACGTGGCCGGCCAGGAGCGCGGCCGTGAAGACGTAGAACTTGCCGAAGAAGCCGCCGGTGAAAGGGATCCCAATGAGCGAGAGTAGAAAAAAGGCGAGCAGAACGGCGAGAGCGGGGCGCCGTGTGAAGAGGCCCTGATAGTCCTCGACGGTGCGTAGTGTTTCGTTGTACCCACCGACCTGGGTGACGACAGCGAAGGCTCCGACGTTCATTGCGGCGTAGGACGCGGTGTAGAAGCAGGCAGCAGCGATGCCCTCGTGTGGGAATGCGGTGAATGCTACGAGCAGGTAGCCGGCGTGGGCGATGCTGGAGTAGGCGAGCATGCGC
>PKWK01000393.1 GCA_003133205.1 Granulicella sp. | reverse complement strand
CATGCCCGCCCAGTTGTTGGCCGCGCCCGCAGTCTTCCACGCTTCCGCGGGCCAGGTCTCGTAACCTGCCTCACCGGGTCGCGGGATCGTATGAAACACCCAACGCAGCTTTCCCGTCCTCACATCGAACGCGCGAATATCCCCCGGCGGCGCCGGATGCGTTTCGGGGTTGCGGCCGCCCACGATGATCATGTCCTTGTAGATCACGCCGGGCGTGGTCAGCACGATCGATTGCTTTTCGTAGTCGCCGCGCAGGTCCTTGCGCAGGTCGACGCGGCCGTTCTCGCCGAAGGTCGCGATCGGCCTCCCCGTCGTCGCGTCCAGACAATACAGGAAGTTCATTACTCCGGCAAAGATGCGGCCCTCGCTGCCATCGCTCCAATACGTCATGCCGCGCGCCGGCTGCGTGCCCACGACGCCCGAATCAAATTTCCATTGCAGCTTGCCTGTGGCCGCATCGAGGGCCACGATCTTCTGCGTCGGCGTGTAGGTGTAGAGCGTGCGCCCCACGATCAGCGGGTTGGCCTGAATGCCGCCCTTCTCGCCCGTATCGAACGTCCAAGCTACCGCCAGCCGCTGCACGTTCGCGCGATTGATCTGCGTCAGCTTGGAGTAGTGGTCGCCGTCAACGCCCCCGTTGTACGCCGGCCAGTCCACATTCTTTTGGGCAAGACACGCGCCACCCGCCAACACCGCCGCACTCAGCGATAGCAAGGCAAAACGAATTACTGCTCGATTGGTCATTTGCGCGGCAATCCCCCATAGTTGCTCTGAACAAGAAGCGATTGTTACAGCGTCTCTCCGAGACGCGGAAGGTGAACGCGGGTTTCAACTGGATTCCGTGCAACTACCATGCCCACTTCTAACCGATGTGATGCTATCATGTATCACATGAAGACTGTCACAGTCCGAGACCTCCGGTACGATTTCCCAAAAGTCGAACGCATTTTGCGCGAGGGCGCGGAAGTGCGGGTCACCAAGCGTAGCCGGGTCATCGCCAGACTGGTGCCGGAGCCTGCGCCTGCCGCGAGCCGTCCCGATTTCCTGGGCCGCATGCGCGCCCTCTACGGCGATGTTTGCCTTCCAACCACGGGCGCCGAAATCGTGCGGCATGACAGAGATCGCTATTGATCTATCTGGACACAAGCTTCGTAGTCTCGCTCTACAGCCCCGATGCGAACTCTGCGGCTGCGGTACGCATTCAGCAAACTGCCACCGACACGTTGCTGCTATCTACTTTGTGTGAACTGGAAACGCTCAACGCGCTGCGGCTGCGCGTCTTCAGGAAAGAAATATCAATCGTCCTTGCAGACGCTTCGCAGCGCCATTTTGAACAGGACCTGCGCACTGGCGTGTTCCAACTGCGGCCGTTACCCGAATCCGCCTTTGACCGCGCACGCAAACTCTCAAAACAATCGACCGCTCAGTTGGGGACCCGCACAGCCGACATTCTGCATATTGCCGCCGCACTCGAGTTCGGCGCAACCGGCTTCTTCAGTTTCGATCTGCAGCAAAGGAAGATGGCACAAGCCGCCGGGCTTAGGCTATTTCCGATGCCAAAGCGCTCCTAGCTACTGCTTGTCAGCCAAAAACCGCTCCATAAACTTCGTATCGAACTCGCCCTTGCGAAATCCTTCATCTTGAAAGATCGCCTGGTGCAGCGAAATCGACGTGTCAATTCCCTGCACCACAAACTGGCTCAGCGCGCGTTCCATCTTGGCGATGGCCTCGGCGCGGTCCACGCCATGCACAATCAGCTTGGCAATCAGCGAGTCGTAATACGGCGGGACAACGCCCTCTGCATATTGGGCTGTGTCGACGCGCACGCCATTGCCGCCGGGCAGGTTGAACGCCGTAATCTTGCCCGCGCTGGGTGTGAACTTCTCCGGATGCTCCGCGTTGATGCGGCATTCGATGGCATGTCCCGTAATCGTCACCGGTTTGGTCACAATATCCGAGAGCTTATGGCCCGCGGCAATTCTGAGCTGCGCCTTCACCAGGTCGATCCCTGTAACCATTTCGGTCACACAATGCTCTACCTGGATGCGCGTGTTCATCTCGATGAAGTAGATCTTGCCATCCTCGTCCATCAGGAACTCGATCGTACCCGCGTTCCAGTAGCCGACGTCCTTCAGGCACTTCTCAATCGTATGTCCCAGCTCCGCGCGCAGCTTCGGCGACACCATCAGGCTGGGCGCCTCTTCAATCAGCTTCTGGTGCCGGCGTTGAATCGAGCACTCGCGCTCGCCCAGGCTCAGCACATTGCCATGCTCGTCGGCCAGTACCTGAAACTCGATGTGGCGCGGCCGTTCGATGAACTTCTCCATGTACAAGTCGCCGTTGCCGAAGGCGCCCGCGGCCTCGCTCGAAGCCTGCTGGAACATGCCGGGCAACTCGGCCGCACTGCGGCAAATTCGCATCCCGCGTCCGCCGCCCCCGGCCACCGCCTTCAGAATCACCGGGTAACCCACGCTCCTCGCCCACTCCAGCGCGCTTCCTTCGCTCTCGATGATGCCGTCCGACCCTGGCAGGATCGGCACCTTTGCCTTCTTCATCGTCTGCCGCGCGGTCGACTTCTCGCCCATCATCCGCGTCACCTCGGGCGGCGGTCCGATGAACTTGATGTTCGAGGCGCGGCACACCTCCGCGAAGTTCGCATTCTCGCTCAGCAGACCGTACCCCGGATGGATCGCGTCCACATCCGCAATCTCCGCCGCCGAGATCACCGCTGGCACATTCAGGTAGCTCTCCGCCGATTTTGGCGGCCCAATGCAGATCGCCTCGTCCGCAAAACGCACGTGCAGTGAGTTCCGGTCCGCCTCGCTGTACACCGCGACCGTGCGAATCCCCATCTCCCGGCACGCCGAGATCACTCGCAGCGCGATCTCACCACGATTTGCAATCAATACTTTACGAAACATGCTTACCGAAGCCTTCCATGTCGCTTGCCGTTGCCTGGTGTTGAGGCATTCGCTTCTATCGTGGCCGGATCGCAAACAACGCCTGCCCATACTCCACTGGCTGGCCGCTCGCTGCAATCCGCTTTACGATCTCGCCCGCTACGTCGCTCTCAATCTCGTTCATCAGCTTCATCGCCTCGACGATGCACAGCACCTGGCCCGCTTCCACTTGGTCGCCTACCTTCACAAACGCTGGCGACCCGGGCGACGGTGAATCATAGAACGTCCCCACAATCGGCGACTTCACCTCGTGCAGCTTCTCCTCGGCCTCAGCCGGAACTGCCGCCGCAGCCGCAGCAGCAGCCGCCGGAGCGCCCAGGCTCGGGACGTTCCCGCCCCCTCCGCCCGCGATCAACTGCTGCGCCAGCGCCAGATCGGCCGCACTTGCACCCGCGGCTCCCGCAAACTTGATGCGCACCTTCAGGTCCGTGCGCTCCATATCGAACTCGGCGATTCCATTGGCCTTCAGGAAATCTACAAGCTCCCGTAACTCGTCCAACTTATCCTGGTCCATCCCCGTCTCTTCCTGCGCCATAGCCGCGCTTTCCAACTAACTACTAACAACCAACACCTGCAACTGCTCTTACAACTCGATCCATGCCTTCGTGCTTGGCGTCAAAACCTCTCCGCCCGTCGCCGTCACCAGGACCATGTCTTCGATCCGAACGCCGAACTTACCCGGCATATAGATACCGGGTTCAATTGTAACCACCATTCCCGCTTCAAGCCTCTGATTCTGCTTCGCCGCCAGCCTTGGCCCCTCATGGATCTCCAGCCCAACCCCATGTCCGGTCGAGTGGGTGAACCACTCCGCGAGCCCCGATTTCCGCAGCACACCGCGCGCTGCCTCATCCACTTCGCCGGCACTCACGCCCGCTCGCACCGCGGCAACACCCGCTTCCTGAGCCTGCAGCACCGCATCATACGCGTCCCGCTCGCCTGCCCGAGCCCGCCCCATATGCACCGTCCGCGTCATGTCGGAGCAGTATCCATCCAGCACCACACCAAAATCCAGTGTGACGAACCCGCGCTTCGGCAGCTTTGCCTGCGTCGCGTGGCCATGAGGCAGCGCACTCCGCTCCCCGCTCGCCACAATCGTTGGGAACGACATCGCCTCCGCGCCGGCAATCCGCGCCGCGTGTTCCATCTCCGCCGCCACCGCCGTCTCCGTCATCCCGGAGTGCATCGTCCCCAGAATTCCCTCGAACAGCCTGCACCCCAGCGCCGCTGCCGCACGCATCTTCGCAATCTCGTCCGCATCCTTCACCCATCGCAGCTTCGCCACCAGCCAGCCCACCGGCTGAAACATCTTCCGCCGCCGTCCCGCCGGAATCGCCGCCCGCATCTGCTTCAGCGCCGCCACGGTCGTATTCCCTTCATCGAACCCGCATCGCTCCACACCCGTCGCCGCGATCCACTCGCAAGCCGCCGCCAATGCTGGCTTGGCCGCAATCACCACCTTCGTCCCCACCGCTTCTGCCTTTGCCTGCGTGGTGTAGCGCCCATCGGTAAACAGCACCGCGCGCCCGCGCCACAGCACCAGCGCTGCATTCGACCCGGTAAACCCGCACAGCCAGCGCACATCCGGAAGATGCGTTACCAGCAGCGCCTCTACCCCTGCCGACTTCGCCGCACTCGCCGCGCTCTTCCTTCTTACATTCAGACTCATCCGCCCAATTCTACCCAACGCTCCTCGTTTGTCGTTCCCCCGAGAGAATCTCCTTGTGTCCACCTTTGCTCCGGCAGCATCAACCTCCCCTCGCGAAACCCGCTATCATGCACTATGACCGGAAATGTGGCCGATCAGCCGTTGACAGCGCAGAAATCCGTCCTCACCCGCCGCAGCTTCCTGCGCGGCTCTACGGCTGTTGCTGCCGGCCTGGCCCTCTACTCCGGCGAAATCGCCCGCCACGAGATCAGCATCGTCACCCAGACCATCGCGATCGACAATCTCCCCGACGCCTTTCACAACTTCCGCATCGTTCAGATCTCGGACATTCACTTCGACGAGTTCACCGAACCCTATTTCGTGCGCCGCGTCGTAGCCCAGGTCAACTCGCTTGCGCCCGACCTCGTCCTCCTCACCGGCGACTACATCAGCTTTACCCCGATGCCGCGCGACTACGTCATGGGAGCCATGTATCGCTGCGCCGAATCCCTCCGCGAAATCGCCTGCCCGCAGCGCTTCGCCGTCATGGGCAATCACGATTCATTCCTTGGCGCGCCCACCATCCATCCCATCCTCGCAGCGGTCGATATCCCACTCCTGGTCAATGAACATGTGCCCATCGAGCGCGCAGGTCAACGCCTCTGGCTCTGCGGCATCCACGATCCCGTGACCCATGTGCCCAACCTCGATAGCGCCATTCCCGAGAGGCCCGACGGTCCCGTTCTGCTGATGTCCCACGGCCCCGACTACGCCGACGACCTCCTCACCCATCCGCGCGGCCATCTGGTCGACCTCATGTTCTCGGGCCACACCCACGGAGGCCAGGTCCGCCTCCCCTTCCTCCCCGCCTACTACCTCCCGGCCGGTGGCCAGAAGTATGTCGAAGGCCTCTTCCGCCTCGGCCGCCTCCAACTCTACGTCAACCGCGGCATCGGCGCCGTAGGCCTACCCTTCCGCCTCAACTGCCCCCCCGAAATCACCCTCTTCACGCTGCAATCAACCTGAAGAAGCCTGTAGCAATATCAATATTTTGCGCGCGGCAATTGCCATCAAAACGCCGCGAGGCGTAGAATTCGTGGCTCCCAGGTCCTTGGCTCGGCCCGATCAAAAGAAAACTAGTTTTATTCGGGCTTACTTTCCACCCCAAGGAGATTGCTATGGCTAGCACAGCCCAGAAAATCGCCCCCCTGGCCCAAAATCAGACCGTCACACCGAAGAGAATCGTGCCTCCGGAAAGTTTCGTCGCGCACGGTGTCTCCCCCATGCCCGGAGCCCCTGCCCCCGTTCTCACCAATCACGGCGGCACCGTCCTCACCTCCGTCCAGGTAGTCCCCATCTACTGGGGAGCAGAGTGGTCTACCGGCACCACGGCTGCTCTCCCCGCACAGGTCGACGCCTTTTTCGACTTCATCCTCACCAGCTCTATGATCGATCTGCTCGGCGAGTACAGCCTTTCCGGCAAGAACATCGGGCACGGCAGCCGCATCGGGTCGGTCCACATCACCAGCAGTGAGCCCGGCACGACTACCTCCACTGGCCGCCTGGTCACCGATGCCCAGATCCAGACAGCACTCCAGGGCTGGATTAACGCGCGCACCGTTCCGGCCACCACCGCCAATACGCTCTACTTCGTCTACCTCCCGCCCAACTGCGTCTGCGATGGCCCCAGCGGCGCCGGAGCCTCATGCCAGCAGTTCTGCGGCTATCACGACGCCTTCGGCTCCGGAATCTACTACGCCGTTATCCCCTTCGCCAACTGCAACGGCTGCGTGTTCCCCGGAAACTTCCTCGACACCCTCACCGAAGTCAGTTCGCACGAACTCTGCGAAGCCATCACCGACCCCACGCTCAGCACCTGGTGGGACCCCAACACCGGCAACGAGATCGGCGACATCTGCAACCGCCAGACCGTTCGCCTCGGCAACTACCTGGTCCAGACCGAGTGGTCGAACAGCCAAACCTCCTGCGCCATCGCCCCGCTCCTCGCCGCCCGCGGCAGCCGCATCGACGGCTACGCCACCACCTTCAACAACCAGCAGCACGTCAACTTCGTCGGAACCGACAATCACGTCCACGAGCTCTTCTACGACAACCAGTGGCACCACAACGACCTGACCGATCTGTAACCATCCGCTCCAGGGCCGAGCGTCGGCAGCCGCACCGCGACCGCCGACCTCGGCTGCCCCTCGAACCTGGTACCTCCAGCCTCGCTACTGTAAGGTCGCGTCCGCTGTCCCTTCACGTCCCGTCTGAACGATTCGCACCACAACCCGCAACCGGACAGCCTTCGGATCATGCTCGAGTTTGACGGGAACAATGATCGGCAGCTCGATTCTGCCCCTGGGCGCCACCGTCGCCGGAGCGTCTATCTTGGCCACCTTCGCAATCTCCTTCACCACCTTGCCCTTCTTGTCGAAGGTCGTCGTCACAATGACGAAATTCGCGTGGCGCGGCTCAGTATCCGTAGCAAAGGTCCAGACCAGCCCCTTCGCCTCGATGCGCAACTTGAAGGAGTCGTGGTCGTTCGGGTCCGGGATAAGGGTCAGCGGTACCGCATCGTAGACCATCGTGCTGTTCGCCGCCGAGTTCAGGTCGAACATCAATTGTCGCGACGGACTGGCCGGATTCACCCGCGCCGGGCCCCTCGCCACGAAGTATCCCAGTCGGGTCGTCGCCGTCAGACCCGGCCGGTCAACCGTCACCACAATCTTCCGGAACTTCTGCGGGTCCATCCCACCCGTCGTCGGCCGGTAGGTCAGCGTATAAAAGTTCACGCCGTCGTCCCCGCTCTTGCCAATCTCCACATCGACGTCGTTGCGGCCGTACAGCGCCTTGCCGCCCGTCGCGCGCGCCAGCCTTGAGAAGTCGTAGTTGCCGCCGAACGGGTCCAAAAACGCGGCCTCATTCCCGTACTTCGCGATCGGGTCCACCACCAGGCCCGCGGGATCGACCGCATACAGCGTCACCCGCGCATCGCGCAGCATATTCACGCACTGCTGCACGTAGCTCTCAACGCGGCGCGACGAATCCACCGGAATATTCGCCATGTTGATGCTGGGAAACCCGCGCCCGATCCAGATCATGTTCTTATGCCCCGGATGACCCACGGTCGCCTCGGCCACACGTTCCAACGTGCCAAACGCCGTCGCCAGCCGCTCCGGCGCCCACGAGATTCCCTGATTCCGCCATGGATACTCAACAAAGTGATGATCCAGCGAGTTCAGAATCGCCTGCTTATCCTGGGTGTAGTCGTTCAGCACCGTGAACTTGTCGATTCCCACAGCCAGCAGCATGGTCGGGGTCGTCAGCTTGTCCGGCTGCTTCTCCAGGTATTTCTTCAGCGAATACCGCGCAAACGCTTCGTCCTCGAACAACGTATTGAACTCGTCCAGCAGAATAATATTCACCGGCGCATCCGGCGCCAGCCTGTCCAGGTCCGCCGTCGAATTGATGGTGATGTCCGGCTTCGCCAAGTGCACAGCCGAGACATCGAAGTCGGTCACCGTCTGCGATTCACCCGCATCCGTGACTTTGAAATCGTTCTTCGTCAGGCCGGAGACGACGTTCCCCTTCCCATCCGTTACCACCACATCCAGTACCACCCGCGTCACATAAACCCGTATAGTAGGCACCGCCCCGGGCGTCCCAGGCGCACTTTGCGGATTCGCCGATGGTTGCTGAGCCGCAGGAGCCGCCTGCGGCACTGCAGCAACCTGTGCAGGCATGCGAGACGCGGTGGAGACAAGTAAGGCGAGAAGTAGCGCCCGAAAAGCAGAGACTTTCATATCGGTACCTTGCTAGTTCCTAACCCTATTTGGAAGCGGATGTCGCAATACCGAGAGTCAGAACAACAAACGGACCCCTACCGCGCTCGTCCCGCCGGCTTCTTCTGCCGCGGCATCACGGACACATTCGCCGGAGCCTTCGCAGAGCTCATCCGCACCATCCACGCATCCAGCAGGCTTCGCTTGAACCGCCAGCGATTGCCCAGCTTGAACGCAGGGATGAACCCCTCCGAAGCGTACCGGTAGAGCGTGTCGCCGCTTATGCCCAGATAGTCCGCCGCCTGCCGGATATCCATCACCTCGCGCATCATCTGCTGGACCGCACCCGCCATGGAAGCTCGCTCCCGAAAACCCGAAGATACCCGGTCAATTGCCGCACCAGACCCGGAACACCTTTGTATCCCCAATCCATCGCCCAGACAACAAGTTTCTGCGACCCATCCGGGGAATCAACGCCTCCGCTACTAACCGACTGATAAACAAGGGCTAACCGACTGATAAACAAAAGGGCGGCAGCATCCCGGAAAGGACACTGCCGCCTCTGTTCAACTCACAACTTACAACCGCCCTACTTTGCCGGTTGCAAGCCCCGTACCACGGCGAACAGGTCCTCGCCCACGGTGCGCGTGCTGGCAACTGCGTCAGCGATTGCTATGTCGCAGATCATATTTCCCTTGAGTACCGCCATCCGTCCGAACTTACCTTCATGCACCATGTCGATCGCCGCGATGCCATAGCGTGTCGCCAGCATCCGGTCGTACGCTGTCGGAGTCCCGCCGCGCTGGGTGTGCCCCAGGTTCACGCTGCGTGTCTCGTAGCCCGTGCGCTTCTCGATCTCCTCCGCCAGCACCTGCCCGATCCCGCTCAGTCGTGCGTGCCCGAACGAGTCCAGCTTGTCGCCCACCGTCACCTGACCCTCGATGTTCGGGAGCTTTGCGCCCTCTGCCACGACGACGATCCCGAACTTCTTGCCGCACTCCCAGCGCGCCCGCAGCAGCCGCACCACATCGTCCATGTCGATCGGCTTCTCCGGCGTCAGGATCACGTCCGCGCCGCCCGCAATCCCGGCCGTCACCGCGATCCAGCCCGCATCGCGTCCCATCACCTCGACAACCTGCACCCGGCTGTGTGCCTCGGTGGTCGAGTGCAGCCGGTCGACCGCCTCGGTCGCAATCATCACCGCCGTATCAAACCCGAAGCACGCGTCTGTCCCGCTCAGGTCGTTGTCGATAGTCTTCGGCACGCCCACGACGTTCACGCCGCGCTTGGCCAACTCCACCGAGATCGACTGCGTATCGTCTCCGCCCATCGCGATCAGCGCGTCCAGCTTCTCGTCCTGGATCACCTTCAGGCACTGCTCGAACCCGCCCGGAATCTTCTTCACATTGGTCCGCGAAGACCGCAGGATCGTTCCGCCGCGATGGAGCATACCGCTCATCGTCTTCATGCTGAGCGGCATCGTCCGGTCGTCCAGAACGCCGCGCCAACCTTCCATGAACCCGATAAACTCATCCCCGTAATGCAGCACGCCCTTGTGCACCACCGCGCGAATCACCGCATTCAGGCCAGGGCAATCCCCGCCCCCCGTCAACATACCAATCCGCATCTCAAAAACCTCTCAGTTTGGAATTTCTTGATCAATTGAATTTTACTCCGAAGCGGCACTTCGTCCGGTGCGCTATGTCACACCGCGTAAGTCTATGAGAAAGCTAGCCTCGCCCCTCCTGCTGGGTCCGGAGACAAATCATCTCCAGACCCGCAGGTGACGTGGCTGCTTCCCAGTTACTTCTTCTCGGCGTCCCTGGCCATCTGTTCATGCCTCTTCGCAAGTTCCTGCGACTTCACTGCCAGGTCCTGGAACTTGCCGACAAAGTACTCGCAGTGGTTGATGGTGGCTGCCTGGTTCTTGGACGTCATGTTCGGACTGGCTTTATACGCCACAATCATCGCCTCGTGTTCCTTCGCCTGGGCCAAATAATCCTGTGCCTGGTTCCGGTAATCCTGGGCGATGCGCTGATGTTCCACCGGCGTCTTCGCGGTAGCGATCAACCTATCGAGCTGGCTCCTGCCGAGTGTTGGTGTCTGGCCAAGACTCGCCTGCTCGGTGAGTTTGAACCCAACATTGGCAGATACAGCAACCGTGGGCTGCGTCGCTTCCGGGGATGCAGAGTTTATTTGTGGGGTTTTCAGACGCGCCTCCTCGGCAGGCGATGGGTGTCCGTACTTTGCGCGATACCATTGCTCGAACCCGCCATTAGCAGATGTTGCGTTGGAGGTCTGCTTCGCTGCCGGGGATACCGCGTTCCCTTGTGAGGTATTCAGACGCGCTTGCTCGGTAGGGGATGGACGGCCGTACTTGGCGCGATACCATTGCTCGAACCCGCCATTACTCGTCTGCGCAACCATTGAGGTATTGGCGACTATCGTGAGGATGCCGGTGATCAGAATGCTTCTTACGAACGGTTTCATGGAAATCTCCTTGGCAAATCAAATGTTTGAGAGCATTGCGCGCCACAGGGTTCGTGCCATAGAGGCAATCGAGACCAGGGCAGTATTCATGCGCTGAAATGCAAGGAGAGATTTAGATTCGGAAGTCTTGAAACAGAACGTATCGTGCGCGTGCGGGAGCAACCACATCCCCGAAGGTGACATCTGCTCGAATCGGAGCGGCGACCGAGGACAACCCACCCAGCCGTGTGAAGGAGACCACCCTGTCGACGCTGAACTTCGCCGGAGTAGCCAACTGCGGTGTCGAGTGGGCTGAAACGGCGCAGCACGGTTCAGAACTGCAGCTCAATCCAGTCAGCGCGGAGGGCGACGGCGCCTGCCCGGATGCACTCATGGAAGGCATGGCAACGTCATTCGACATGCCACGCATCGGTGCATCACTCGAGGGCAGGCAGCAATCCGTGGAGGAACTACCGTCTGCGCACATCTTCTGTACGCACGTCATGGTTGCCAAGGCAGGTTGTGCAGCAAGGAGCACTGCAAGCGCCAGGGCAACGGACTGGAGGATCCTTTTCATGACTGCTACGAAGTATGCCCCCATGAACACCAGCAGTCTGTGACCTGCGTCACGGCGCACCCGTTGCCGCTATTCGAGAGATTTTCTCTGTGTTTTTGCGCGCTCATGCTATGGTTTCGTCGTCCGAACAAAAGAGGTGGTTCCCGTGAAGTCTGTTGCCGTCCTCGCCGCTCGCACTCGAAGCTCAGAATCCACCCACCGCCGCTCCCGCTCCGAAGAAGCCCGCCGCAACCGTTCATCACCAACCCAACTTTAACTCGGAGCGCGTCCGCGCCGACGCGCTCTACACGGCAGGAAAGTTTGTTGAAGCGCTGCCGCTTTACGAGGACCTTTGTCGTCAGGACCCTGCGAACGCACTTTTTGCAGAGCGCCACGGCGCCGGCATCATAGCCAAGGCAGGCAGCGTCGATGATCCCAAGCAGAAGCAAGCTATCATCGCGGAGGGCATCAAGGAGTTAGAGCGCGCAGAATCCCTCGGCGACACCAGTCTCCGTGTGCAGGACGTTCTCGGCACCTACGCAATGGTGCCAACCAGCCTCGTGGCGGCCGAACCTGCGGGCGGTTTCCCACTCACCGTCGGATACACCTATGAAGGCTCCCCGCAGGCCCAGCCTCTGGTGAAGCGCGGCGAGTTCGCCTTCGCACAAAATGACCTACCCACGGCGCTTGAAAACTCTATCGCCGCCGCAGTGGCCGACCCCACTTGGTACTCCGCTGCACTCCTCGCCGGTGCTACCAGCTACCGCATGGGCGACATCAAAGATGCCTGCACTTGGTTCGCCCGGGCAGTTGCCATCGACCCCGACTTCCATGCCGCATACCGCACTTGGGGCAATGCCCTCATGACCGCGGGCGATACCGAGGGCGCTCGCGTCAAGTACGAGCAGGCTGTCGCCGCCGAGCCCTACAGCAAGTCCGCCTTTGTCGGTTTGCAGCAGTGGGCCACCCTGACTCACAACTCACTCGTCCACCCGCAGGTGGTTCGCCCTGACTTCACCGCGCCGGACGGCAAACTCGCCATCGATCCGCCGCTGACCACCGAAACAGGCGACGGCCACTCTTCCTGGCTCATCTACCAGCAGCGCCGTGTTGCGTACGGAGCGCGTAGCGCCAGCCAGGCGACCATGGAAGGCTCTACTTCGGACACAGGGGACTTCAAGTTCACCCCCACCGGCTACGTTCACACACTCGCAGAGGAGGTCGACGCGCTCACCGCGATCCTCACCGACGTGAAGCAGAAGCTAGCCTCAGGCGCTGTCACCCAGGAGAAGCTCGAGCCCGGCCTCAAGAACCTGCTCGCGCTCCAGAAGGACAACATGCTTGAGCCCTTCATCCTGCTCAGCTTCAACGACGCCGGCTTGCGCCACGGCTATCCCGAGTACCGCGCCGCGCACCGCGACCAAGTCGTTGCCTACATCGATCGCTACCTCATCGGGCCGCCCATTCCGCCGCCCGCGCACCAACCACACGCGCAGGTCCATCGCTAGTCGCCGACTACCGCCACCAGTCGGACCGCAGTTCCATCCCGCGTACTACTTCGGTGGGTACACCCGGCACCGGCGACCACAGCTTCAGCCCCTCCGCGTTCGCAATCTGCAGCAGCCGCTCGATCGGCTGCCGCCACCCATGCAGCGCCAGGTTGAACAGACCCCAGTGGATCGGCATCAGCAGTCCAGCTGCGCCCATCTCTTGAAACGCCCGCGCCGCCCCATCCGGCCCCATGTGAATCTGCTTCCACAGATCGTTGTACGCGCCAATCTCCAGCATGGTCACGTCGAACGGCCCATACGCCGCGCCAATCTCGGCGAAGCCGTCCCACCATCCCGAATCCGCCCCGTAGTACACGGCGTGTTCGGCTCCGCGCAGCACAAACGCTCCCCACAGCGTCTCGAACCGCCTGACGCCTCGTCCCGAAAAGTGCCGCGAGGGCAGGGAAGTGATCGCACACGTCGCGCCACCCGCTCCATCAACCGACACGGTTTCTGTCCAATCCAACTCCGTGATCTGCTCCGCCCGAACCCCAAACCCCCGCAGAATCACACTCACCCCGAGCGACGTCACCCACCGAGCTGAAGCCGTAGAGGGCAGTCCCGCCAGCCGCCTCACGGTCATTTCGCCGAGATGGTCGTAGTGGTCATGCGACACCAGCACAACATCGATGCGCGGCAGTTCCTCCAGCGCCATCACCGGCGCGAAGAACCGCTTCGGTCCAAACCAATTCACCGGCGATGCGCGCTCCTCCCACACCGGATCCACCAGCACCCGCAGCCCATCGATCTCCACCAGCGTCGACGAGTGTCCCAACCACGTAATCCGCAGCCCACTCTCCGGCGCCGACGCGTACACCGAAGCATCCGTCCGGAACGGCCCCAGCGGTTGCTTCGGCACGCGCTCTTCTCGATTCGCAACCAGTTGCAGCAGCACCTTGAAAGCCAGTCCGCCCCCGCCTACCGTCGTCGGGACCGGATTCAAAAACTTCCGCCCCACCTTTTCCGCCCGCCGCAACATACTCATATATACGATTCGATTCCCCGCACCACCTGCGGGTGCAATGCTTGCCAAGAAAGTTAGTCAAAATTACGCCGTCGCCGTTGCCTCATCCATGTAAAAAGCTGCAACCTCCGCCGCGTACTTCTTCTCCACCACGCGCCGTTTCAGCTTCATGCTGGGCGTCAGCTCGTCGGTTTCAATCGACCACTCGTCCGCCACCACCGCAATTCGCTTGATCGTCTCGAACGGTGCCAGCGTCGCATTCACCTCGTCGGCGATCCGCTGATACCTCGCCACCACCTGCGTATCCGCCACCAGCGCCTTGCGGTCGGCGGCCGCAATGCCATGGACCTTCGCCCAGCCCTCCAGCGCCGCAAAGTTCGGCGAGATCAACACGCACGCGAACTTGTGCTTGTCCCCCACCAACGCCGCATTCCCCACCAGCACATGCGCCTTCAGCTTGTTCTCGATCGGCTGCGGAGCGATCAGCTTTCCGCCGCTCGTCTTCAGCAACTCCTTCTTTCGATCCGTGATCGACAGGAACCCATCCTCCAGCTTCCCGATATCTCCCGTACACAACCACCCGTCTGCCGTGAACGACTCCGCCGTCTCCTTCGGCTTGTTCCAGTAGCCCTTGAACACCGAAGGCCCGCGCACCTCCAACTCGCCATCCGCCGCAAACCGCACCTCGACGTTATCGAGCACCGGCCCCACCGTGCCGATCCGGTACTTCTCCGGCGTATTCAGCCCGATCACCGGCGACGTCTCGGTCAGCCCATACCCCTCCAGAATCCGAATCCCCACATCGGTGAACCACCCCGCCGTATCCATTCCAAGCGGCGCTCCACCGGATACGAACAGGTTCACCTGCCCGCCAAATGCCTCGCGAATCTTCGAAAACACCAGCTTCTTCGCAATCGCCCAGCGCAACAACCGCGCAAAAATCACCAGCATCGACAGGAAGAAGATCGCAAAAGCCAGATCCAACCCTGCGAACAAGTACGCATGGTCACTCGTCATATCCTTTGGAACAAAACCCACCATCACACCGAATGCAACCAGGGCGCCGACCGTTGCCAGGTTGACCCAGGGCTTATTGTGCGGCTCTTCACCCGCGAGCGTCACCGCCCGGTACATCTTGCCCACCCCGAGCGCCCAGTTCAGAATTCTCTTCTTCAACCCATGCGACTTGCCCTCGACCCCCTGGCGAATCTTCTCGTACACCCGCGGCACAGCTACGAAGATCGTCGGCCTCACCGCCTGCATCGCTTCCTTCAGTTGGTCGAACTTCGGGCAGTATGCCAGCGTTACGTCATCGCACATCAGCGCGTAGTCCAGGTGCCGCGCCGTCACATGCGAGAGCGGCAGAAACGAGATACATCGGTCTGTTTCGTTGAACCCGAACGGCTTCGTCGATAGCGAAAAATTGCTCGCCAGGTTGCCATGGGTCAGCATCACGCCCTTCGGCTCGCCGGTCGTTCCCGAGGTGTAAATGATCGTCGCCAGGTCGCCCGGCTGCACCGCCGCCGCCCGCGCGTCGAACTCCGCATCGCGTGCCTGCATCTCGATGTGCTCCGCGATCAGCGAGCCAAAGCTCTCCGCGCCCGGAAACTCGCCCTCATCCATCACCACCACATGTTCCAGCGCCGGCAGATCGCCCGCCGTCACCAGCTTCTGGTACTGATCCCCCGACGACACCACCGCAACCTTCGCGCCCGAGTCGCGCAACATGTAGCCCACCTGCTCCACGGTCAGCGTCATATACAGCGGCACGTCCACCGCTCCCAGCGCCAGCACCGCGAAGTCCGTCACCGGCCACTCCCAGCGGTTCTCGCTCAGCAGCACAACACGATCGCCCTTGCCTACGCCCCAACCCGCCAGCACCGTGGCCAGCGCGCGCACCCGCCCGTACATTCCCGCCGCCGCGATCGGCTTCCACTCGCCATCCTTATCCTGCCACCGCCAGGCTACTTTTTCGCCGCGCCCGCTCACCTTCAGGAACGCCTCGTTCACCGTCGCGACCTGCCACATCCCAACCCCCTCAATCTAGTGTTCCAACCACCAAGCCGGGTGGCCCATCCTTTGTGGCTTAATCACAAAGGGTGGGTTATTCGCGCCGCGCGCGAACCGCCTTCTCGCGAAGTGAACTCTCGGTCACTCTAATTGAATGTGCGCGCCAATTGCCAACCCGAGGCCCGCTATTGCCCGACGGTGCCGTTGTCACGGTACCGTTCTCCTTGAAAGAACCGGTGATGCACCATGGCTTCACCCAGCAGAAAGATCAGGACCACCAGCACAGCCACAAACATGATCTTCCCGAATCGAAAAAAGAACTCTCCCACCGCAAACCGGCGGTGCTTCCGTGTCCCGCGGTCCGTCGAATCCGAGTGCGTAGTCATCTGAGCCGCCTTCCCGCGAATAAGCTCCAGCCGTTCTGATTCAGTTGGATTCCACAATACGCCACCGCGGCATATCCAAACCGCCGATGGCCAAAATGCGCATCCCTACGCAATGCTCGGGAGTAGACTGTCCCCATGAACTTAGTCATTGAAGAGAAGTATTTCCCCTTATGGCTCGTACCGCACGCCTCGATCAGCGATGAGGTGCTTCTGCGCCTCCAAAATGCGAACGAAAAGCTTCAGATCGAACGCGAGCCGAGCGGCGAACTTTATATCAAGCCAATCGCGGCACCGCGCGGGAAATGAACCCGAACACCTAGCCAACCCCACCGCCCACCCCACCGCCGTTTCGAACTGGTGATGTCGAGGGTTTGGCAATGGCTGCCCGCCGGGCACGGGAGTAGACTGTCCGCATGAACTTCGCGTTCAACGAAATCGAACTGCCAATCCGCATCAGCCGGGACCGTCCCATAACGGACGACGAGCTCTTGCGCCTTTCGGCCGACAACCGGCCGTTGCGCCTGGAGCGCGATGCGAATGGAGAGCTTATTGTGATGACGGCGACCGGGTCCGAGGGTGGTGGAATTGAAACCGATGTAGCCCTCGAACTGGGCATCTGGGCGCGAGAGGATGGGCGAGGCCGGGTGTTCGGCTCGAATACCGGCTTCAGGCTACCAGACACTTCCGTGCGCGCTGCCGACGCTGCATGGGTTAGCTGGCAGAGTTGGAATGCCGTTGGCCCCGCCGAGCGGAAACGCTACGCTCCCATCTGTCCGGAGTTTGTCGTCGAGGTGCGCTCTGAATCCGATCGCCTGCCCGACCTCCAGGCCAAGATGGCCCAGTGGATCGCCAACGGCGCGCAGGTCGCCTGGCTCATCGACCCCGAAGAAAAATCCGTCACCATCTATCGCCCTGGCGACGAGCCCGAACACCTCGCCCACCCCACCTCCGTCCAGGGCACCGGTCCCATCGCCGGCTTCGAACTGGTGACGTCGAGGATCTGGGATTAGTGGGGCGTCCCCTTCCAATAGTTCTCGAAGACGGAGATAAAGCCGACTCGAAGTTCCTTGCGGGGGATTAAGTCCGTGACATGTGCGGAGAAGTGGTCCGCATCCAGTTTCACCACTGGGCCGTTCCAACAGAAGCTCACCAGGTCTTCGCGCGCGCCTTTGGAATGAGGACGCTCCACGATGAGAGTAAAGTCCTCGATCGGCGTCTTCCACGTGTTGGCCGTTGTGAGGATGAAGTCAACGTAGTCGAACGGAACTTCATTGTTCGAGTTCTGGATGTAGCCCTGAACTGTCTTGCGCAGACTGCCATCCATGCACACCGTATCCACCGAGTCAGGCGCTTTCTTGTCGAAGATGACTGTATTGCTGTTGCCAAGCACCGGCGTGTATTCGTGCCGGATATGAACGGTAGCGTGTGCCGGAAAGGTCTGTGACCAGAAATACTTTTTCCGCACGCTCCAGTTTGGCCCATCGTATTGTCTGTCGATCAAACCGGCTTTGCGCAGCCGTTCCTTCTGAATTGCACTCAGCCGGTCGAACTGTGGTCGGGCGTTGTCGTCGTTACTGTGTCCGAAGCTCTGGATGTCTACGCCCATAGAACGCAGGAGGGAGCTGTAGTCTCGGCCGTCGACGAAAGCTTTCGTTTCAATAGTGTAGTGAATGGGCTTCTCGTTGACCCAAAGCTTGAAGTCATCAAACCCCTGGAAAGAACGGGATACTTCTTCCGGCTTGTAATCGGGAATTGGGAACGCAACCTCTGTCGTTATGTCGGTGTCGGTATCGTTTCTGAAGTCGTAATCGACTACCACCTTACTTGTGCTGATGAACAGAACTTCCTTTGCCATCGTGATGCGGGGTTCGCGGGTCATCACGATCCCGCCCGCGGCAATAGAGGCTGCACCGTCATCGGCAAGGGCAGAACCACAGGCAAGTGCAGCGGCGAGGATCAGAACTGGTAGTTTTCGCATTTTGAGTCACCGAATTCTCGCACGAGCCAGCAAGATTATTGACGGAAAATCCATTTTCCTGCATACTCATAAGAGTGCCTCCGCCCCAAGCGGAAGCCAGTCACATCACCACGGCCGAACGGCTCATCCAGCCAGCAGTTGAAGACAAGCAATTCGGGATGGGTTCAGCGCGCAACAGTCGCTGCCAGGTTCGAGCGGTGGGAGACGAGGAAAAATGGCAAGAAAGCTCTCTAAGAATCTGGTGAAGGCGCGCGCGCTCGTTGAGCCCCGCCCGTATACCCTGATCGACGCAGTTCCCCTACTCAAGAAAGCCAAGTACGCCAAGTTCGACGAGACTGTCGACCTGACCATGCGTCTCG